>CAZMRK010000674.1:0-17901 GCA_964568355.1 uncultured Solibacteraceae bacterium | reverse complement strand
TGGGGCTCCGTTCGACGTGTTCGCAGCGGCGGACGCCGAGCACATCACCAGGCTCGATCAGAAAGGGCTTCTCGCGCCCGGCACGGCCGCGGTCTATGCGCGCGGCGCGCTGGCGCTCTGGATTCCTCCGGGCGCTTCCGTGCACCTCTCGCGCGTGGAAGACGTGTCTTCGCCCGAGGTGCGCGTGATCGCGGTGGCCAAGCCGGAGCTCGCTCCCTACGGCCGGGCCACGGTGGAGACGCTCCAACGCGCCGGCGTCTGGGATCGCGTGAAATCCAAAGTGGTGTACGCGGAAAACATCAGCATGGCCCGGCAGTTCGGCCTGTCGCGCAATGCCGATGTGGTCTTCACGGCCTATTCCCTGGTGCTCCACCAAGGCGGGACGATCCTGCGCGTGGACGAGAGTCTGCACACACCGATCGAGCAGCGGCTGGGCGTTCTCCAGCGCTCGCCGCGGCAGGCGGAGGCCCGGCGGTTCACGGATTTTCTGCTGGGGCCGGCGGGACGCGCCACCCTGGGGCGCTATGGCTACCTGACGCCGGTCCGCTGAAGCCCGCGGATTACCAGCCTCGCTGAGCGGCTAACTGGCGAGCCAGCGAAGCAATTTCGGGATTGACCAGGCGCCGGTAGTCTTTCAGGCTCATGTGAAGGACATCCCGGTGGGTGCCGGCATTGAAGGCGATCTTCTCATCCGCCAGCATGGTGCTGTCCAGATAGACCTCCAGGCCGTAGAGATTGCCGAACGGCGGCATCGCGCCCAATTCGCAATCCGGAAAGATCTGGGCCAGCTCCTTTTCGGTGGCGAGGCGGGCATGGGAAAAGCCCAGCATGGCCCGCAGCTCCTGAAAATCGACGACTTTGCTGGCGGGTAGCACCACCATGCGGTAGCCGTCTTCCACCAGAAAGACCAGGGTCTTGGCGACCTCCTGGGCGGGGATATGCTCGGCGCTGGCAACCGCTCGCGCCGTGTAAGCCAAGGGGTGGACGGTGTGGGTGTAGGACACGCCGTGTTGGTCTAAAAAGTCCTGCAACTTCTTTAAGACCGCCATGGGAACCTCCACTGCTGCCCCAATTGTACTCCCGGAGCGCGGGTGCTTCCAGGGGCAACGCAGAGGGGCGTATGATGGTACGGATCATGGAACACAACGGCCTGAATCGCAGAGAATTCCTGGGCGCCGCCTCGCTGGCTGCCCTGGAGGCGAGGCGCATGGAAGGCGCCAACGACCGGATCGGGATCGGCATCATCGGCTGCGGCCGCCGCGGCCTGCTGAAGGAAGTTTTGCAGTTCCGCCAGGACACCAACGTGGAAGTGCTGGGGGTATGCGACACCTGGCGCCAGCAGCGCGAGGCTGCGGCGGCAGCGGTGCGCGAAGCCTCCGGAAATACGCCGGAACAGTATGTCCACTACCAGGACATGCTGGCCGATAAACGCATCGACGCGGTGGTGATCAGCACGCCGGACCACCAGCACTGTACGATTCTGTCCGCCGCCATGCGCGCGGGCAAGGATGCCTACGTGGAAAAGCCGCTGGCCATGGATATGAAAGAGCTGCTGGAGGCCGTGGAGGCGGTGAAGAAGGCCAACCGGGTGGTGCAGTGCGGCACCCAGATCCGCAGCTATCCGGCTTCGGTGGCGGCGCGGGCTTTTGTGACTTCCGGCGGGCTGGGCAAGATCCTGAAGGTGGAGCAGGTGCGCAACTCCTACGAGCCCTACTGGCACCGCTACGGCGAGCGCAAGGTGGAGGAGGCCGATGTGGACTGGAAGGCCTTCCTGATGCACCGGAAATATCGCGGCTTCAACGCCGATCAGTACGCCGCCTGGTACGGATACCGCGAGTTTTCGCGCGGCCCGCATACCAACCTGGCAGTGCACTTCATCGACCTCTCGAACTACATCACCGGCGCCGAATTGCCCGTGCGGGCGGTGGCGATCGGCGGCATCTACCGCTGGAAAGACCAGCGCACGGTGCCGGATTCGGTGGAGTTCACGCTGGAATATCCCGACAACGGCGGATTTCTGGTGCGCTATACGACGGTGTTCGGAACCGGCGCGGGCAACTACCTGAAGTTTTTCGGAACGCGCGGCGTGCTGGACGCGACCAAGTGGCGCTGGGAAGAGCCGTTCACCATCAGCGGCGAAGGCTCGAACGAGCCGGACAAGATCCAGGCGGGGGCCACGATTCCTCCCGTGGAGAGCACGCCGCACATGAAGAACTGGCTGGAGTGCCTGCGCACGCGCAAGGCTCCCAACGCTCCCATTGAAGCGGGGTATGCGCACTCTGTGGCGGCCATCATGGTGGATGAAGCGCTGGTGCGCGGAACGCGGATGGTGTACGATCCGGCGAAGCGGTCGATTCACGCGGGGTAGTGGCCACTGCCTTCGCCGTTCGGAGACTCGCGCTTCGACCGTGAAGTCCGCTCCCTTACGGTCGCGGTTCGGTGTTGGAACGGAACCGCGCGCGTCGGCCCGGTTGGCGTTGCTTGGGTTTGCGGTGCTGTGCTGCGCGGTCAGCGCTTGGGCGCAGTTTGCTGCCTTGCCGCAGGCGGAGACGCCCGAGGAGTTCGACGCCTACCTGCGGGTGCTCGACGGAAAGACTCCGGCGGCGGTGACGGCGGCCGGCGATGCGTTCCTGAAAGGCTGGCCGGCCTCCGGGCTGCGCGCGCACGTCTACGAGCTGGAGTTGGAGGCCTATCGTGCGATGGGCGATGCGGACAAGGCCATTGCGGCGGGGGAAGCATCGCTGCGGCTGGCGCCCGACAACCTGGTCGTTCTGGTGAACCTGGCGGGCGTGCTGGCCAACGGAACGCGGGAAGAGAAGCGCCTGGCACGCGCGGAAGAATGCGCGCGGCGCGCGATCGCGGTGGCAGCGACGCTGCGCGTGCCGCGGTTCATCCCGCCGGCGGAGTGGGAGGAGAGCTCGGCCCGCTGGAATTCGCAGGCCCATGCCGCGCTGGGGCTGGTGGCCAATGCGCGGGGCGATACCGCCACGGCGATCGCGGAGTTCGAGAAGGCGGTCGCGCAGGCTCCGCACCCGGACGGGACGCAGTATTACCGGCTGGGCCTGCTGTATCGCGCCGTGGGAAAAAGCGCCGAGGCGAAGCGGGCCTTCGAGCGCGCGGCGGAAGCCGGAGAGGCGGAGATCCGCGCCCGCGCCGAGCGTGAGCTGCGGCGATAGGCGCGGAGGAAGCCGTCGACTGAAGTCGACGCGGCCCGCTGGGAGCGGGCGCTACAACCCGGTCAGTGGGCCAGAACGGGGGTGGTTTCGGCGGCGTAGCGCTGGGCCATCTCGGAGAGCGGGATGGGCTTGTAGTCGCCGGCGTGGCCGGCTTGTCCGAACTGGCGCATGCGCTCAGCGACCACTTTCTTCATGGCTTCGCGGGCGGGCTTCAGATAGCTGCGCGGGTCGAATTCTTCGGGCTTCTCCATAAAGACCTTGCGGATGGCGCCGGTGATGGCCAGGCGGTTATCGGTGTCCACGTTGATTTTGCGCACGCCGTTGCGGATGCCTAGCTGGATCTCTTCAATCGGCACGCCCCAGGTGGGCTTCAGCTTGCCGCCGTACTGGTTGATGATGTCCTGCAGCTCCTTGGGTACGCTGGAAGAGCCGTGCATCACCAAGTGCGTAGTGGGCAGCTTGGAGTGAATCTCGATCAGGCGCTGCATCTTGAGCGTCTCGCCGGTGGGCTTTCGGGTGAATTTGTAAGCCCCGTGGCTGGTGCCGATGGCGATCGCCAGCGCATCCAGGCCGGTCTGCTTCACGAACTCCACCGCCTGGTCCGGATCGGTGAGGTGGCTCAGGCCGTCCAGGCCGGCGCCGTGGCCGTCTTCGATTCCGCCCAGGCAGCCGATCTCGCCCTCCACGGTGATGCCCCTGGCGTGGGCCGCCTCGACCACCGCCCGCGTGGCTTCGACATTGTATTCAAATGTCGAAGGCGTTTTGCCGTCGGGCATCAGCGAGCCGTCCATCATCACGCTGGTGAAACCCATCTCGATGGCGGACTTGCAGGTTTCGACGCTGTTGCCGTGGTCCAGGTGCAGCACGGTGGGAATCTCCGGATAGAGCTCCGCGGCGGCCAGCATCAGGTGATACAGGAAGCGATCCTGCGAATAGGCGCGAGCCCCGCGGCTGGCCTGAATAATAACCGGCGATTGCGTCTCCCGGGCAGCTTCCATGATCGCCTGGATCTGTTCCATGTTGTTGACGTTAAACGCGCCAACCCCATATCCGCCTTTGGCGGCCTCATCCAGCAACTGCCGCATCGATACCAGTGGCATGTACGTTCCTTTCGTTAATAAGGGAAATATGACCCCAAACTCTGTTAATACGAAGGATAGCACAGTGCGGGCTGCACGACGGCGGCGACAGCCTCAATGGCTTGCTCGCAGCCGGCGCGGCTGACGTCGTAATGCGTGACGGCGCGCATATGGGTGGGGCTGATTCCGTTAATCCTCACGCCTTTTTCCAGCAAAGCGGTGCTGATGGCCCCAGAGGTCATACCGGTTCCCCGTACGTCAAAGACCACGATGTTGGTCTCGACGCTCGATGGGTCCAGGGCGATCCCGGGCACGCGGGCCAATCCTTCGGCCAGCAGGCGGGCATTGCGGTGATCTTCGGGAAGCTGCTGGGGCGATTGTTCGAGGGCAATCAATCCGGCGGCGGCCAGCACGCCGGCCTGGCGCATCCCGCCTCCCAGGCGCTTGCGATAGAGCCGGCCCCGCTCGATCGCCTCGCGCGTGCCCGCCAGCAGCGATCCCACCGGGGCGCCCAGGCCTTTGGAGAGACAGAACATCACCGTATCCACTTTGGCGACGATCCGGCTCACGGGCACGCCGGTAGCGGCCGATGCGTTGAATACGCGCGCGCCGTCCAGGTGCACCTTCAGGCCCATCTCATGCGCTCCGTCGCAGATCTCCTCCAGCACTTCGAGCGGATAGACGGTTCCGCCTGCCATGTTGTGCGTGTTCTCGACTTCGATCAGCCCGGTGGGCGCCCGGTACGGATTCCGCATGCGGATCTCCTGGCGCATCTGTTCCCAGCGCAGAATGCCGTCGGGCGTCGGAATGGGGCGGGCCACGCAGCCGGAAAACCATGCCAGCATGGACATTTCGTAGTCCAGCAAATGCGCGCGCGCGTCGCAGATCACCTCCTGCCCGTGCTCGGTGTGGAGTTTGACGCCGATGGTATTGCCCATGGTTCCGGTGGGAACGAACAGGGCGGCCTCTTTGCCGGTGATTTCGGCGGCCCGCTGTTCCAGCCGGTTTACCGTGGGATCTTCGCCGTAAACGTCGTCGCCGACTTCGGCCTCCATCATGGCGCTCCGCATGGCGGGCGTGGGCCTGGTGACGGTATCGCTGCGCAAATCAATCATGTCGTCAGAAACTCCTGGAATACCTCGTTGGAAAGTAGAATGCCGCGCCCGGTGAGCCGCAAAACCGAGCCGTTGGTTTCGAGCAGGCCGGCATCCAGAAAGCGGTGGATCGGCTCGCGGAAGCGCTGCCACTCTTCCGGCGCGGGGCGCACACCCTCGCTCAGGCGCAAGCCGACGAAGAACTTTTCTTCGTCCGGATGGGCTTCGGTGAACTCCACGGCCGGCGACGCCAGGTAGGCCTGGAGCGACTCGGGATTCCGCCAGCGGCGGGAGCCGTCGAACGAATGCGCGTCGGCGCCGAAGCCGATATACGGCTCCAGCTTCCAATACTTCAGGTTATGGCGCGATTCATAGCCGGGGCGGGCGAAATTGGAGATCTCGTAGCGGTGGATGCCCATGGCCGCTAAGCGCTCCACGGCCATCTCGTAGAGATCGGCGGTAAGCTCTTCCGAGGGCCGGTCGGCGGCGCCGTAGCGGGCTCCTCCGGCCAGGATCTCGCGGCCCAGGCGGCTGTCCTCATCGACTTCCAGCATGTAGACCGAGACGTGCTCGGGAGCCAGGCGCTCCACCCAATCGAGCGATTCGCGCCAGCTTGCCTCGGTCTGACCGGAGAGCCCGGCAATCAGATCGAGATTGATGCCGGCGATGCCGGCGCGGCGCAGGCGGGCCACCTCTTCGGCAACGATTGCGGCGGTATGCTTGCGGCCGGTGCGGGCGATTTCCGGCTGGACGAAGGACTGCACTCCCAGGCTGACGCGGCCGATGCCGGCGGCGACCCAGCTTCGGGCCAGATCGGCGGAGATGCCGCCCGGCGCGGCTTCGAGCGTGGCCTCTGCCCAGGGGCGGCCGGGGAGCAGGTGGAGCAGAGCGGCCAGGTCGTGGGGGCCCATCGCGCTGGGCGTGCCGCCGCCGAAGTAGACCGTTTCCGGCCGCCAGGTCCACACGTGCCGACCGATCTCCGCGCGCAGCGCTTCCTGATAGCGGGCTTCGAGCGCGCGGGGAAAGACTCCGGAAGCGAAATTACAGTAAGTACACTTCTGGGCGCAGAAGGGATACGCGATGTAAACACCAGGCACGTTTCTTTTTATGATAGCGTGCCCGGCCAGGTTGCCGGCCGGCTTACGGCACCAGGACTTCCGAACGGGCTTCGATCTCCACCAGTTCCGGCTGCTCTTCGAACGGGATGGAGAACTCCTTTTCGATCTTCTCGCGGAAGACCGGGCCGGAGTTGTAGGTGCAGAACGGGTAGATTTTCCCGTCCGGGGCGGCGTAATGGATGACGCAGCGCTTCACCCGCTCGACGTCGTAATTATAGGAATCCATGAAGTGCATGCCGGCCAGCATCAGGGTACGGTAGGTGAAGCCTTCCTTCTCACGGGCGCCGCGGCCGTAGCGCTTATCGGTGAAGCCTTGCAGCGTTTGCAGGAACTTGGCGAAGGTCAGCCCTTCCGGCGCCTTCTCCTCGTGGAAATGCTTGCGCAGCAGGTTCCAGGCGTTGATCTTGGAGAAGAACTGGATGCGGCGCTTGCTGGCCTTGCGCGCCAGCAGGTCCATATCCCGCAGCATGGAGCCCACATCCACGAAACGGGTTACGGGGACGGCCCGGTGGTGCTGATCCACGAACAGGTAGGTGCCGATGGAGCAGTGGGGATGCGGCGTCAGGTGCGTGGTCATTTCCCCGCGCAGGGCGCTCAGCAGCTTGGAAAACGGGGTGACGCAGGAGAGCGGGAACCAGTCTTCGTAAGGATCGCAGATTCCGGTCTGGAGCTTTACGGCGTGGGCGAAATCGGAGAGCGTGAAGCGCTTGGCTTCGAGTTCCCGGCGGGCGATGCGGCCGGTGAAGGCCACCGGCTGAAAGCTGATGCCGCTGACGCAATCGATGTTCTCGATCGCCAGGCGGAGGATGTCGCCGATCTGATGGTCGTTGAGGCCTTTGACAATGGTGGGCACGAAGACGATCTTCAGCCCGGCCTCGCGGACATTCTCGATGCAGCGCAGCTTCTTTTCCCACAGCGATTCGCCGCGGGTACGGCGATAGATGTCATCGCAAACGCCGTCGAATTGCAGATAGAGCGTATGCAGGCCGGCGGCTTTGGCCTGGCGGGCAAACTCCAGGTCGGTGAACTTGATGCCGTTGGTGGCTGCCTGCAGATGGGAGAAGCCCATCTCGACGGCCATCCGGAGCACTTCCAGGAAGCGCGGATAGATGGTCGGCTCGCCGCCGGAGAACTGCACGATCCGGCCGGCCACGGGCCGCTCGTTGCGGAGGGCCTGCAGCATGGTCCGCACCTGCTCGAAATCCGGCTCGTAGAGATAGCCGGCGGCATTGGCGTTGGCGAAGCACACCGGGCAGGTGAGATTGCAGCGGTTGGTGAGATCGATATTGGCTAGGCCGGTGTGGCTGGTGTGCATGGAACACAGCCCGCAGTCGTCCGGGCAGCGGGTGGCGTTCTCGACGGCCGGATTTTCCAGCCCGCGGCTGTCCCCGAAGCTCCACTGCTCCATCTTGAGGTAGAGGCGGGCATCGGAGAAGACGATATCCCGAAAAGCGCCGTGCGTGGGGCAGCTCTTCTCCATGACCACGCGGCCGTTCTCTTCAAATAACGTGGCTGGAATCAACTGGGTACACTCGGGGCACAGGGACTGGGTGGTGCGAGGCAGGCCAGTCTGGATGGGCTGGATGGGTGAGCCCGTATAGGTAGTTTCAGGTTGTATTATCTGGAAATCGCCGCCCATGAGGCCCATTCTAGGGAGCACCCCGTGGAAACACTAGAACCAAAGGCTAAATGGTGGAAAGCAAGGGCCGTATGGTGGATTTGGGGGGATGAATGGAGAAAAAAAAGGGGCCGCCGGGTCGACTTGCCCGACGGCCCTAGGTTGTTTGTGGCTTTGAGACTTGCTATTTTTCCGAAATCAATCTCCGAAGGACCCGACCTCTTCACGCAACTCGGCGCCTTCCTCAGGCTTCGGCTGGGCCGGCTGCAACTGGACCAACTGCGGAGCGGGAGCCTCTTTCAAAACGTGTTCGCGGTACAGCTTCGCCATGCGGGCGTTTTCCTCGGCCTGTTTCTGCTTGAGCGCACGAGCGCGCAGTTTTTCGTCGCGCGCGGTCTTGGCGATGCCCAGGGCATCCAGATCGTGCTGCTCTTCGGTGGTGATGATCTCCTCGCGCAGAACCAGGTGATGGTCCGTGCTGCTCAATTGCACACTCTTGCCGCCGGCGAAGATCTCGTGCCGGCCATGCTCCTCGTACCACTTGGTGAGCGTGGCAGTCATGTGCATCTTCTCAATGATATTGCGCCAGCCGATGCCAGTGTTATAGGCGCAGAAAGAAATTTCGCCCTGCTGTGTAGCATACGGGATGATGCACTGCTCGGTACGACGGAAATCGTAGTTGAACAGATCCTGGAACCACATGCCGGCGATAAACAGGAAGTTCCAGCGATCGCGGCGGCGGCGCTCGATATCTTCCATGGTGCGGTCGGCCCCGACCTTGCCGTAGCTCTTACCGGTGGCTCCAAAGGTCTTATCGAACTTTTTGACCAGATCCATCAGGCGGAAGTGGGTCGGCGCCTGGAAAGGATCGTAGTTGCGCGCCAGCGAGAGGCACATGCCGATGATGGAAGGCCACTTGCCGCGGGCGGCATCGTTGATCCGGGCGACATCGCGTGCCAGCCGGTCGGCATTCAGGAACGCGGTTACGGGAGCCGATTCCTTGGTTTCTTTATCCACCATGACGGCCATGCCCACGCCGCAGTTCGGGTGGCAGCCGCAGCTCAACTGGCCCCAGGTGGCCTGCGGGCCATGGACCAGGTCGCTCCAGTCGGAGAAGGTGCTGATGAACGAGATCGGGAACCAGTCGCGGGCAGGCTCGCCCAGGCCGGTCTGCTTTTTGACGTCGTGCGCCAGGTGGGAGAGCGTATAGCGCTGGGCGTGACGGCGCTCGTCGGTGATCTCCTCGTCGCGGCCGGTGAAGGAAACGGGCTGGAAGGAGAGGAAGGGGATCTTTTTGGGGTTATCCAGGGCGAACTGGACGATGCGGCCCACCTGCTCGTTATTGATGCCGTTGATGATGGTGATGACCGGGATGATATCCACGCCGTTGGAGTGCAGGTTTTCGATGGCCCGCAGTTTCACGTCGAAGAGGTTGCCCACCTTGCGGTGCGCGTTGGCCGCGTTGCCGATGCCATCGAACTGCAGATAGGCGTAGCGCAGGCCCGCCTCGGCTGCCTGGCGGCAGAATTCGGGGCTCTTAGCGAACTCGATGCCGTTGGTGGCCGCCTGCACGCTGGTGTAGCCCACCTTGCGGGAATAGGCGACAGCGTCCAGGAAGTAGGGTGAGATGGTCGGCTCGCCGCCGGAGAACTGCACGGACATCTGGCGGCGCGGCTTGATCGAAATGGCGTTATCGAGCAGGGTCCTGATGTCGTCCCAGGTGAGCTCGTGGACGAAGCCAACCTGATTGGCGTCCATGAAGCAGGGATCGCACATCATGTTACAGCGATTGGTCAGGTCGACGGTGAGGACCGAGCCGCGGCCGTGGGTGATGGTGCTGGAGCCGTGATTGTGGAGCTTTTCATCATTGTGGGCGCGGATATCGCGGCCCGGAAATACCTGCTCCAGGTGCTTGAAGAAGGCGGTATCGATGGCCATTACGTCTTCGAAGTGGCCATGCTGCGGGCAATCCTTGACCATGAGGATCTTGCCGTCGCGCTCGACGATCTTCGCCTTAATTTCGCCAACCTTCTCGTTCAGGAGGACCGAAAGCGGCTTGGTACCGTCCAGGATTTCTTTGCGTGCTTCGGGCACGCACCGGGGACACAGGGAGTCAGTCTCGCGCGGCCAACCCAGCGGCGGCTTGGTCTTCTGGTAGGACTTCAGCAGGGGCTTATCCGACCACCTGGGAGTGAACGATGGATTCTGATGGATCTGGTTGGCTTTGTCGAAGACGGTCCAGGCCGCCTGCGCGACATAAGTTAAAGCTTTTTCTACGTACTTAATAGGCTTGTGCATCTCTTATGTGACTCCTCATGGGTTGCGCAGCTTCCCCAGCAATCTCTCCGAGAAAAAACGTAGACAGCACAACGTGTGCGACTGCCAGTATAGAGAATCTTTCCGAACAGTTTCCACGGATTGGAATTAAACTGTTGATTTCTTTGGTTGTATGGCGACATGGGGGGTTGAATGGCGGTTTTTGGCGGCTGAATGGTTTCGCTTGCTGTAGCCCACTGAAAGCAGAAGACTTAGGAGCCGAGAGTCTCTTTTTTCACGGCCCCTCCGGGCAAAATGAGGGAATCAGGCTCCACCCCCGGGGCATCCAACTAAAATAAGAACGGAGGATAACTTGACTACTGCAGCGCAAGAAAAAGCCACTTTTGAAACCCAGATCGATATTGCTGAACAGAACCGCGTTCGCTTGATTGCTTTGTTGAACGAGCGCCTGGCGGATTCGATCGATCTCTACAATCAAACCAAACATGCGCACTGGAATGTCAAAGGTCCTGATTTTATCCAACTGCACGAGCTGTTCGACCAGGTAGCGGGCCACGTGCTGGAGCACTCGGATCTGATTGCCGAGCGCGCGGTAATGCTCGGAGGCGTCGCTCATGGAACGATTCGCCAGGCGGCGAAGAATTCCAGCCTGCCGGAATACGACTTGAAGGCGGCCGATGGGATTTCCCACGTGAAGGCCCTTTCGGCGCAGTTGGCTAAATCGGCTAGCGCGATCCGCCACGCGATCGGGCAGGCCGACGGCTTGGGTGATCCTACCACTGCGGACCTGTTTACCGAGATTTCACGCGCGCTCGATAAGGACCTTTGGTTCGTGGAAGCGCACCTGCAAGCGAAGTTGTAATTTTCCTCTGGCAGGACACCCCCGGTCGCGATCGTTATATATTTTGTTATATGATCGCGATGAAAGTGACCACTGTTGGGAACTCAACGGGGGTGATCCTGCCGAAAGAAGTACTAGCCAGGCTGAGTGTCAAGAAGGGAGACACTCTTTTTCTCACCGAAATTCAGGACGGCTATCGCCTTTCTCCCTTTAACCCCGAGTTTGAGCGTCAGATGCAGCGCGCTTATGAAGGCATGGATGAATATCGCGATGCGCTGCGAGAGCTGGCAAAATGACCGAGCCCCGATGGCTGGCTTTGCGCACCGCGCTGGCTCTGCACGAGACGCAATTGGACCGGTTTCGCGGAACGATGGGAACGCCGGACCGGCCTTCGCTGGAGGCGGCTCTTGCCTATCCGCAGCAGATTCTGGCAGCGCGGCCGGAAGCGTCTCTTTCACATCTGGCGGGGGCATACGCGGCGGGGATCCTGAAATACCATCCGTTCGCGGATGGAAATAAGCGGACTGGATTTCTGAGCGCCTACACCTTTCTTAAAGACAACGGCCGGCACCTGGCGGCTCCGCAGACCGAGGTAGTGATCTCGATGCGGCTGCTGGCGGCGGGCGCGTGGAACGAGCAACGATTTACAGCATGGCTGGAATCCCGCCTGGCGGCCCACTCGCGACACTGAACCGGTCCACGGGAGCGGCCGGCGCGTTCCCGGACTCTTCCACGATCCGGGCGGCGGCGCGGGAGTGCGGCTTTGAGCTGGCGGGGGTCGCCTCTGCCCTGCCCCATCCCGATGCCGATCGCTACCGGCGATGGCTTGCGGCCGGATACGCGGGCGAGATGGGTTATCTCACCGATCATCGCGCGGCGGTGCGCGAGGATCCGCGGCGGCTGCTGCCCTCGGCGCGCTCGGTGATCTGCGCGGGCAAGCTTTACAACGGGCCGGAGCCGTACTCGACCGAGTTCCGCACCGACGAACTCGGCTGGATCTCGCGTTATGCCTGGGGCGACGACTATCATGATGTGCTGCGCGGCGGGCTGGAGCGGCTGGCGGGACGGCTCACAGAGCTGTCTCGCGAACCGTTCGAATGGAAGATCTGCGTGGATACGGCTCCGCTGCTGGAGCGGTCCTATGCCCGGCAGGCGGGCCTGGGGTGGATCGGGAAGAATACCTGCCTGATCCACGAGGGCATGGGGTCCTGGTTTTTCCTGGGAGAGCTGCTGGTTTCTTTTGCCGCGGAGCCGGACCGGCCGCCGCCGGACCGCTGCGGGTCCTGCACCCGCTGCATCGACGCCTGCCCGACCGAGGCGCTGGTACCGGAGGGCGCCGGGTACCGGCTGGATGCCCGGCGGTGCATTTCCTATTTCACGATCGAGCTGCGGACGGCGATTCCGGAACCGTTACGGGCGACGAGCGGCGCGCACGTTTTCGGCTGCGATATTTGCCAGGATGTGTGTCCCTGGAACCGGAAGGCTCCGGTGAGCGGAGAGCCGGCCTTTGCTCCGCGCTGGTTCGCTCCACCGCTCGAACGGCTGGCCGCGTTGAGCGAGGAGGAATTCCGGAGTTTGTTCCGCGGCAGCCCGGTGAAGCGGAGCCGGTATGCCGGCTTTTTGCGCAATGTAGCGGTGGCCATGGGCAGCCAGGGCTCGGAGCGCTTTCGTGAGCCGCTCGAGCGGCTGGCCCGTTTCGAGGATCCGCTGGTGGCCGATCACGCGCGCTGGGCGCTGGCGCAACTGCGGCGGGATGGCTGAGAGGGCGCCGGGCCATGCTTCCTCGTTTGACGGGGGCACGCCTATCGGTGAATGTGGCTATGGCGTCAGAACTCCAAAAGGGCGAAAATAGTAGTCAGGACGGCAAAGCGGCGCGATGCTCACCTTTATTCAATTCTTGGAAGAGCTATCGAAAGATCACGTCACGCTCACCCCAGAGGAAGCACGGCGTATGAGGGACCGCTTCGGTGACAAAGTACTTCAAATGGGGCACCTTCAGGAAGACGGTTCTCTGTCGGTTCCGGTGGACTCTATCATGGAGGCTGTTCAATCGGTCGGAAGCCGGAAGCTGAACGAAGCCGTAGAAAGCCTGAAGAGTGAAGAAATGGTGGCGATACTCGAGTCGGCTGAGACTCTGGTCGAGCGGGTTGCCGAAGCGCAAAAACGGAAATTAGAGCAACTCGTCGAAAAGTTCCAGTCCGAACCCAATGCCGTCAAGGCCCACCAGCAGTGGAAGCAAATCGAAAAGATGATCTTCGGCGTGGACTATCCGGACTAGCTCGTGCCCACCATAAATTGGCGCTCTCTTCCGCGGAAGGTCCGGGAGCACCTTGAGGACCGAGTTCGGACCAGAGATCTATCCACGACCGACCTTCTGAAGTTGATGGAGTGGATTCGAAGCAACCCAGAGGTGCCTGATGGTGCGTGGTACAAGGATTTCGGCAACTTCAAACTGGTGGGGCACGGAACAATACCCAGCACATTCCTCGAAAAAGACCAGCCGTGTTTCGGTGAAAGGATTTGACACTCTCTAATGCCCTCCGTATGCGGCGCTTGGCATTATTGGCTGGAGTGTTGTAAAATCGATCTTTAGACCTGACAGCACTGAGTTCTCAGTGTGTTTCGGCTCCAAAACGAGGTTGTGATGCAAGCGATTATTGAAACCGGCGGAAAACAATACCGGGTAGCTCCGGGCGACGTGGTCCGCGTGGAGAAGTTGCCCGGCGAAATCGGCGCCGAAATCGAGTTGCCGCTGCGGGCAGTGATTCAGGACGAGGGCCAGGTGGTCGCAGGTCCGGAACTGGGCCAAGCCACCGTGAAAGGGACTATCGTCGAGAGCGGGCGCGGCAAGAAGATCCTGGTCTTCAAATTCAAACGGAAAAAGCAGTACAAGCGGACCATCGGGCATCGCCAGTCCTTCACGGAGGTGAAGATCGGCGAGATCGCCGTCTAGGTGAAGCATGGCACATAAAAAAGGATTAGGCAGTTCGAAAAACGGCCGCGATTCGAATGCGCAGCGGCTGGGCGTGAAGGTATTCAGCGGCCAACTGGTTCCCGGCGGGTCGATTATCATCCGGCAGCGCGGCACCAAGGTGAAGCCCGGGCTGAATGTGGGGCGCGGCAAGGATGACACGCTGTTCGCCAAGGTCACGGGAGTTGTGGAGTTCCACGACCGCGGGCGGATGGGGAAGTTCGTCAAGATCAACGCAGTCGCGTAGCGGGAACGGGCGCGGGACGCCCGCTCCAAAGGAATCGGGCCGCCGGTTTGGCCTCAAGCCGGCGGCTTTTCTATGTTTATCGACGAAGTCAAAATCCTGGTCAAAGCCGGCGACGGCGGTAACGGCTGCCTGGCTTTCCGCCGGGAGAAATATGTGCCGCGAGGCGGTCCTTCCGGCGGCGACGGCGGGCGGGGCGGCGATGTGACGCTGGTCGCCAACTCGCACCAGAACACGCTGCTGCATTTGCGTTTCAATCCGGAGCATAAGGCCCAGCGGGGGCGGCACGGCGAAGGCAGCAACCGGACCGGGCACGAAGGCCATTCGATCGACGTGGAGGTTCCCGTCGGGACGGTAGTCTACGACGACGAGACGGGAGAGCGGCTCTACGACTTCACCAAGCCCGGCGAACGGTGGGTAGCTGCCAGGGGAGGACGCGGCGGCCGGGGCAACGCGCGGTTCGCCACCTCCACGCACCAGGCTCCCACGGAGTTTGAGACCGGCAAACCGGGCGAGGAGCGCCACCTGCGGCTGGAGCTGAAGCTGCTGGCCGATGTGGGCCTGGTGGGCTTTCCGAATGCTGGAAAATCAACGCTCATTTCGCGCATTTCCGCGGCGCGTCCAAAGATTGCCGATTATCCGTTCACCACACTCGAACCGCAATTAGGAGTGGTCCATCTGGACGGCTACCGCAGTTTCGTGGTGGCCGATATTCCGGGGCTGATCGAGGGAGCGCACCTGGGGCACGGCCTGGGCACCCAGTTTCTGCGGCACATCGAGCGGACTCGCCTGCTGGCCCACCTGGTGGATGTATCGGAATCGAGCGGACGGGACCCGGTGCAGGATTTCGAAACGGTGATGGAAGAGCTGGCGAGTTTCAGCGAAGAACTGGCGGCCAAGCCGATGATCCTAGTGGCCACCAAGCTGGACGCGGCGCAGGATCCGAAGCGCGTGAGTGCGCTGCGGCGGCTCGCCAAGAGACGCAAGCTGCCGTTTTACGAGATCTCCAGCGTTACCGGGCAGGGGCTCGAGGAGCTGCGCTACGCCATGGCGGAGCGGGCGCTGGAGCCGGAAACACAAAGTTCGTAAGATACCGGCAAGACACCCCGGCGTCGCCAGGAGTGGCGACGCGGCACGCAGGAGTGCGTGCGCTACTTAGCGGTGCAACAGATCTGGGTGGCCAACAGATCGGGGATACCGGGATTGGACTGGTCGGCGAAGTAGTTCTTCTCGGCCAGGTTCTTGTAGACTTCCCCGGCCACTCCCGCCGCCATCGGACCGATCGAGGGCCTTCCGCCGGTCAGCAGGACCACCACGACCAGCTTCCGCCCATTCGGACCGTCATTGAAGGAACCAAACCATCCCAGGTGGGTACGGCTGTTGGTGCAGGTGCCGGTCTTACCGGCGATGGGCTCATCCTGCTGGGCACGCCGGGCGGTACCGAAGGCAACGGCGCCGCGCATCCCTGGCTTGACCGCCGGAATCAGCGCGCCGATACCCAACTGGCGCTTAAGGCGGGGCTGAAAATGCTGCGCCTCATAGGGCGTCCGGGGATATTGCAGGTAATAAAGGTCGCCGCCATTGGCCAGCGCGGACATCAGCGCGGCCAGTTGCAGAGGGGTCTGCGAGATCTCTTCGCCGAAACTGGTCAGCATCCCCACGCCGCCATTGGCGGGCGGAGCATCCGGAAAATGGCCCGGCTGCTCATTGGCGATCTCCCAACCGGCCTTCTCTCCGTATCCGAACTGATGGGAGTGCCGGCTGACCGTTTCAAATCCCATCTTGACGCCCAGGGAGGCGAAGAAGCTGTTACTGGAATGGGCCAGGGCATAGGTCAGGGTCATTCCCGATTTCCCGAACAGCCGGTAGTCATTGCGGGCATCGAGCAGACCCTCCCGCAGGGCCGCCAGGGCGACAGAAACCTTGATCGTCGAGCAGGGCTGGAAACCGCTGCTCAGGGCCAGTTTCTGGTTCACGATGCTCAAAATGCGCCCGTTCGTGGGATCGACGACGACAACTGAGCCGTTATAACTCCCGAGTGCCGCTACAGCCGCCCGGCGTACATCCAGATCTTCCCCATCCGGATTATCCCCGACCGTGGAATCGGCGAAGGTAGGTTCAGTCCAGGGGCCGCCGCGAATGATGGGAGCCCGGGTGGTCAACCGGCGGCCAACGTCCGCAGGGCGATCGTAGGTCACCGACGGCCGCGACGAACGTGTGTAAGAAACACGTCTGACGTAGGTCCGGCCGGATCGCGCCTTGGACACCTTGGCTTTACGCACGACCCGTTGGCGGGTGGTACGGCGGTGATGCCGCTTGCGGGAGCTTTGCGCCCCGAAGCAAGTGCTGGAAACAAACGCCAGCAGAATTAAAACAGCAAGACTACGCAACAGCACGCAGGAGTATGATCGGTTGTTCATGAATCAAAGTACAGAGCACCGCTTCCGGTGGACTGGGGGGAATCGATTGCCAGAGCTAGAGCTGTCGCTTCCGGTGGAGCAGCCGGATGTCCTATTTTGACTGCTCGCCCCACTCGCCGTCAAGCTGTTCGCCTATTTAAATTGTAGCCTTGTTTGTCGGAATTAGAACAATAACCTTAGGCAGCGGTCCAGCCGCCATCGATGGTCATCACCGAGCCGGTTACAAACTCCGCCTCTGGCGAACACAAATACAAGACTAAATGAGCGATTTCCACGGGCTTTCCGAGGCGGCCGACGGGTTGCCGCTGATTGAGCTCGGCGCGTACCTTATCTTTCTCGTGCTTGTGATATTTTTCGAGATACGCCTCCACAAAAGGGGTATCCACGGTACCTGGGCATACGCAATTCGCCCGAATTTCGCCGGCATATTCCACTGCTAACTGGCGGGTCATGGCCACGACGGCGCCCTTGGTAGCGCAATAGGCAAAACGCTTCTTGATCCCTACCAGACCGGCCACCGACCCGATGTTCACGACAGAGCCGTGCGACTCGCGCAGCAGCGGCATAGCGGCCTGTGTAACGAGGAACGTCCCTTCGACGTTGACCCGGTAGAGCCGCTGGAAGTCCGCCAGTTCGGTCTGCTCGATGCCCCCCACCAGCCCGATGCCGGCGTTGTTGACCAGGATGTCCAGGCGGGGGATTTGGGTGAAAGCCTTCCGAACCGCGGCTTCATCGGTAATATCAAAGAGAAGAGTGGATGCGCCCGGTAACTCGCCGGCCAGCGCTTCGGCGCGCGCCTGGTCGATATCAACGATGATTATGGAGGCACCGGCATTGGCTAAGGCACGGCAAGTGGCTTCGCCGATGCCGCTGGCGCCGCCCGTCACCAGGGCCTTACGTCCATCTAAACGAAAAGGAGTCATCGGTTGAATTGTACCGCTCTGGACGTTCTGGCCAAGGAGGTTATCGCCTGCCGGGCCTGTCCCCGGCTGATCCGATATATCGGGGAGGTGGCCCGGATCCGACGCCGGGCATATCGGGAATGGGATTATTGGGGCCGGCC
>CAZMRK010000673.1:0-9894 GCA_964568355.1 uncultured Solibacteraceae bacterium | reverse complement strand
ATGCAGAACGTGGGCGAGGGATGGCTCACTCCAGCACCAGCACAGCTTTCCCAATCAGTTTCCGATCGGCCATATCCCGCAGCGCGGAGGGAGCGCGCTCCAGAGGATACTGCACCGGCGTCACCGGGCGGATCGCGCCGGATTGAAACAGCGCGCTCAGCGCCCCATGAGCTTGCAGCAGGAACTCCGGATGCTCATTGACGTACTGGCCCCAGTGCACGCCCACGACGGCGATATTTTTGAGCAGGATGCGATTCACCTGGACGCTCGGGATGCGCCCGCTCGCGAAACCGACGGCGAGCAGACGTCCCTCCAGTGCCAGACAGCGGGTCGAAAGATCAAAAATATCGCCCCCCACCGGATCATAAATGACATCCGCGCCGTGCCCGGAGGTGATCTCCTTCACACGTTGCACCCATTCCGGATCGCGATAGTTCAGCACGTGGTCGGCGCCCTGCGCCTGGCAGAACTCCAGCTTGCGCGGGCTGCCGGCGGTAGCAATCACGCGGGCGCCGCTGGCCTTGCCGATCTGGATCGCCGAATAGCCCACGCCGCTCGCGCCGGCATGTACCAGCAGCCATTCTCCGCGCGCCAGGTTGGCCCGGCGCCCCAGCGCAAAGTAAGAGGTGTGATAGACCACCGGCATGGCCGCGGCTTCCGCAAAGTCGATCCCGGTAAACAGCGGAAACACGCGCGATTCCTCTGCCACCGAACATTCGGCGTAGCCGCCGTTGTAGGTGAAAGCGACCACCGGGTCGCCGGGGTGGAAGCGCTCTACGCCCGCGCCCACCGCCTCGACGATGCCGCTCACTTCGGCGCCGGGAGTAAAGGGAAACGGCGGCTTTACCTGGTACTTACCCTGAATCTGCAGGATGTCGAAAAAGTTCAACCCCGCGGCACGATTGCGAATGCGAATCTGTCCCGGCCCCGGGACGGGCGCCGGAATCTCCGCCAGAGTCATTTGTTCGGGTTCGCCGGATTGAGAGACCTGCCAAGCCCTCATGGCTCGGAACGTAGCATAGGCCGCGCAGGGGAAGCAACCAAGATGCGCCGAACAGGCAATACCGATACCGGTTGCCGCGTGGCAAGGCGGCATCCGGCTGTGCTACATCTGTTCCTGATGATTTCTCCATACGTACCCTGTCTGTTGGCTCTGACCGCGGTGGCCGCCATGGCGGCTTCCGCAGCGTCGGGCAAGTCGCAAAAGCAGTTTCTCAATAAAGGGCCTAAGCCGCCTGGATACACCCACGTGGTCGTCTCGCCTCCCGGAAAAACCGTCTACATTTCCGGACAGGGCGGAACTGACCCGGAAGGCAAACTGCCGCCCGATTTCGCCACACAGGCAAAGTACACCTTCGAGCACCTCACCGAGTGCCTCAAACTGGCCGGCGCGAAGTGGGAAGACGTGGTCAAGATCAACTACTTCATCTCCGATATGGCAAATACGGCCGAACTGCGCAGCATTCGCGCGCAGTATCTGAACATGGAGAATCCCCCGGCGGCCACGCTGGTCCAGGTGGTCCTCTCGAAGGGCCTCCTGCTCGAAGTCGAGGCCGTCGCCATCATCCCGGATCGTAAATAGCGGCGCCTCTCAGCCCTTTACCTGGTACCTCTTCACCGCATCCTCATCCAACTCGACGCCGAGCCCCGGAGCGGTGGGGACGATGGCATAGCTGTCCCGGATCTCAATCGGGTGCACAATCAGGTCGTCCTCGCGCAGGAAGCTCAGAAGATCGCTGGGCAGCGTGCAGTTCGGCGATGCCGCGCAGGAATGGAGGAACGATGCGTCCACGATCCCGCAATCGTTCCCCGAACCATGCCATACCGGCATCCCTGCCGCCCCGCCCAGCGCGGCGTTCGAGACAAACGTGCTCATTCCCGGATTCCCGGCCGTGTTGAATACCGAACAGGCATCTTCTTTAATGCAGCGAATCATCGCGCGCGGATCCCCGAGGTGCTGCGCCACGTGCGTCTTTACTTCGCGTCGAAGCTGGCGATAGCCTGCGAAGTCGCTCTTATCGAAAGGATCCTCGAAGACCAGACAGTTGCCGATCTTGTCCAGCGCCTTTGCGACCGGCAGAAACTCGGCATAGCTCCCATAGCGCGTGTTGGGATCGACGATGTACTGGATGCCCGGCGCGACCTTCGCCAGGACCTCCGCGCACTCCACCACCGGATCGCCTTGCTTGCACTTGGTCTTGATCGAAGTGAACTTGCCGGCGACCGCCCGCTCCGCCACGCGCCGGATCCCCGCGGGCGTTCGCCTGCCGGTCCAGTAGCCTACCAGCACCTTCGGCTGCCCCAGTCCTCCGAGCAGCTTGTAAACCGGCCACCCGATGGCCTTCCCCACCAGGTCGTACAGCGACATCTCGAACGCCCCGTAGCCTGCCGTGCCGGGCAGGTCGAGCCGCGTCAGATTCAGATCGAAGACATTCTTTCCCTTCAGGAACTCTGCGTTCCGGGCGATCGCGTCGAAATCCTCGCCGCGTCCGCTTTCACCGATTCCGGTCAGCCCCGCATCGGTGTGTACCTTCAGAATCATCTTGGGAACCAGGTCGAACCGGCTCGATTCTGCCGTCTCGGGATCCGTCGTACTGTCTTCCTTCATCGGTACGACGACGCGGAACATCTCGATGCTCGTGATCTTGAGCCGCTCGGTCCTCCCCGCGGCGCAACCGGGGAGAGTGGCAAGCCCTGCCAGTCCTGCCGTAGCCGAGAGCGCTTCACGACGTGAAATAGATTTCAAAGGTCCTCCAATGGAGGCCAATTATGATCTTCGGTCCTCAGCCTGTCAATCGCCCGCCCCGCCTCAGAACATCCGCGCCAAGGCGGCAATGAAAGGATTTTCATCAAGGTTTGTAAAGAAACCCGGCGGCGGCGCCGGCCATCTCAAGAGTTGTCGGAGGGGTGATCTGATGGCCGCGACCACCATTCCTTTTGAGACACAAACCCGGGATCTCGTAACCCAGCCGCTCCAGGTTCGCGTGTCCCGGCGAGTGCCCGAACTGGACATTCTGCGAGGCTTTTTGCTGGTCTGGATGACCTTGACGCATCTTCCCACTCGTGTCAGTACCTATTCGAATCAGATGGTCGGGTATGTCTCCGCGGCGGAAGGTTTCATTTTTCTGGCGGCGTTCTTGATCGGACAAATCGGACAGCGCGAACGAGAACGGTACGGTTCCGCTACTGCGGTACACAAATTGCTCCGGCGAGCGTGGCGTATTTATCGTTACCATCTCGTTCTGCTCGCGCTGCTCTTCACGTTTGGAGCAGCCGATGCCGTCTATTTGCACGGAGTTCCGCTGCAGAACCTGCTGGACTTCTATTTGCACCGCCCGAAAATGGCCGTGGCCGCCGCCTCGGCGTTGCTTTACAATCCGCCCTTGTTCGACATTTTGCCGCTCTACATCCTGTTCATGCTGCTAACTCCCGTGCTACTTGCGGTCGCAGCGAAACGAGGCTGGAAAGTGGTGCTCGGCGGAAGCGCCCTGGTGTGGTTGCTCGCACAGTTCCACCTGCGCGTGTGGCTCTACGGCCTGGCGGCCAGGGCCGGGTTTCCCATTTCCCTCAACGAGGCCGGCGCCTTCGACCTCTTTGGGTGGCAATTTCTCTGGACGGCGGGTGTGGCGCTGGGCACAACCGGTGTGATTGCGCGCCTGTCGCAACGGCGCCTCCCGAAGTGGCTGCTCGGTACGGCCATCGCCGTAGCGGAGATCCTCTTTGTATGCCGGCATGCGCCCTTCGATGCGGTAACCGGGCCGTGGCTTTTTGATGTGCTCGTCGACAAGTGGAAGTTGGGGATCCTGCGGCTGGTGAATTTTGCAGCGATTGGAATCCTGCTCGTGAAATTCGGTCCGGCACTGGCCCACAACAGGGTGGGAACGAGCCTGGCGCCCCTTGGCCGCGCCTCCCTGGAAGTATTCTCCGCCCACGTGATCTTTTGTGTCGCGGTTCTCGGTCTGGGCAGGCAGCCGGATCCGCACTTTGCCTGGTGGCAGCAGCTCACCATCCTGGCCGTCACACTTGCCGGCTTGTTTGCCGTAGCGTATCGCGCGGAGAGCCGGCGCCGCGCGATAAGTTACGCAGCGGCGTAGGCAGCCTTAGTAAAGCGGTGTCACGCCGCCACGGCCGCGGCTACGCGTGCCTTGGTCCACGCTTCCTCGATATTCGCCGGAGCAATCACATAGGGCAGCGGGAACTTATCGGCGCTCTCGGCGGGAGCTTCCGGCACCAGGTAAACGCAGGGCAGCCCCGTCGTCGTCGGCATTCCGGGCGCAACGATCGGGATATTGGCGGAAGGCGGGTTGCGGAGTTTCGCGGCCAGTTGCCCCGCGTCGCCCGATAGCTCGATCATGACTTTCTCGATGCCCAGATCCTCCGCTCGCAGAAGGCGCAGTGCCGTGGCCAGGTGGACCAGTTCCGGCAGCCGGCTGGCCGAGATGGAAAGCACGCCATAGCCCGGCGACGGCGTCCAGGCGCTCGTTAACGAATATGCGTCTGCGGTAATGAGGAGGACACCGCGGCGCACCTCGCTGCTGGATCGGACCACGCGGATCCATTCTTCCAACTGCGCCGGATCTGGTGCTACCGATGGATCGGGCGGCAGCAGGGGAACCATATTGGCGATGGCCGCGGCCAGACGAGGCAGCCCCAGTTGCATCGCCGCCGTTAGAGCCACCCAGGACGGCACCTCCGGCTGCGTCCGCAATGCCCGGCATAGCATCGTCGTCCAGGAAGCGAGCGTGACCTCGGCCAGATTCGGAGACAGCAGTTCCGGCCGGTCGTAGGGAACCGGCGGGCTGGTGTCGACACGGCTCCACAGGTCTTCGAACACCGGAACAAAGACCGTGGCGCGATCCTGAAAGTAGGAGCTAAAGCGAGAAAACCATCGCTTCCAGGCGAGCGCCCGCATATTCAGGGCCGCGATGGGGAAACTGTCAAGCGCCACCGTCATCATCGCCGCCACGGCCCCGATCCATTCCTCGCCGGCGCCTTCCAGGTCCGGAAAGCTCTCCGGCAGCGCCGGCATGATCTCCCGCAGAGACTGGTAGACCGACCCGATCTTCTGGCCCAGCGCCTCCTCGCCGGTGGCGGCCAGAGCCAGATCCGCGGAAAGCACGCGCAGCCCGTGCAGCAGGCGATCCCCCGGCGTCTCGCGCGGAGACGCCTGCGCCAGCGCCCCGGCGCAGCCCAGAGCCTGAGCCAGCACGTCTCCGCGGATGCGCAGCCGCGAGGCGTAGTCCCAAACGCAATTGCCGTCGTCCCGCATCCCCGGATAGCCGATCTTCGGATCTTCCTCCGGCGCCCGCAATCGCGCCAGCCGGTTGATCGCCACATTCACCGCGGACCACGGCGGCGTCGGCGCGACCAGGCGAAGCTCCGATGCCAGGCGCTCCAGGCTGACCCGGCCGTCGCTGCGATCGAGCACAAAGTGCGCCATGGCCTCGATGAAGGCGATGTCCACGCGGCTCTCGTCCAGAACTTCGTCTACCCCGATATCCAGGTTGGACTGCCCGTAGGCATTGAAGCACCACTGATATTTGTACGCCTCCACGCGCCGCAGAAGTTGAAACTTCTCGCCCGCGGGGACATATTCCAGCAGGCGGTCGGAGGGCTCGTCCGGCGAAGTGCGCTTGGTCTTGATCTGCCGCACCAGCCCGGCCGGATCCTGCAGTTCGTAGACCAGGCGCCGCACCGCTTCGATCAGCAGCAGGCCGTCCCGGCTGCTCAGAGTCCGCGGCACCGGCACGGGATTGCCGTTCTGCTCCTCCGGCTCCACCGCCGCAGCCATGCGCCGCTCCAGGTACGCCGTAATGGCCTCGTCGGAGATATCGAGATGCGACTCCCCCTGCTCCCAACTGCGCGACGGGTAGTACAGCGCGTCGCCGGCAAGCTGCGCGAACCGGGGGCTGCTGCGGATGGCGTTCTGCAGGTCCGGGCTGGTCAGCACCCACTCCACCGCGAGTTGAAAGAGCAGCTCGAACTTCACCCGCCCGTCGCGCAATTCCTGGTCCGAAATCCGCGCGACGCCGTCCCGGTCGGCGATGGTGGTCAACTGGCGCCGCAGGTCGAGCGGATGCAGGCGGGCGCGATGCAAAAGCGAGTAACTCAGCAGGGCGCGGTCCACGCCGTCGTTTTCCGGAACAGCACCGGTCTCGGCCCCGCTGGCATCGAATACCGACTGGAGATAGGTTCGCAGGTCGCGCGGTTCATAGAACACGGGAATCCGCTCGCGGAAATAGGAGTACTCCTGCGCATAGGTGTTGCCCGCGGTGCGCCGTTCCAGATACTCCATGTAATCCCGATCGGTTAGAAAGCAGAAAAATGCGCGGTCGCTGACGAAGAACTTCAGATACGTCACCAGGTCGCGCATACGCCTGGGGAGGTCGTGCACCTTGTCCAGCTCATCCACCACGAAAATCGGGTGTAGGCCGGCCCTGCGGAAGTGGCCCAGCAGCAAGGGCAGCATGCGGCCCAGCGAGCTGACCGTGCGGTCCCGCGAAAAAGTATTCTGCCGGTTCTGCTTGCGCTCCCGGCTTTGCGAGGAGGCCAGAGTGAACGTGCAGCTCACCACCACCGCGGAGATCAGCGCCAGGACCACCGCGGCGATGCTGTTGGTCTTGGTGGCCAGCAGAGCGGCCCCCACCGCGCCGCCGCTCAGCACACCCGCCACCGGACCCAGCAGGTTTTTCACCTCGGCGCCCAGGGAGAACGAAAGGCTGCTGCTGCGCGCCGCCGCCGCCGACTGGCTGACCTGCTCCTCCCATTTCCCGGACACTACCTGGTAGGCCTGGCAGGCCACCGACAAGGCCACGACCTCCAACATCCCCTGATCTTCATTCTCCGGCCGCGCGAAGAGCACGCCCCGATCCAGCAGGCCCACCCGCTCCCAGTACTCGCGAAACGTCTCCAGCCCCGGGCAATCTTCCAGGTCGTGAGCGAATTGCGCGGCAGATTCGTACAGCTCCTTCTTTTGCCACACATCCGATCTTTCCCGCTTGCGGATCCGCTCCCGGTAGGAGACGACATATTCATCGGCCGCCGCCCGGTAGAGCGCGATGGCCATCTGCCGCATCACATTGCACAGCTCTTCATCCCGCTCGCCGCGCACCGCTGATGCCGCCGGGCAACCTTCGGGCGCTTCGGGCAGCAGGTCGGGGCCATGGATCCGCACATAGAGCGGCCGGCGGCCCGTGTCCCGAAACGAACGCAGTACGTCCTGAATGGCATGGGCGACCAGGGTGGTCTTGCCCGCCCCGCGATGCCCCGAAATCAGGAAGGAGCGGCCGGATATCTCACCCAGCGTATAGCGCAGAATGGCGTGATACAGGCGGTCGTACCCGTCGGACTTCGCCAGGATCGGCCGGCGCGTCTCCGGAACCGGGGAAGTCTTGTCGCGCTCGAAAGAGGCCTCGCTGAAAGGATCCGGCGGATTGATGACCCGAAACTCCACGGCCGGCGCCTCCTAGCGAGCCACCGTGCCCGTGGGCGGAAGTTCGCTCTGGGCCACCTTCTTTTCCGCGGCGCCGTTCGGGGAAGGCAGCAGCGGCAGGTTCACAGCCGTAGCCATGGCGCCGAAACTGATGGCCGCAATCAGGCAGATCAGCGGCATCGAAATACGCCAGCCGCCCAGTCCGCCTCCCAGCCCGCCCCAGTGGGTGCGGATCTCCATGGGCTGCCCGTCGCGGACCGCATAGAGGTAGAGCAGGAAGGTGAATACCAGTGACAGCAGCGCCAGACATCCGGTGAGCAACACTCTCATCTCGATCGCCGGAAGCTGGAGCCGCAGCGAGACGGCCGCCAGCACCACCAGGACCGCTACCAGCGGGTCGAGCAGACGGGCCGTCAGGCTCCGGAGCACCACCACCAGGCGCGTCGGTCCGTCCCCCACCGGCTGACTCCATAGCAACAGCAGGAGATCCACTAGCCACAGTACCAACCCCGATGCCGGCAGCCACCACCACTGGCGCACGGCTGCGTCGGCGCTTGTGGTCAGGAAGAACCACCCCAGCGCCAGGACAATTCCAGTTACCCGAAGACGGAGAATTTGTAGTGCATCCATGCCTACATCCCTCCTTTGAGCGTAGTGAATCGTAACACAAATTCATTGCAATTCCGATAGGGAATACTGCCTGCTTGACATCGCGGGGTAACTGCGAAAGACTCGACCAGTTCCATGGACATCTCGATTCTCAAATACGTGGATATCCTGATCGGCTTAGCGCTCGTGATGGTTCTGCTCAGCCCGATTGTAACTGCAATTACCCAGATTTTCCTCGTGCTTACTTTGGCGCGCACGCGCTATCTGCTGCGCGGACTGCAACTATTGATCGGCCATTTTGACCCCGTTGTAATGAGCTGTGATGTGCCGGTCGCGGCCGGTACCCTGGTGGTGACCGTGCGCGACCGCGCCGGAAATGTGGAGCCCAATGTTCGGGTGGATGCCGGAAAATTAGGCTCGGGCACCACCAATGCCGAGGGCGCCGTCGAGTTCCCCTACGACGGCGCGAAAGCGGACGATGTGAAAGTCCGCCTGTCCACCTCCAATGGACCGCGAGCCCATGCGGCGGTGGAATTCCGCCTCCGCCGCTCGTTGGCCCAGCCCGCCGCCTTCCATGAGACCACCGACAGCACCGGCACGACAACAATCTGCTATACCGGTACCCAGCCCTACGGTTGTCATACCGCTATCGTCTCCGTGCATGCATCCAATGGACAGGCCGTGTCCGGAGCGGTTGTCGAATTCCGCGTCGGCACGGCAACCGTACACGCCACGACCGATGCCCTGGGGCAGGCCGTCTTCGTCTGCCCCGGCGAACGTCCGGTGCCCGAGGCGTACCAGGTGCAGGCCGTCATTGTGGACGCCAACGGCCAGCCGCTCTCCGGCGCCGCCGTCGATTTCCAGTTCCAGCGCAACGCCGACCACGATCGCGTCGTCCAGATCAATGCCGATGCCCGCGGCACGGCCGTCTTCCCGCAGGTGGGGCCCAAGGCCGGCGTCACCTTTGCGCAGTACATCGCCGAGGCAGTACTACGCCATCCCTTAATCGGCAAACCCGATAGCTGGCTCACCGCCTGGCAGCACCGGAAATCGGGCATTCGCGGAAAGTGCGGCGAGGTTCTGCAACGCGAGGAGCTGGTTGGCATCCTCCTGGCATTCGCCGGTCACGACGGCCCCAGCTCCGAACACCTCGATCCCACCGCGCGCCAGCTTCTGCGCAAGGTCATCCAGGCCAACGGTGTCGCCGATCCTACCGCCACGCTCGCCCAGATCCGCACCAACGCCCTTCAGCTCGAGCACGACGAGCCCAAGCTGTCCACCCATCAGCGCCTGACCAAGGCCGTGATTCAAGCCGCCAATACGACCTTCGTGGCCATCATCAACGATTGGTACGACCAGACCATGGATCGCGTCACCTCGGCCTACACGCTGCGCGCGCGGATCTGGACCGTACTTGCCGCCCTGGTCGTCTCGATCGGTGTGCAGCTCGATTCGCTCGACCTGGTGCGCCGCCTCTCGGTCGACGACAAGCTGCGCAACTCCCTGGTGCAGCAGGCCGCCGCCCAGCAGCAGCGCATCGAAAAGGCCCTGACCGAGACGCATGAGGCGCCCCCCGCCGATCTGCAGGAAGAAATCCAACTGGCGCGCGCCAAGCGGGAAGAGATCGAAAAGGACCTGGCCACCCTGCGCAAACCCGGAATGGATATTCTTCCGGACCACTTCCTGTGGGAGAAGATCACCGGCGCGCGCCTGATGCGCAACGAAAGCTGGACCCGTCCCTTTCCCCGCACTCTGCAACTGGTCGTCGGCAATCAGCCGTATCCGATCGCTCCGCGCTGGCGCAAAGATCCGTTGGAGGACCTTGCCCAGGCGATCAATAACGCTTCCACCGG
>CAZMRK010000672.1:0-4141 GCA_964568355.1 uncultured Solibacteraceae bacterium | reverse complement strand
CAAAGCCTTGACTGAGATCGGATACCAGGGATCGGCAACCGTGGAGTTGCCGGACGGGGATGCCGCGTATCTGAAAGAAGTAAGCCGGCGGGTGGACCTGATTCTCACGGGAGCGTAAACGGGTATGGGCAAGTTTCTGATCGGCTTGGTCACGGGAATCATCCTCACCGGGCTGACGCTGGTCATTCTGGCATTCGCGCTGGTGCCTTTCCGCGAAAAGGCACCGGCCATCGCCGACAATTCGGTGCTGGTGCTGCAACTGGAAGGGGAAATCCCTGAGCGGCCTCCGGTCGACGTGCCCCTGCCCATCCTGGGGCAGCGCGGGAAGCCGACCATCGAAAACATCTGGATGACGTTGCGGAAGGCCGCTGCGGATTCGCGGATCAAGGCCGTCGTCCTGGAACCCCGGGCCTTGCAGATCGGCTGGGCCAAGCTGGAGGAGATCCATACGGATCTCGAGAACTTCAAAAAGTCCGGCAAGCCGGTGTACGCGTTCCTGAAATCCGCCGGCGCGCGCGAGTATTACCTGGCCACCGCGGCCACCCGCGTCTACATGGCCCCCGAAGATCCGTTGTACCTGAAAGGCATGCGCGTGGAAGCCATGTACTTCAAGAAGACGCTGGATAAGGTGGGTGTCGACGTGCAAATCGCCCACGCCGGCAAGTACAAGGATTTCGGCGACATGTTCACCCGCACCGATATGAGCCCCGAAACCAAGGAGGTGCTCAACAGCGTCCTGGATGATCTCTACGGCCGGCTGGTGAAGACCATCGCCGACGGCCGTCGGAAGTCCCCGGAGCAGGTCCGGGCGCTTCTGGACCAGGGGCCTTTTCTAGCCACCCAGGCCAAACAAAATGGCCTGGTCGACGAACTCCGGTTTGAAGACCAGATGTTCGGCGAACTGGAGCGGTCGCTTCACCGCGGTGAACTCAAGAAGGTTTCCATAGGGCGCTATCTGCATGTTCCGGCCTCCTCGCTGGGCTTGAGCGGGAAGCGGCGTATCGCATTTCTGGTCGCCGAAGGTGCGATTACCCACGGAGGGGCAGGGGACGACGGGCAATCCGAGTCCGGCATCACGGCCGAAGGCTTTAACAAGTTGTTGCGATCGGTCCAGGCAGACTCCACCATCGACGGTGTGGTGGTGCGGATCGATTCGCCCGGCGGCGAAGTGGTGGCATCGGATGCCATTTGGCGCGAGATGAACCTGCTGAGCCGGAAAAAGCCCCTGGTGATCTCGATGTCTGACACGGCGGCTTCGGGCGGATATTACATCGCCATGACGGGCGACCCCATTCTCTCCTACCCCGGTACGCTCACTGGGTCGATCGGCGTTGTGTTCGGCAAGCCCAACCTGCGCGGCCTCTACGACAAGCTCGGAATCACAAAAGAAACCCTGACACGGGGCCGCTTCGCAGACATCGACTCGGACTATCGCCCGCTCAACCAGGCGGAATTGCAAAAGCTGGAAGAAGGCATCCAGGCCAGCTACAAGGAATTCGTCACCAAGGTGGCAGAGGCTCGGCATCGTAAGTATGAGCAGATCGCGCCAGTGGCGGAGGGCCGTGTCTGGCTGGGCTCCCAGGCGCAGGGCCGCGGCCTGGTCGACGAGTTGGGCGGCCTCGACCGGGCCATGGAGCTGGTGAAGCAGAAGGCCAAGATCCCTCAAAGCGAGCGGGTCAGCCTGGTGATGTATCCGGCGAGACGAAGCATCTTTGATCTCTTACTGCAGGGACAGGTGGAAGATGTGCTGGAATCCAAGGCCGGGCGCCTGTGGAAGCTCTGGCAATCGCGGATGGCTCTGGAGGGCGGACTGATGCGCCTGATGCCCTTCACCATCACCGTGGAGTAGGATAGCGCTGCGAGATTCTCCACATTTCGCTTTTCTCTTGCAGCTTTCCTGGTGATTAAGGCATATTGAAAGTGGCGTCCAGGAAAGCCATGTAGAGCGCATTCCATCCGGTTGAATTTCGCAACAAGCCCGTCGCGCGCTCGGGTTTTCCCCCCTGCGCCCGGACCTATTGCGATGCCCGAAACCCTGCTATTTTTCACAGAATTGATGGGTATGCCGGTCCACGACCTCAAAGGCCGCCGGATCGGGCGGGTCAAGGACGCCGCCGTAGTGCCCGTGGTGCATCCCTCGCGAATCGATCGCTTCCTGGTGGGGGTCGGGACCACCTGGTTGAGCGTCCGTCACGATCAGGTAACATCCATCTCGCTCGATGGCGGCATCCACTTAGGTGACGAAAAGCTGGTTCCATATCACGACGACGAATACATGCTGCGGCTGGGCCGCGACCTGTTGGACCAGCAGATCATCGACGTGAACGGTCGTAAGGTCGTGCGCGTCAATGACCTGACGCTCGAGCGCCGGAACGGCCACGGGCATGGGCTGGATCGCGGCAACCTCTACGTGCTCGAAGTGGATATCGGCCTGCGCAGCATTTTTCGGCGGCTGTTCCAGGGAGTGATACCGCCACGTTGGATCCGCCGACTCCAGCAGCCGATCTCGCCCAATTCGATCCGTTGGGAATTCTGTAACATTGTCGAGCCCGATCCGCAGCGGCGCCTGCGCCTGAACATCAGCAACCAGATGCTCGAGCAGATCCACCCCGCCGACCTCGCGGACATCGTGGAAGAACTCGGCCCGGCGGAGCGGGAAGCCATCTTCGAAACCATCGACAGCGAAGTAGCCGCCGATGCCCTCTCCGAAGTGGACCGGAAAATGAAAGCCAGCATCCTGGAAGCCCTGGAGCCTGAGAAAGCCGCCGATATCGTGGAAGAGATGTCACCCGACGAAGCCGCGGATGTCCTCTCCGAACTGGAGGAAGAAACTTCCGACGAGATCCTGGAGGAGATGGACTCCGCCGAGAAGACCGAGGTGCAGGAACTGCTCGAATATGACGAAGACACCGCCGGGGGAATGATGAATACGGAGTACGTTGTCCTGCACGACAATGCCACGGTCGCCGATAGCCTGGCAGCCCTGCGCGGGAACGAAGAGTTGCTGGAAAACCTGACCACGGTGTTCCTGGTCGACGAGGAGGGGCGCCTCACCGGCTCCGTTCCCCTGGCGCGGCTCTTCATTGCCGCGGGGTCGGAGCGAATCAAGGAGCTGGCGCTGGGCCGCGTGATTCATGTGACGGTAGACGAAAAACAGGATCGGGTCACCGAGCTGTTCGACAAGTACAACCTTCTCACTCTTCCGGTAGTCGATGAAGAAGGCAAGCTGAGCGGCGTGATCACCGCCGACGACATTATCTCCGTTCTAAGGCAGAAATAACGGATGCGACGACTCCTCAGCCGCTTCCGCTACCATCTCGCTGTCTTCTTCGCGGTGATCGGACCGGGATTCATCACTGCGGTAGTGGACAATGACTCCGGCGGTATCTTCACCTATTCGGCGGCGGGTGCTCGCTACGGCTATTTGCCGCTCTGGACCTTGCTTCCGATCACTCTGGTCCTGATCGTGACCCAGGAAATGTGCTCGCGCATGGGCGCGGTCACCGGCAAAGGCCTCTCGGATCTGATCCGGGAAGAGTTCGGTCTGCGCATCACCTTCCTGATGATGACCCTGCTGGTGCTGGCCAATTTGACCAACGTCATGGCGGAGTTCGCCGGAGTCGCCAGTTCGCTCGAATTGTTCCACCTCAGCCGCTATATTTCCGTTCCGCTAGCCGCGTTCGCGGTATGGCTGCTGGTGCTCAAGGGCAATTATCAAAGCGTCGAGAAGATCTTCCTGTTCGCGTGTGTCTTCTACGTGACCTACATCATCTCGGGAATCCTGGTGAAGCCGGACTGGAAAGAAGCCGCAATCTATAGCGTAAAGCCGGTGCTACTGCTCGATTCGGGCTACATCGCCATGTTGATCGGGATGGTGGGTACGACTATCGCGCCCTGGATGCAGTTCTATCTCCAGGCAGCAGTGGTGGAAAAGGGAATTACGGCCAAGGAGTACGCAGAGTCGCGCATCGAGGTTGTGGTGGGCTGCCTGATGACCTCTCTGATTGCCTTTTTCATCATCGTGGCATGCGCGGGCGCCATCTACAGCGTGGCCCCACGCGATATCAAGGATGCCGCCGAAGCAGCCCTGGGTCTGCGCCCGTTCGGCCAGTATGCATTCCTGCTGTTCAGCGCGGGTCTG
>CAZMRK010000671.1:0-6500 GCA_964568355.1 uncultured Solibacteraceae bacterium | reverse complement strand
GGACCGGCATCTCGCTGCTGGCGCTGGTGAAGGTCGGCGAACCGATTCTGGGTTGGAATAAGACGGAGATTCTGCTTCTGGCTCTTCCCCTTTCGGTCGGCTACGTCTACCTGGCGGGATACGTGGGCGTGGTCCTCAGCAACATTGTGCAGATCGCGGTGATGGCGACCGGAGCGGTGGTGCTTGCAGTGAAGGTGATCCTGGCCGCGGGAGGTCCCAGCCAGCTTGCACTGCATCTTGCGGCGGCGAAACCCGAAGCGCTTTCCATACTGCCTCCCGCGGGCGATGCGGTATTTCCGACGCTGGCATGTATCGCCTGGCTCCTCGGCACCAGCATCGGGTATGGAGGAGATGCCGCCCCGATCGGAGGGGCGGTGGAAGGCCAGCGCATTCTTTCGACGCGCAGCCCGAAGGAAGCCTGCAAGATGTATCTGGTCACCGAGGTGGCCATCTTTACGCTGGTGTGGCTGGTGAGCGTTCCGTGCCTCGCGGCGTCCATCTTCTGGCCCGGGCTGCGCACCGGGGCGATCGACCGGGAACTGGCCTATGGCATGCTGATGACGCAATATCTTGGGTCGGGGCTCCTGGGACTGGTATTCGTGGCGATGCTGGGCGGAATCATCTCGGTGGTCGGGGATAACCTGAACTTCGGCTCGCAGGTCCTGCTCAACGACATTTACCGCCGCCACTTAGTGAAGGGTGCGTCCGAGCGCCATTACTTCATCGCCGGCAAGTTTTCGATCTTTCTGATTCTCGGGCTGGCTCTACTGGTGGTATACCGGATCACCTTCCTGTTCGATGTGGCCATCTTCATGGTGGGCCTTGGCGCGGCGGAGATGTCGGCGAACTGGGCGCAGTGGTGGTGGTGGCGTTTCAACGGGTGGGGCCGGGTTGCCGCGTCATTCGGCGGCGGTCTCGGATACATCGCGTTACGCCTGATCTGGCCGGAGATGGCCTGGTGGAACCGGATGTACGCAGCGATTATCCTTTCCACCGTTTTGTGGATTGTTGTGACGCTTCTGACGGCTCCGGAACGGCGGGAACTGCTGGAGAACTTCTATCGCCGGGCGCGGCCGCTGGGCAACTGGAAGCCCTTTCGGGAAACTGCCAGCCAGGGCCGGATTCTGCCGGGCATCGCGATCGCCGTTTGTGGAGCCGCGGCCGTGATGGCGTACATCGTCGCCATCTCCTGTTTCTATGTCGCGCGTACCGGCGCCGGGGTTGCGCTGCTTGCGGTGATGGCCATCTGCGGAGTGGCTTTTTGGCGCACTTTCGACCCTTATGTGAGATCGCTGCTCTCTCCCGAGGAACGCGCCGAGTTGCAGGAAGCGGAGTCGGCTCCTACGGCTGTTTTCGATCTCTTCGGATTTGCGGGAATCGGCTCGGTCATTGGTTTTGTGCTCGCCTGCGTGTTTGCGGCGAATGCGCTGTTGTTTGCCAGCGGTAGCGCGGCGGCATGGAATGGAGCGGCGGCCGCCATCTCCGCCGTGGCCGGAGCCTGGCTTCGGCGCAAGCAGGGGACCTGGTTGGACTCATGACGAATATTGGGATTTGCGGGGTGGGCAACATCGGCAGAGTCCACCTGGACAATCTGCGCTCGCTGCGCGGCTGCCGGATCGCGGGAGTGGCGGATAGCAGCGCCACGACAGCCGCGACAGCGGCGGCGCATGCCGGGGTCCGCTGCTATGCCAGCGCGGCCGAATTGATGTGCGACCGCGCGGTGGAGGCAGTGGTGATCGCAACCCCCACGGACTCGCATCTGGAACTGTGCCGGCAGGCCCTCTCCGCGGGCAAACATGTCTTCGTGGAGAAGCCTCTGGCGGGCACTTTGGAGGATGCCCGGGCGATCGTGGAGCTTGCGCGGTCGAGCGATCGCGTGGTGCAGGCAGGTTTCTGCGAGCGGTTTAACGTGAATTACCTGGAGGCCCGCCGCGCCGTCACGACGGGGGCGCTGGGAAAGCTCCGCGCGATTCATAGCTCGCGGGTGGCTCCTTATTCGATGTCGAATCCGGCCTGGGACCTGGGCGTTTTCGATACTGCCGTTCACAACATCGATCTGACGCTCTGGCTGATGGGACGGCTGCCCGTCTCCGTGTTGGCACGCGGAAGCCAGGTGTATTCCGATAGTTCGATCCCACATACCGCCACTACGCTGATGACGTTCGCAGACGGCGCGATGGCGGTGGATCAGATCACCTGGCTGAAGGACGATGGACACCCGTTGAGCCAGTGCGCGCGCTCGCGAATGTTTCTTCAAGGCGACCTGGGCTCGTTTCACATCGATCTGAACGAACGCCCTTCCGCTTTGCTGGACAAGACGGGCCTGCGCCAGATCGATACGGTGATTCTGGGGGCGCCGGAATATTCCGGCTGTCTCAAACTGCAATTCGAATATTTTCTGCGGTCCATCGAGGAGGGCGCTCCGGTCCTGGCTCCGGTTGAGGACGCGCTTCAGGCGGAGCGCGTGGTGGTCGCTGCCGTGGAATCCCTGAAATCGGGCCGGGAGGTGCGCATCGATGACCTGGATTGAATCGGTACCCCGCGCCTCCAAAGGCTGGGTCCGCAGCGATCAGGAGATTGACCTGTTCTGCTGCCGCGGGAAGGCGGACCGGCCTCTGGCCGTCATCACGGCGGGGATCCACGGGGATGAATATGAAGGACCGGCGGCGATCGGTGAGATCGTAGCGGCTCTCGATCCGGAACGGATGGAGGGTTCGGTCATCGCGATTCCGGTGGCCAATCCGTACGCATTCCAGGCGGGGCGCAGAACCACGCCGGAGGACGATCTCAACCTGGCGCGCACCTTTCCGGGCGACCCTTCCGGCAGCGTGACGCAAAAGCTTGCCGCCCATCTGTTCGGGCCGGTTTCGGGCGCCGATTTCCTGATCGATCTTCACAGCGGCGGTGTGGAATATCTGTTTCATCCCCTGGCAGGATTCTACGGTCCTCCCGAGGATGGCAATGCGTCGTATCAGGCGGCGCGCAGGATGGGGTTGCCGGTGCTCTGGCAACTCCCCGAAACCGCCGGAGTGCTGTCGCGGGAAGCCTGGAGGCGAGGGATCACGGCAGTCGGAACGGAATATCTCGGAGCCGGGCAATTGTCCTTGCAAGGGGCGAACGCGTACCTGGAGGGAGTGCTTTCGTGCCTGGCGTTCTGGGGAATTTTGCCGGAGCGGCAGCCGATCGCACCCGGTGGAGAGAGGCTTGGCGGGGACTGGCAGCTTGCCCGAAGCACGGGCATCTTCCACGCGTGCCTTTCCATCGGAGCGCGTGTGGCCGCAGGCCAGGAGATCGCGCAGATTCGGGATATCAAAGGAGAAGTTGTGGAACGATTTGTTGCACAAGCAGACGGCATGCTGCTGGCGATTCGCAGCAAGGCCTATATCCGTAAAGGGGACTGGGGGGTTTTGGTTGCAACCAACGTCTGAGCAGTGGCTGGAGTGCATCGTCTGTCACTCCAGGTTTGAGATCAGTCCCATGTTCGGGGGGTGCCCGAGTTGCCGCGCCGCCGGACATATCGCGGCTCTGGAGGTCCGTTACGACTACGAGCGCGCCCGGCTTGAACCGCTCGACCGCGCTCCGGGTATGTGGAAATGGGGCGCCTTGATGCCGCGGATCGCTCCCGGCAACCGGATATCCCTCGGCGAGGGAAATACGCCATTGCTGAAACTGGAGAACTGGCCCCGACCGGCATCTTTTTATATCAAGAACGAGACCTGCAATCCGACCTGGTCGTACAAAGACCGCGCGAACAGCGTTTCCATCTCGATGGCGAACGAGTTCGGCTTTTCCAATATCGTGACGGTGAGCACGGGAAATCACGGCAACGCCGCGGCGGCATATTCGGCGGCGGCGGGCAAGCGCTGCCTGGTCTTCTGCCATCCCGATGCCCCGGTGGCGCAACTTGCGTTGATGTCGCACTACGGAGCTACGGTGGTGCGGGGCGGCCGGCAATCCGCGATGGTGAGCACGCTGGTGGAGAGCGGCGAGTGGTACCCCGCGGTGGTTTTGTGCCCGCGCGACGGCCACGGCAATCCGTTCGGCGTGGAAGGATTCAAGACGATTGCGTTCGAGCTGTTCGAGGAACTTGGCCGCGCGCCCGACCGGCTGTTTATTCCGGTGGGAAGCGGCGATGGGCTGTACGGCATCTGGAAAGGATTCGTGGAACTGCGCCGCCTGGGCCGTATCACAGCGATGCCGCGACTCTTCGCCTGTCAGGCCGAGGGAGCGAATCCGTACGTACGCGCGGTGCGCGCCGGCGAGCGGCGGCTGATGCCGGTGGAATCGGCCAGAACCATTGCGCTTTCGATCGAGGAGAAGATCGGCGGCCAGCAATCGCTCGATGCGATCTATGAGTCTGGCGGTGATGCTTTGCAGGTCACTGATGAAGAGATCGCCGAGATGACGCGGTCGCTGGCACATCGCGGGCTGGCGTTGGAACCTGCTTCGGCGACCGCTGTTGCCTGCGCCCGGCAGGCGGCGGGCAGCGCCGCCCGAGACGAGATCTGGGTTGCGATCGGAACGGGGTCGGTCGTCAAGTGGCCCGAGGTCTTTACGAAGAACTTCTCCCGTCCCGAGGGGTATCCGCCTACATTCGATTCGGTGGAAGAGCTGCTTTTTCCTGTTGGAGGAGGCGTCGACCGGAAATGACCCGCCGGCAATCGCCTCATCTGGATCTCACTTAGCGGGGTGACTATGACTGCGACCAGGCTTTGCGCCATTCTGCTGCTGCTGACGTCTTTCCTTCCTGCCCTGGGCTTTTCCGCCGGAGGCGCGAGCATTCCTGTGCGCGGGTACTATTTCACGTTCTGCCGCATGCCCACTTTCGGCCTGCCTGAGTGGAAGCGGATCTTCGATGAAATCCACGAGGACGGCGGCAACACGGTGATCCTCTGGGTGGGAGGCGGATTTCGCTCGCGGCGCTATCCGATCACCTGGCAGTACAACCGCGATCACAAGAACGTGCAGGCGGATTTCGTCCGCGACCTGATCGATTATGGCCATACGCGCCAGATTCGCGTTCTGCTCGGGTACACTCCGTTTTCGTACGACGGGGTCAACCAGTATGCCTTCGAGCATCCCGAATTGAAGGCGGTGCAGAAGAACGGAAAGCTGGCCAAGCTTTCCGGGATTCATTGCTGGGGATATGCTCTCAACCCGTCCAAGGATGCGGCCCAGCGCTTCATGCTCGATTACATCCGGGAAATGATGTTCGACTTCTATCCGAACGCGGATGGGATGCTGATTGAATCGTCGGACTACGATATCTGTTTCTGCCGGCAATGCCAGGGGCATTATTACGAGCGCGAATTTCAGTTCGTCAAAGCGATTTCGCAGGAAGTGTGGGCGCGGAAGCCGGACGCCACCATCGCCGTCTATCCTCACTATTTTTCCGGGCGCAGCGTGCCTGGATTCAACGTTCCGGCGGCGAAGCTGGAATATGATCCGCGCTGGACTCTCTTCTTTACGCCTCACAGCGCGCATGTGGACCCGGACCTGGTCAAGAAAGCGAAATCCTCGATCTACTGGGACTCCAGCCCCGCCCTGAAGACGCCGCGCCAGATTCAGGAAGGCGCTCGCACGGCGGCGGCCCAAGGCATACCCGGCTACGTCCCGTCATTCGAGAGCTTCTCGTTTCAGGTGAAGCATCCCGAAGGAGGCGAGCAGTATCTGATTGGGCGGCGGTTGAAGCCTTTCGGATTTGACTGGCTGGCGGACGGCGCGGATCCGTATGGCGAACTGCTGACGCGGGTCAATCGGATTGCGTTCCGCGAGTTCACGCGAAATCCCAAGCTCGACTTCGCTGCTTTTCGGTCCTTGCTGGGCAAAGAGATTTTCGGGGAGCCGGACGAAACGGCGGCGGACGATTTGCTTTTTCTGCAAGAGTCGTTCTTCACGGATCACTCGTGGTTTTCGGCATCGCCCCTGGTTGCGCCGTATATTTTACGCGGCCGGCTGGAAGCGGGTACCGTCAGTTTGGAGCAGATCGCCGGCTATCGAGACCGCCTGCGCCGGATCGCCGAGATTCATGCACGCTACTCCAATACCCAGGGTGCGCGGAAGGACCTGGGGCGGATCGCGGGGTGGATTGCGGAAAATTGGAAGGCGGATCCTCGGTTGATAGAAGATCATCTGCGGTGAAATGTCGGGCGGGCTTCGGCCTAGTGCTGCATAGTTTTCCCGGTGAGCGAGAATTCTGGGCGATTTGTGGAGCAAAGGCCCGTAAGGGTTAACTTCAGGCGAAAGTTTGGTCCGATTTGCCGATCCGGCGTTGGTGGCGGTCCCGTTGTGGACGCGAGGGGCGTTTGTGGGGGAGTAATCAGCGATCTGTGGAGCACGAACCGCCGAGGACTTGGCCCTTCCTGCAGCCTTTCATGCGCGCCCGCAGTACGTTGACCTCATTCCAGCGAAGCCTTTTAAAGAACTGTGGAGGGTGAAAATTACTAAACTGCGCCCTGAGGTGCGTGAGCCCCATTGACGGCGAGATAGGACTAACCTCA
>CAZMRK010000670.1:0-4678 GCA_964568355.1 uncultured Solibacteraceae bacterium | reverse complement strand
AGAATCCGCCGCCGGATCTCCGTGGCATCCTCCACGGTCTTGAGCCCCGGCGCATACTGCGCCCATTCGTCATGACCGAAGTAGTGATGGGTCGATCCGGTGGCGAGCACCAGGATGTCGTAATCCAGTTGGCCGTCGGCCAGAATCACCCGGTGGTGCTCCACATCGATATCAACCACCTCGCCCAGCCATACGCGCGTGTTTTTGTGCCTTTTCAGCACCACCCGCAAAGGAGAAGCGATCTCCCCGGGCGAGAGCCCTCCAGTCGCCACCTGGTAGAGCAGCGGCTGGAAGAGGTGGAAATTCCGGCGGTCGACTACGGTCAGATCTACAGGCGATTTGCCCAGGGCCTTGGCGGCGTACAGGCCTCCGAAGCCGCCGCCTACGATCACCACTCGCGCTTTGCCCGCGCGTGGCGGAACCGTTCCGGCTGGCACCACCGTTGGTTCCACCGTAGCTGTGCTATCACGTTCCATAGAAAGCCATTTTTTGGATGTTTGGAGAGAATGGGAGGACGCAAGAAGCATGGATGACCCCACCGGAAGAGTGAGTTTGGTGACCGGCGCCAGCCGTGGCATCGGCCGGGCCGTCGCGCGGGCGCTGGCTCGCGCCGGCTCGGACGTGGCGGTGCATTTTCGCGCCGGCGCCGGCGAGGCTGCCGCTCTCGCCGCGGAAATCCGGGCGCTGGGCCGCCGCGCCATCGCCGTGCAGGCGGATGTCGGCCGCCGCGCCGATCTCGTCCGCCTCGTCGAAACGGTTGCCGCCGAGCTCGGTCCTGTGGAAATCCTGGTGAACAACGCCGGCATCGCCCGGGTGCAGGCACTCGACCAGATCACCGAATCCGACTGGGACGAATTGATCTGCGTCAATCTGACCTCCTGCTTTCTCCTGACTCAGGCAGTGCTGCCCTCCATGCGGGCTCGCCGTTGGGGCCGCATCATCAACGTATCGTCGGTTGCCGCGCACGTCGGCGGCATCGTCGGTCCGCATTATGCCGCGTCAAAGGCCGGGATGCTGGGTTTAACTCATTCGTACGCCTCGCTGCTGGCGAAGGAAGGCATTACGGCAAATGCCATCGCTCCCGCGCTGGTCGAGACCGATATGGTGCGCAACAATCCCAGGGCCCGCGCCGAGATCATCCCCGTGGGCCGCTTTGGAGAAGTGGACGAAGTGGCCGAGGTGGTAGTCATGTTGGCTCGCAACGCCTACATCACCGGCCAGACGATCCATGTCAACGGAGGCTGGTATCTCACATGAGTCCCACACGCAGGGAAATATTGGCTTGGTTTCCACTGGCGCTGCGGGCATCTGTCCCCGATGCTCCCGCCGTCGATCTCGTGCTCCTGTTCGATGGGTTGAACGGAATGGAGCCGTATCTGCAAGGAACCCGGTTTACCGGCATTCATCCGCAGGATCAGGTAGCGCTGGTCACCTTCACCGAGAAAAGCCGCGTGCGCCGGAACTTCACCAACCAGCCCGAAGAGCTGCAAAAGGCCGTGGCACGATCGAGCGTGCGCATAGGCCCGTCGGTTCTCCGCAAACGCAAGCAGGAGATGCACCTGTTCCAGGCCCTCGTAGATGCCGCCGGCCTGTTCACGGGTCCGGCGGACGCGCGAAAACGGGCCATCCTGCTGGTCTACGGCCACGAGCAGCCGCACACGCCTGTGCCGCGCTTCGAAGAGGTTCGCGAAGCGCTCGCAGCGGCCCAGGTGCGCCTCTACGCTATCGCAGTGCGCCATTATCAATGGCAGTACCCGCCGCCGCCCGGCGTACAAACCCCGCCTACCATTCCGGGACGGTACCCTCCGGTCAAAACCAACCTGGCCGAACTCCCGGTGGAAACGCGCAGGGCAGTAACGGCCCTCGCCGAGGCCTCGGGCGGAGAATCCTCAGCCGGATCGTGGGATTTTTCCACAGTCCTGAAGCGCATCCGCAATTCTGTAAGGCCTTAAGAATCAACCGCAAAATTTCTCTCTTGACAGGCTTCTCTTTCGATGCTATTTTTGCAGCATAATGCTGCTAAAGCAGCATGGAGGCTTTGGATGAAAGAGGAATCCCAGCCCGGATTGAGCCGCCGCGAACGCCAGATCATGGACATTCTCTACCAGCGGGGCAGGGCGACGGCGGCGGAGATCCACGCGGCGCTGCCGGATCCGCCGAGCTATTCGGCGGTCCGCGCCAAACTGCGCGTTCTCGAAGAAAAAGGCCACGTGCGGCACGAAGAGCAGTCGCTGCGCTATGTCTTTCTGCCGGTGGTGGCAAGGGAGCGCGCCAAGAAATCGGCACTCCGGCACATGCTGGAGACCTTTTTCGAGGGCTCCGCCGCGCAAGCCGTCACCGCACTGTTGGATCTTTCAGCAGCCGAGTTGACGTCTGAAGAATTGGACCGCCTGGCGCAGGCGATCGAAAAGGCCAAAAAGGAAGGAGCATAGCGATGAATCCGTTCGGGTTGGTACTGGCCAGCGCGCTCAAGGCGACGGTGATCCTGGCGGCGGCATATGCTTGTGCGGCGATGCTGAAACGGGCCTCGGCGGCCTCGCGGCACCTGGTGTGGACGGCGGCGATCGCCGCCATGCTGCTGCTTCCGGTGCTGGCGGCGGTGCTGCCGGGTTGGCGCGTTGCCGTTCCGCCGCGCGTAGCCACGGAGTTGACGGTGAGACCTTCGCAGCCCGCTGGACCGGCTGCGGCGGCACATCCAATTCCTGCGCGGCGAAGCACCGCCGATTGGCTGCTCGTGGTCTGGGCGGTCGGCTGCGGCGTGGTTCTGGCACGCGCCCTGGCGGGTACGGTGCGGGTGTGGTGGATGGTGCGGCACTCGCGGGAAGAAAACGAGCCGATGCTTGCCACTCTGGCTTCTCAGCTCGGCCTGCGGCGGCCGGTCCGGCTGCTGACCTGCGCTCCCGCGGCCATGCCGGTCACTTGGGGAATCTGGCGGCCGGTAATCCTGCTGCCTGCTAGCGCGGCGGAGTGGCCGGCGGAACGCCGCCGGCTGGTGCTGCTGCATGAATTGGTGCATGTAGCCCGGCGCGACCACTGGATGCAACTGCTGACCCAGATCGTTTGCGCCGGCTATTGGTTCCATCCGCTCGTCTGGCATGCCGCCGGGCGTCTGCGGCAGGAGCGCGAACAGTCTTGCGACGATGCGGTGCTGCGGCTGGGCACCAAGGGTTCGGCATATGCCGAACACCTGCTGGCCCTGGCGCGATCGCTTCAGGCAGGACAGGAGGTTTGGACGATGGCGGTAGGAATGGCGCATGCTTCTCACCTGGAGAGCCGGTTGTTGGCTCTGCTCGATCCACGGCGGAACCGGCAGGGCGTATCCCTGCGCAAAGCACTGGCGGCAGGCCTGGTAGCGGCAGGCTTGACGCTGCCCCTGGCAATGATCGGAGCCCGGGCACAGGGCGGCGCGGCCCTCTCTGGAACGATATTCGATCCTAGCGGCGGTACGGTGCCGCAGGCGACCGTTACGGTCACGAAAAGCGATGGTGCCGTCAAAGAGGCCACTCGCAGCGATGACGTCGGCCATTGGGCCTTTGCGGCTTTGCCGGCCGGCCGGTATAGCATCGAGATCGCCCGGCCCGGATTCCGTCTGTTCCGGAAGACCAGCGATGTGCCGGCGACGTCGTCGGTCATGACCATCCTGGAGGTCGGGGCGGTGAGCGAGTCTCTGGACGTCGTCGGAAAGCGGCCGCAATTTCCACCGCCGCCGAGCTCGGGCCGGCAGCGTATACGGGTCGGCGGCAACGTGCAGGCGACCAAGCTGGTGAACATGGTGAGGCCGGTCTACCCGGATAGCGCCCAGCAGCGCGGAGTCGAAGGCACCGTCCTGCTTCGCGCGGTGATCTTCACCGACGGCACGCTCGGCTCGCTGGAAGTGGTCAACAAGCAGGTGGACGCGGACCTGGCCGCCGCGGCTACGGACGCCGTTCGCCAATGGCGCTACGAGCCCACTCTGCTCAACGGCCAGCCGGTAGAAGTCGTTACCACCATTACGGTGAACTTCCGCCTGGGAGAATAGGGTCAGGCGGTAAACTGGACGGTTGACCGTTTTCCAATCGTCCTCGAATGCGGAACTGCTGCGCGAGGCCGCCCGCTGGCTCTTGCCGCATCTCGAAAGGTCCGAGGCGGTAGTGCTGGCTCCGGCGCGGGGCGCGGCCGATGAGTTCGCCCGCGGCGCTTGCGCGGAAGGGCTGGCCGGCCTGCATCGCTTCACCCTTGGGCAACTGGCGGCCGTGCTCGCCACCGAACCGGCCGCCGCGCAAGGTCTCACACCGGTCAGCCGCCTGGGCATGGAAGCGCTGGCGGCCCGCGTGGTCTATCGGGCGCGGCAGCAGCACCGCCTGGCCTACTTCGATCCCGTAGCCGACACGGCAGGCTTCGCGCGAGCCTTGGCCGCCACCCTCACCGAGCTGCGGTTGGGTGGCGTCGAAGCGCCCGCGCTGGGCGCCACCGGCAAGCCCGGCGAGGATCTGGCTGTCCTGCTCGATCTCTACCAGAACGAGATCCGGCAGGGAAAGCTGGCGGACCTCGCCACGCTGTTTCAACTGGCGACCGAGGCAGCCAGCGCCGGCGGCCACCTCCTGTTGGGTCTGCCGCTGGTCTTTCTGGATCTGCCGCTCGATCACGAAGCCCACCGGCATTTCTTCGAAGCTCTGAAGCAGCAGGCCCCCTACGCCTT
>CAZMRK010000669.1:0-7993 GCA_964568355.1 uncultured Solibacteraceae bacterium | reverse complement strand
GCCCATTCCCGTCATGATCACGCCAATCGCGTTTTTCCCCGCATATTGGGCGCAGGAGCGAAATAGCACGTCGACTGAGGGTCTGTGCCGGTTTACCCGCTCGCCGGTGAAGATGTGCACCCGATACTCCGCTCCGCTGCGGCGCATCTCCATGTGGAAATTTCCCGGAGCCAGCAGCGCATGCCCCTGGAGAATGCGGTCCTGATCGGCAGCCTCCTTCACGCGCACCTGGCATAGCCCGTCCAGACGCTCCGCGAATCGCTGCGTGAAATGTTCCGGCATGTGCTGGACGATCACAATGCCCGGACTATCCGGCGGCAGCGCCGAGAGAAATTCCACCAGCGCCTCCGTGCCGCCCGTCGATGCCCCCACGGCGATCACTTTGTGGGTCAACTTCAGGCTGCTTAGCCGGCTGGAGACCGGACCCGCCGTCATGGGGCGCTCGAACGGAAGGTGCACGCGGATGCGGGCGCCCACCGCAGCCTTCACTTTAGCCACGATTGCCGCAGCCAGTTCTTCGGTGCCGCGCAGCACGTCCACCTTCGGCTTGGTGACGAAATCAAAGGCGCCCAACTCCAGTGCCCGTAGAGTCATCTCGCAGCCGCGCTCGGTCAGGGAGGATACCATTACAACCGGCATGGGGCGCGCCCGCAATAGCTTTTCCAGGAAGGTCAGCCCATCCATACGGGGCATCTCGACATCCAGAGTCAGCACGTCCGGGTGCAGCCGCTGGATCTTGTCCCAGGCGATGTACGGGTCTGCGGCCGTGCCCACCACTTCCAGCGAGGGATCGCCGGCAAGAATCGCCGCCAGCAACTGCCGCATGAGGGCCGAATCGTCCACGATCAGAACGCGCGCTGCCTGTTGCCTTCCATCGATCATGAGAAATTGCCTTTGGCTTTCAGCCGGTAAGCGGTCTGTCCCACCGGCTCCAGGAGGCCTGTGATGCCGGACAGATTCTCCGAGTGGCCTGCCAGCAGATAGCCCCCGGGTTTCAGATACCCGGCAAAGCGCTCAATCACGCGCTTTTGCGTCGGCCGATCGAAATAGATGATGACGTTCCGGCAGAAGATCGCGTCGAAGCGGGACCGCAAAGGCCAGGATGGCGCAATCAGGTTGATCTGCCGAAACGTGATCATGTTTCGCAGCTCCGGCCGCACGCGGACCATTCCGCTCCAGCACCCGTAGCCCCGAAGAAAATACCTTCCCCGCCACTGTGGATCCATCTCCTCCAGTACCTCGTTCCGATAGGTGCCCGATTCAGCCTGCTCCAGCATCTCGGTGTCGATATCGGAGGCCAGAATTCGTGCGTTCAGCGGTCCCCCCGCGCGCTCCGCTTCCCGGATCGTCATGGCGATCGAGTACGGCTCTTCTCCGCTCGAACACCCGGCACTCCAGATCCGCAGGTCGCGCGACACCCGGCTGCGCAGCGGTGGAATCACGCACGCGCGCAGCAGATCGAAATGATGAGGCTCGCGGAAGAACGATGTTTTGTTAGTCGTGACGCGATTGATCATCTTCCGCAGCTCGGTCTGCCCGCCATCACCCGAGATTACGTGCTCGTAGTACTGCGAAAAGCTTTCCAAACCGAGTTCCCGCAGGCGCTGCGTGAGGCGGGCCACCAGAAGCTGCCGCTTGGTTTCCCGCAGACAGATGCCGGTCTCGCGAAGAATCAGCAGGCGAAGCCGCTCGAATTCCTGGCCGGTGATGCTCATCAGACCGGAAACTGGCTCGCTGCCGCCCGCCGGTCGCCACTCCTCTACCATTGGTTACTGCACCTGCATCCCGTCTCGCCGCGCCCGTGCGGCAACCTGGGTGCACGGGCGGGCGGCAAGAGGAACGTTTCAGCGGGGCGCTAGAACTCCTCGAACCCTCCGGCTCTCTCACTGGCTGTCTGATTCGCAACCGCTGTGCTCAACGCCGCGATCTGCCCGGCATCCCCTCTGTGCGGATTTGCCGGACGTGCCGCGGAGGCATGGGGAGCACGAGCCCTGGGCTTCGATCGCGTCAGCGAAGGCTCCGTGGCGCGCACCCGCGCGCGCCGCTGGTCCAGGCCCTGTTCGTCTGACAACTTGAAGCGTGCCACCATGGCCTGCAACTGCTCCGCGCTACTGGAGAGCCCCTCCGCAGTCGACGATAATTCCTCCGTCTGGGCTGCATTCTGCTGCGTCACCTGATCCATCTGCGAAACAGCGTTCCCCACCTGCTCCACTCCGCTGGCCTGCTCCTGGGACGCTGCGGCGATCTCGCCCACAATATCGGTCACCCGCTTCACCGAAGCCACGATGTCGAGCAGCGCCTGGCCCGATTTGTTCACCATATCCGAGCCGCTCTCCACTTTGCGAACGGAATCCTGGATCAGCGTCTTGATCTCCTTGGCCGCTGTCGCGCTGCGCTGGGCCAGGCTGCGCACCTCGGCCGCCACCACCGCAAATCCCCTGCCCTGCTCGCCCGCCCGCGCTGCTTCCACTGCCGCGTTGAGCGCCAGCAGATTGGTCTGGAAGGCAATTTCGTCGATCGTCGTAATGATATCCGCGATCTTCTTGGAAGAAACGTTGATCTCGTTCATAGCCGTCACCGCCGAGGCGACCACTTGCCCGCCCTTCTCGGCCGAATCGCGCGCCACCGTCGCCAGTTGGTTGGCCTGTTTGGCGGAATCCGCATTCTGCCGCACCGAGGACGTGATCTCCTCCAGGCTTGCCGAGGTCTCCTCCAGGCTGGATGCCTGCTCCTGGGCTCCGCTCGAAAGTTCTTCGGAGCTGGATGCCAGTTGCTGGGCCGCCTCCGTCACGACCTCCGCGGAAGCCTGCACCTCGGTGAGCGCCTGGCGCATCCCGTCGACGGCTTTGTTCATGGCCTCCGCCATTTGACCCACTTCGTCCTTGGTCGGCACGATCAGCTTGCAGGTCAGGTCTCCGGCAGCCATCGCCTGAAACGCATCCACGGCACGCGCCATCGGCCCGGAGACCAGCCGGGACAGAAACACACCCAGAGCGGCTGCCAGGCATGCGGCGAACAGGATCATGGCCAGCATCGTACTTCTGAGCCGCAAATAGGTAGCGTTGCTCTCGTCAAAGGCCTGTTTCGCGGTCTTGTCTTTTAGCGCAATCGCGTCCGCAGCCGCCTGCGCCAGTTGAGTTCCGGCAACCCGGCCCTTCGCCAGAACCGCCACGGCGCCTTTGTTGTCGTTCGCCAGGGTAAGCCGCAGACAGTCGTTGGCCAGTACCCGATATTCGGCCAGTTCGGCTCGGAGCCGGGCCAGGGCGGCCTTTCCGCCGTCGGTATAGAAAACGCGATCGGCATTATTCAGCGATTGTTCAGCCGACTCAAAATATGCCTGTACCCGCTGGGCGTCGGCCTGCATCGCGCCGGCGTCGGTATCGACAACCGCCTGTCGAACTTCCCGTCCGATTTTCGCGATGATCGCATCTACGTCTTTCACCGCGGCCACCCCGGCCAGGTCGCGCTGGTACATCGTATCCAGCATGGCGCTAATCGATGCCATGCCGGTCACGCCCTGGATGCCGACCGCTCCCATCAGCAGGACCAAAAAGCCGAAACCCAGCATCAGCTTCGGCATCGTACGCAGGTTCTTAAACCATTTCATTTCCGCTTCTCCTCATTGCTCAGGCTTTCCAGTACGGTGACCTCGTCCTCGTTCAAAAGTCTTTCCAAGTCCAGCAGCATGGTCAGACGATCGCCGACATTGGCCATCCCGCTGATAAATCGCGTGTCCACCCGCGCACCCAGGTCCGGAGCCGCGCGGAGCTCGGAGGAAGGAATATCCAGCACGTCCGACACGGCATCTACCACCAGACCGATGACCTTTTCGCTCACCTTCACGACGATGATCACCGTAAACTTGTCATACTCGCCGGGCTGCATCGAGAACTTCGCGCGCAAATCCACCACGGGAATCACCGTCCCGCGCAAATTCATTACGCCCTGGATATAGGGTGGAGTGTTCGGAATCGGCGTGACCGTCGAATATCCCCGGATTTCCTGCACGCGCAAGATCTCCACACCGTACTGCTCCGTCCCCAGGACAAACGTCAGGAACTGGTTGGTCGCGGCATCGGTTCCAGCCGGTTCTGCCGGCGCCACCTGTTGTGCCATGCCTCTCCTTTCACAAGACCGACTCAGGCCGCTTGCAAGCCGCGGCCGCAGCGTGACATCTCCACAATCCCTGCAATGTCCAGGATCAGAGCGGCATGACCATCCCCCAGGATGGTCGCGCCCATAATCCCTTCCACTTTCCGGAAATGGGTTTCCAGGCTCTTGATCACCACCTGCTGCTGGCCTACCAGTTCGTCTACGAGCAACGCCAGATGGCGGCCTTCGTGCTCCACGATGACCGCCAGCCCACGGCTGGGATCGGTGATCGCGTCGGGAACGCCGAACAGGCGATGTAAGCGCAACAAAGGAAGCGGATCTTTGCGAACCACAATCACCTCGCCGCGCCCGGCCACGTCTCGTACCTGCTCCCTGCCCGGCTGAATGGACTCTGCAATGGAAACCAGCGGCAGTACATACGTCTGGCTTCCCACTTTCAGCAGCAGCCCGTCCAAGACGGCAAGCGTCAGCGGCAGCTTGACCCGGAAGCAGGATCCCTCTCCCGGCCGACTGCTGAAGGTCACCGAGCCATTGAGCGCTTCGACCCCCTTGCGTACGACATCCATACCCACTCCGCGGCCGGACAGATCGCTCACCACCTGGGCGGTCGAAAAGCCCGGGCGGAAGATCAGTGCGGCCACCTGATCCTCCGATAGCTCCTCACCCGCGGCGATCAAGCCTCGATCCACACCCTTCTGGCGGATTCGCTCCAAGTCCAGCCCCCGTCCGTCGTCGGTCACTTCCACGATCACGTTGCCGCCCTGGTGATAGGCGCTCAACCGCACGGTGCCCTCGGCGGGCTTTCCAGCCTGCCGCCGCTGCTCGGGCAATTCAATTCCGTGATCCACCGCGTTGCGCACCAGGTGGGTCAATGGATCCGCAATCTGCTCGACCACGCCTTTGTCCAGCTCGGTATCCTCGCCGCTGACTTCGAGCGTCACTTGCTTTTCGAGCGACGCCGCCACGTCGTGCACCAGCCGTGGGAAGCGGCTGAAGATGGTGCCGATCGGCAGCATCCGGATACTCATCACGCGCTCCTGCAACTCGCGGGTAAAGCGCTCCATGTCCGCCACCGCCTCCCGGAGCCTCGCCAGCATATCCGGCCGGAAGGTGTTCATGATCTGCGTAGCCATCGATTGCGCGATCACCAGTTCCCCTACCAGATCGATAAGATGGTCCACTTTCTCCGTGGACACGCGAATGGAAGATTCATGCGAAGACCTCCGGGAGGCCTTTCCTACAGCCGCCAGAGCCGGCTCCGCCACCGCCGGTGAGAGTTGCACGGAGACCGTAGCCAGGTCTTCCACGAATGCAAAAACGTCGCGAACCTCGGGCAGCCCCGCACTGGATGCCAGGCGTAATTTCCAGCCGAGATAGCAGGTTTCCGGATCGAGGATGGCAAGCGGCGGCAGCCGCGACAGGTCTGCCTCGACCTTGACTACGGTACCCAGCGCCGACAGGTCCCGCAGCACCAGGAACGGGTCCAGTCCCATCCGGAACAACTCCGGATGCGGCTCGAAGGTGATCAGATATTCTCTGCGCGACTGTGGAGCGGCGCTGCCCGTCGCGCTCTCTCCCGGCGCCTGCCTGCCCGGACCCGGGCTGCCGCGAGCCGCTCCCAGAGCGTCCAGGATCGGATTCATCGCCTCGGAATGCGCCTCGACATCCCCTCTGGCGGCCGCGTCCAGTAACTCCTTCAGGAAATCCACTGCACGCAGCAGCAGATCGATCAGGGGAGAACTAATGCTGACTTTTCCCGATCTCAAATCGTCGAGCAGGCTTTCCAACTGGTGCGTGAAGCGGGCGACTGCCTCGAAGCCGAACGTCCCGGCGCCGGCCTTGATGGAGTGCGCGCCGCGAAAGATCGCGTTCAGCGTCTCTTCATCCGCCGGGCGGTCGGCCAGCCCCAGCAGCCCGGCTTCCATCCCGGCCGTGTGCTCGGCTGCCTCCTGGAAAAAGGTCTCCCGGAAGCGGCTCAGATCAATGTCCACAGGATTGGCCTTTCATGGCAGGAGCCTGGCAATCGTCTGCACCAGTTTCTCCGGACGAAATGGTTTCACCATCCATCCCGATGCGCCGGCGGCGCGCCCCTCCTGCTTTTTCTGGTCCTGCGATTCGGTAGTCAGCATGAGGATCGGAGTATGCCGCGAAAGGGTGCGCTCGCGCAGGGCGCGGATCAGAGCGATGCCGTCCAGCCGGGGCATATTCAGATCCGTGATCACCAGGTCCACCCGTTGGTCTCCCAGCTTTTCCATTGCATCCTGGCCGTCCACCGCCGACAGCACGGCGAAACCGGCTTCCTGCAGCGTGAAAGAAACCATCTGGCGAATGGTCAGGGAATCATCGACGATCAGCACCGTTTTGGGCAATGGTTTGCTCCCCCTCCGGCTCGAAATATCCCCCCAGCCCCGCCAGTTCCAGATAGCGTCGTACGGTCGCATTGTCGGCGCGGACAAAAAGTCTCCGGCCGCTGGACGCCAGCGATCGCTCCAGGGCCAGCAGCACCTGTAATGCGCTCGCATCCACGTGCTCGGCGCCGCTCCAGTCGATGGCGACATCTTTCTGCCCGACCAGCAGCCGGCTGGCTTCATTGCGCAGGGTCGCCGCCGCATCCAGGCACACCATGCCCCCCAGTTCCACCACATGGTGCGCTTCCTGCTCCACCAGACGCACGCAAAAAGAACCGGCCGCGGCGGGATCCATCGGGCTCATAATAGAGCTCCGGGTGAGAAATAATTCACGAGAAATATATCGGAAATTCGCGAAAATTCTGTAGACGAAAGCCCGGTGGGAGGCAGAAGCTAGGGCTTTAATTTTTTGGCCTTCTGATAGTCTTCGGCCAGCCGCCGCGTGATCTTGTCCGCCACGTCGGCGCTGGCCCCGCGGAACTTGCCGCCCAGGCTTTCCTGGGTGGTCGACCAGATTACATCTCCCTCTTTGTTCACCAGCCGTACGGCGGCTACCGCTTCGTGCCGGCGTTCGGTGCTGCGCTCCGATTCGTTCTCCCCCGCCGTGACGCCGGCATATTGCCCGCGTTCGCGGGTACTGCGGGAATTTCCGAAATTGGCATGGGCGTTGATGCTGTCGCTCGAAGAATGAGTGTCGGTAAAGACCAGGTCCTCCGCCGAGCCGCGCAGAATCGCGTCCGCCCGCTCCTGATTTTCGGTGATCACGAACAGGCGCGAATTCTGTAGGCTGCTCATGATCATGTCGCGCATCTGAGCCGCCGTCTCGCCGCCGCTCAGCCGGTCTACAAAGACCCGCCGGATGGTCAGCAGTTCCCGCAGCCCGGCTTCCTCGATCGCCGCAGAGGAGGCCGGAACGGCCGGCGCCACTGGCGGACCGCCCGCCTGCGCCGCCGCCGCAAGAAGCAGGATCAGGAGCATGTAATCATCCTTTCCCGGATTTTCTGGCTTCGTCGTCCTGATACTCGACGCGCCGGCCTGTCTTGGCTTCCAGTCCCGCCAGCACGGTGCGCACATCTCCCTTACTGACCCGAAAAACCAGCGCCTGCTGATGCCCTTCCTCGTCCGTGTAGCCGATGGTCACAAAGTGTTTCCGCGATTTGCTCAACAGCAGCACGGGCGAGATCAGGATCGCCTCGGCGAAGCGCCGGCTTACCCGCTGGCCGTATTCCAGGGTATTGACCTTGTCGTAGGCGATGCTCAGCGCATTGCCCTTGCACACGAACGAGAGCGCTCCCTCGCCGGTCAGGTTGATATAACCATCCGCCTTCTGAGGCAGGCTGGCGACCGTCCCGCCCACCAGGTATGCCTTGACTCCTAGGTCTGCCGCGCTCAGCCAGGACGTCGCTGTCAACAGCAGCAGGGCCCACCACGACGTTGCCATATGTCTTTCCAGAGTGTATAGACAGAGTGGA
>CAZMRK010000668.1:0-4295 GCA_964568355.1 uncultured Solibacteraceae bacterium | reverse complement strand
CCGGCGAAGACCGCCATGGAGAACTTGGTACCGCCGATATCGATGGCGAGGGTATTTTTGGCGCTCATCCGCGGGCCAGCACCTCCTCCGGGGAGGCGGTTCCGGTGCCTTTTTTCATGATGGTGATGGAGGCGACGCGATTGCCGAATAAGGCGGCATCGGCGGGGGAAGCGCCGGCGGCGAGCGCCAGGGCGCAGCCGGCCGAAAAGCTGTCGCCGGCTCCGCAGATATCCACCGGGTTGGCGACGGGCTGCGTTTTCACCCAGCTTTCGCCGCCGTCTTCGACCAGCAGAACACCCTCGCCGCCGTGGGTCACGATCAGCAGGCGGGTCTCGGTGTGGCGGCGCAGGGCCGGGTAGTCCACCTGAGTGAACAAAGCCCGGCAAGCGGTTTCGGCTTCCTGCTGGTTGGGCTTGACGATCACCCGGCGGAACTGATGGATGTGCGTGCGCGAATCGGCAAAGAAGATTTTATCCGGATAGGCCGGAGCGAGATCGGCCAGCAGGTCGCGGACGGCGGGGGTGATGACGCCGCCCTGGGCGGTCTCGGCCTGGTCGGAGATCAGGATGACGTCGAAAGCATCGACGGCCTGCTGGAGGCGGTCCAGAATCTGGCGCTCCACGGCGGGTTCGAGCGGCTCGGTCTGGATGAAATCCAGGCGCGGCTGATCCTCGATGCCGGTGAGCCGGTTGATCACCTTGGTGTAGGTGAAGGTCTGCGTTCCAGGGACCTGGACGGCGAGATCCGAGGCGATGCCGCGGGCGGCCAGGGCGCGGGAAAGTTCAAAACCGAAGCCGTCGTCGCCGATGACGCCGAGCACCTCCACGCGGCCGCAGCCCAGCGCCGCCAGGTTATTGGCTACGGTGCCGGCGGCTCCGGCGGTCACTTCCGTATGGACCACGCCGATACGGGGGATGGCGGTTTCGCGCGAGGGCTCGCTCGTGGCCGGGTCGTAGGTACACCAGCGATCCAGGCAGATATCGCCGACCACGAGCGCAGAAAGCCGGCGGACGGCCGCCAGAATTTCCCTAGTTTCCATTGGAGAAGAGAGTAGAGAGGAGCTCCTGATGGCACAGGAAGTTGGGGATGATGAAATCGGCGCCCACGCCGGCGAGGCGCTGGCGCTTCCACGCGTCGACGGCCCGGCAGTCCGGTTCTTCGGTAGCCACGCCGACGGCGATGCCGCCCACTTCCTTGATGTTTTCGATTTCCACGTAGCCGTCGCCGAAGCCCAGAAATTCGTCGCCGCGAACTTCGGCGGAAGCGATCAGGCGCTGGATCAGGATTTTTTTGGAGAAGCTTTTGTAATCGTCGAGCGCGCCATAGACGCCGCCGTCGAAATAGGGATAGACCTCCAGCAGGCGGGCCTCTTCGCGCATAAACTCCTGGTCGGTGCCGCTGGCCAGAAATAGCTTCAGGCCGCGCTCGCGAAGGGCCAGGATCAGTTCGCGGGCTCCGGGCACGAGGTACTTGTCGGGCGAGACCCGGCCGGCGCGGAGCTCTTCCAGGCGGCCGCGGATGCGGTCATGCAGGAGGTCCAGGTACATCTTTTTATAGGCCAGGGGTTCGAGGGGCTGACCGCCGCGTTTGGCGATCTGGTCGGCGAACTCGATCATCTGGTACATGGTCTGTTTGCCGGTGAGGCGCCAGACAAAATCTTCGACGACTTTCCGAAGCTCGGCTTCGGATTCCCCGGTTTTGAGATCCGCCAGAATCTCTACCATCATGGGGATCATCACTTCCATCCAGCCGGAGCGGATCAGGGAGATGGTGCCGTCAAAGTCAAAAAGACAGACCCGGGCATGGCTGGCGGAGGCCCCCGGGCGAAGCTGTTCGATCATTCTCCGTTATTGTCCCATTTTCAACGGGCATAAACGAGTTTGCCGTCGAGGATCGTGATGACGGGCTGGATGTCCTTGATCTGGTCTTCGGGGCAAGTGAGGTAGTCGCGATCGATCACGACCAGGTCGGCCAGCTTGCCGGGTTCGAGCGATCCTTTCACTTTTTCGGCGAACTGCATGTAGGCGGCCCAGATGGTGTGGGTCTGGAGCGCTTCCTGGCGGGTGAGGCTCTGTTCGGGGTAGAGGACGCGGCCGTGAACGGTGCGGCGGGCGATCTCGATCCACATGCTGAGGAAGGGATTGTAGGGATTGACGGCCTTGTTTTTGTCCCAGCCGATCATGTGGTCGCTGCCGGAGGCGAGCAGGATGCCGGCGTCGCGATAGCTGCGGAGCGGAAAGAAATAGCGCATGCCTTCGTGGCCGAAGACCTTTTCGAGGGCTTCGCCATCGTAGTAGAGCCATTGGGGCTGGACATCGGCGAGGAGGCCCATTTTTTTCATGCGGGCGATGGCCTCGGGGCTCTGAAAGCTGGCGTGCATGACGAAGGAGCGGGAGGGGGCGATGGGGCGCTCGCGATCGAGGGCCTGGAGGGTATCGAGAAAGGCGTCGATGGCGCCTCCGCCCTGATCGTGGGTGGTGAGCTGCCAGCCGCGATTGCGGGCGGCGCGCATGATGGTGAGCAGCTTATCGGGGGCGATGAAGAGCTGGCCGCGATCGTCGGGATCGGTCTTGCCGTAGAGCTGGCGGCCGAAAGGGCCGTAGGGATGGCGCTGATAGGCGGTGCCGATGGTCATGCCGCCATCGAGAGTGAGCTTGAAGGCGCCGAATTTGAGCCAGTCATCGCCGGTGCCGGTGGTGTAGGGCGCCTGGTTGATGGCGCGGACCAGGGCGTCGGCCGGTCCGGAGGCGCTGGGGCGCCAGGTGAGCACGGCGCGGATAGGGAGGCGATGTTCGGCCTTGAGCTTCTGATAGAGCGCGATCTGCTCGGGATCGACGGCGCGGTCGCCGATGGAGGTGAGGCCGGCTTCGACGTAATGGTGGAGCATCTGCTCCAGGGCCTGGAGCTTTTCGGCCTCGGTGAAGGACTGGCGGCGGTCGAGACCTTTGACCAGGGAGGCGGCGTTCTTGAGGATGCCGTTGGGCTCGCCGTGCGCATCCTTGATGATTTCGCCGCCCGGGGGATTGGGGGTGTCGCGGGTGATGCCGCTGACTTTGAGGCCCAGAGAATTGAGGATGATCACATAGCTGGCATCGAACAGGACGGGGTGGCCGGGTACGACGTCGAGGACCTCGCGGGTGGGCATGCGGAGTTCGGCGAGGCGGGTAGGGAAGGTTCGCGGAACGACGATCCACTGGCCTTTGGGGACTTTGCGCGCCTGATCGCGGAGATAGGCCTGGACGGCGGCGAAGGAATCGAGCGGAGGGAGCTTGCCGCGGAACTCGCTGAGCCCGGCTTCGAGGGCGTGGACGTGGCTATCGATCAGGCCGGGGAGCACCGTGCGGCCCTGGAGATCGGTGAGGCGCGTATGGGGACCCCGTTCGGCGGAGACGACGGCGCGGTCCTCGCCGACGGCGGTGATTTTTCCGGCCTTGATGGCGATGGCCTGGCGGATGGAGAATTGCGGATCGACGGTGACGATTTTGCCGTGATAGAGGATGAGATCGGCATCGGCCGCGAAGAGGGACGATGCGAGGAGGACCGGAAGGGCCGCACGGAGCATGATCTTGATTCTATCGTTGCGCTTCGGCGGGTGGACACACTACGGCCTGGAGGGAGAGAGAAAGACGGGAAGGATCGTCACCGCCCGATCCTCTGCGGGGCAGAGGATCAAGCGGGGTGAAATGCTTCGAACAGGGTGACTTGTCCTGTCAAAACGTTGGTCGAAACCGGTTTCTTTTTCCCGCGGGGCGATGCCCGGGGGACCTTACTCACCGGCGAAACAGAAAACTGCCTGCTCCGCTGACGATGAAATGCTGGCCAGCATCTAGCTCATCGGGCCGGCCCGGGTGAACGAACCAGCCTTTCTGTTTTCAGAATAAGGCCGGGGTGATCCGCGAAGACCGCTATTCGGGCGGAAGCTGATTGAAAACAGGGGAAATATTTTGTGGGTCCGGTTGTGACCGGGTTTCCGGCTGGGGCGTGTGGTAGGAGGGCATGAAGAGCATGAGCGCGGCGGAGGCCAGGGTGAGGATGGAGAGTTGGGCCACGAAGGACTGATAGGAGGAACTGGCGTCAAAAGCGCGGCCCATGAGGATGGGGCCGATGGCTCCGGCGATGGCGTAGGCGGTCCAGGTGAGGCCGTAGAGAGTGGAGAAGGCGCGCAGGCCGAAGTAGCGGGTCAGGAGGTAGGGCGTGACGTCGGCTTCACCGCCCATGCCCAGGCCGATCAGTGCGGCGGCGAGCGAGCCTATGAACAGAGAATTTGCGGTGGAGAGGAGAAAGACGCCCAGGGC
>CAZMRK010000667.1:0-6389 GCA_964568355.1 uncultured Solibacteraceae bacterium | reverse complement strand
CTCTCTGGGAAATATCGCGGGCTTCGACCGCTCGGATGCATTCACCATCTCTACCTGGCTGCGCAGCAACAACGGCAAAGAGATGACCGTCTTCCAGAAACTGGCCGAGACACCCGACCGCCGCGGCTATGAGCTGATCTTCGAAAAGGGCCGCCTCGTGCCCATCCAGAAACGCGCCGCGCATCTGGTCTTCCGCCTGATCCATCAGTGGCCGGACGACGCCATTGTCATCCGCACCCGGGACGAACTGATGCAGGGCGCCTGGAGCCAGGTAACCATTGCCTACGACGGTTCCGGGAAGGCCGCCGGGATCAAGCTTTATATGGACGGTAAGCCCGCCGGGTTCGACGTGCTCCAGGACAAGCTCTCTGGAACGATTCGCAACGAAGCGCCCCTCGAAATCGGCAATAAGAAGTTCGGCAAGCCCTACAAAGGCCGCATGGACGATCTGCGGTTCTACAGCCGTACCCTGGCGCCGGAGGAAGTGGAGCACATCGCGCGGCAGCATCCGGTGCGCGTCATCCTGGAAGGGGTCACCGGCAAACGCACCAAAGAACAGGACAAGAAACTGCGCGACTACTTCCTGACCTATGATGCTTCCGAGGAACTTCGCAAGGCCTACGCCGACCTTCACGTCCTCGAAAAGCAGCAGGAACACCTGAAGGATTCCATCCCGAACACCATGGTAATGGCGGAGATGGAGAAACCGCGCGATACGTACCTCTTGGGTCGCGGTGACTACCGCAACAAGGTGGAAAAGGTGTCCGCGGGAGTTCCGGCGGTGTTGCCTCCACTGCCCAAGGGGGAAAAAGTCAACCGCCTGGCGCTGGCCAAATGGCTGGTGGACCCGGGACATCCGCTGACCTCGCGCGTGGCCGTGAACCGTTACTGGCAACTCTATTTCGGTACCGGCCTGGTCAAGACAGCGCAAGATTTCGGCTCTCAGGGCGATCCGCCAAGCCACCCGGAACTGCTCGATTGGCTGGCCACCGAATTTATCCGGACGCACTGGGACATCAAGGCCATGCAGCGCCTGATCGTCACTTCCGCAACCTATCGTCAATCCTCCCGCACGACGCCGGAACTGCTGGAGAAGGATCCGGAAAACCGCCTGCTGGCGCACGGTCCGCGTTTCCGGATGAGCGCCGAGATGGTTCGCGATAACGCCCTGGCCGCCAGCGGGCTGCTGAACCCGGAAATCGGCGGCGCTAGCGTCTTTCCGTATCAGCCCAAAGGACTCTGGGAAGAGATGGCCTTCGGCGAAGGCTTTTCGGCGCAGTCCTATACTCCCAGCCACGGAAAGGATCTCTACCGGCGCAGTATGTACACGTTCTTGAAGCGCACCGTGCCGCCGCCTTCACTGAGCACGTTCGACGCGCCGGACCGCGAGAAATGCACCGCGCGCCGGTCGGTGACCAACACGCCGCTGCAAGCCCTGGTCCTGCTGAATGACCCGACCTATGTCGAGGCCGCCCGGGCACTGGCCCAGCGTACCCTGACCGAGGCGCCGAAAGATCCTGCGAAGCGCGTGGCCTATGCCTTCCGCCTGGCCACCGAGCGCAAGCCGGCATCGCGGGAATCGAAGGTGCTGCGCAATCTGGCGCGCGAAGAACTGCTGCACTACCGGCGCGATCCCGAAGCAGCCGAAAAGCTGCTGCGCGTGGGCGAGTCGCCCTTCGACCAAAAGCTGGACGCGAGCGAACTTGCTGCCTGGACCACCGTGGCCAGCACCATCCTCAACCTGGACGAAACGATTACCAAGGAGTAGGCCCCAAAATGGATCCCCTCGAAAACTGGAAACTGGAGACAACGCGGCGGCATTTCTTTTCGCGGGCGGCGACCGGCATCGGCATTCCAGCCCTGGCATCGCTGCTCGAGCCCGCCCTGCTGGCGACCAGCCCCGACACCAGTTCCAAGACCGGCGGGCTGCCCGGACTGCCCCATTTCGCACCCAAGGCCAAACGGGTCATCTATCTGCACCAGTCCGGCGCGCCTTCCCAGATGGATTTGTTCGACTATAAGCCCGCCCTGCACAAATGGCAGGGCACGGATCTCCCCGGCTCGGTGCGCATGGGCCAGCGCATCACCGGGATGACTTCCGGTCAATCGACGCTGCCGGTGGCGGCTTCCATCTTTAAGTTCGAACAGTACGGCAAATCGGCGGCCTGGGTGAGCGAATTACTGCCCTACACGGCCAAGGTGGTGGACGACATCGCCATCATCAAGACGATGCACACCAAGGCCATCAACCATGACCCCGCCATCACCTTCATTCAAACCGGGAGCCAGCAGCCCGGACGCCCCAGCATGGGCTCTTGGGTCAGTTACGGCCTGGGCAGCGAGAACCAGAACATGCCGGCATTCGTGGTGCTGCTCTCCCAGGCCCAGGCCCTGAATACCGATCAGCCGCTGTTCTCGCGCCTCTGGGGCAATGGCTTTCTGCCTTCCAAGTATCAGGGCGTGAAATTCCGCTCCGGCGGCGACCCGGTGCTCTACCTCTCCGATCCTCCCGGAATCGACAAGACCACCCGCCGGCGCATCCTGGACAGCGTGGCCAAGCTCAACCAGATGCGCGAAAATGCCTACGGCGATCCGGAGATCGAGACGCGCATCGGCCAGTACGAGATGGCCTACCGGATGCAAACCTCCGTGCCGGAGCTGATGGACCTTTCCAAAGAGCCCGACAGCGTCTTCGAAATGTACGGTCCGGATTCGCGCAAGCCCGGCACCTACGCCGCCAATTGCCTGCTGGCCCGCCGCCTGGCCGAGCGCAACGTACGCTTCGTGCAGCTTTACCATCGCGGGTGGGATCAGCACAATGATCTGCCCCGCGACCTGGCGCTCCAGTGCAAAGGCACCGATCAGCCGACCGCGGCCCTGATCCAGGATCTGAAACAGCGCGGACTGCTGGAGGACACGCTCGTCGTCTGGGGCGGCGAATTCGGGCGCACCGTCTACTGCCAGGGCAAGCTGACCGAGAACAATTACGGCCGCGACCACCATCCGCGCTGCTTCACCATGTGGGCAGCGGGAGGCGGAACCAAGCCGGGAATCTGCATCGGAGAAACCGACGACTTCTGCTACAACGTGGTGCGCGATCCGGTGCATGTGCACGATCTGCAGGCCACCATCCTGCACTGCCTCGGCATCGACCACACGCGGCTGACCTTCAAATTTCAGGGGCGGCATTTCCGCTTGACTGATGTGTCCGGCACGGTGGTGAAGTCATTGTTGGTGTAGCAACCTGCGCGGCCGGTGGCAGGCGTGCGACCATGGTACGCAACGCCACTTATGTTCGATTCTGCTACCCTGCTGGTTCACTGTCCTGACCAAAAGGGAATCGTCGCTGCCATCTCCGGCTTTCTTTACACCCACGGCGCCAACATTCTCCACGCCGATCAGCATCAGGATAATGACATTGGCCTGTTCTTCATGCGCGTGGAATGGGATCTGACGGATTTCACTCTGGACGAGCCTGCCTTTCGCTCGCAGTTTCAGGAACTGGCTGAGCGCTTCCACATGCGCTGGCGGCTGGTCTATTCCGCCGCCAAACCAGCGGTCGCCATCTTCGTCTCTCAATACCAGCATTGCCTGCTCGATCTGCTCTATCGCCATCAGGTCGGTGAGTTGCACTGCCGTATTCCGCTGATCATCAGCAACCATCCCGAAGCGCGCCCGCTTGCGGACTTCTACGGCATCCCGTTCCACCACATCCCCATGGAGACAAACCACCGGTCCGCGGTGGAAGCGGCGCAGATCGCGCTGCTGGAGGAACACCGGATTGAACTGATCGTGCTGGCGCGCTATATGCAGATCCTCTCGCCCGAATTCGTCGCGCGCTATCCGCAGCGCATCATCAACGTCCACCATTCGTTTCTACCGGCATTCAGCGGAGCGCGGCCCTATCATGCCGCCTACCAGCGGGGCGTCAAGCTGATCGGCGCCACCAGCCATTTTGTAACCGAGGTGCTGGACGACGGCCCCATCATCGAGCAGGATGTCGTACGAGTCTCCCACCGTGACCAACTGGCCGACCTGATCCAAAAAGGGCGCGATCTGGAGCGCATCGTGCTCTCGCGCGCGGTGCGCTGGTATCTGGAAAGCCGAATCCTGCACTACGAAGGCAAAACCGTCATCTTCGATTAGCCTCGCGTGGCGCGCACTTCAGTGTGCAGCGTCGACGCTCCCGTCGACCCAAGCCACTGTGCCATAATCGGCACAAATGGCCGCTCTTCCAGCCGGCAGTGCTCCTCTGGCGCGCGCATCGGCCGATGCCAGCCGCCTGTTATTCATCGACAATCTTCGCTGGACGATGATCCTGCTGGTTGTCAGTATGCACGCCGCGGTCACTTACAGCAGCGTTGGCCGCTGGTATTACATGGAAAAACCGCCCGCCGCCGGGCTGGAGTTGCTGGTTTTCATCACCTACCAGGCGTTTCTGCAAGCCTTCTTCATGGGCTTCCTGTTTTTCATCGCCGGTTACTTTGTGCCAGCCTCCCACGATAAAAAAGGCGCAGGCCGCTTCCTTCGCGATCGCGCCATCCGGCTTGGCCTCCCTACTCTGCTCTACGTCTTGGTTCTCTCGCCGGTGGCGGAGTACATCGCCAGTTCCCGCCGCACGGATTTCCTGCGCTTTCTCCGCCGCTATCTCACCCCCGAGAGAATGCTCAACGGAACCGGCCCGCTCTGGTTCTGCGTAGCTCTGCTGATCTTCTGCTGCGTCTACACCCTGCTGCGCCTGGTGCTGCGACCGGGTGATTCGGTTCGTCCGCTTGCTCACGCGCGCGGTTCCGTGCCGCCACCGCGCGATCGCCACGTGCTCGCCGTGATCCTGCTCATGGCCGTGGCAACCTTCCTGGTGCGCACCTTGCAGCCCATCGGGACCGCCATCTACAACATGCAGCTCTGCTTTTTTTCCCAATATGTCGTGCTGTTCGCGATGGGGATTCAGGCCTGCCGCAAATCCTGGCTCTTGCGCCTGCCGCACAGCTTCGGCCTGCGATGGCTGGCCGTGGGAATCGGCGCCGGCGCTCTGCTGTGGGTTGGCCTGATCACGAAAGGCGGAGCCTTGGAAGGAAACCTGCAAGCCTATAACGGAGGCTGGCATTGGCAGAGTGCCGTGCTGTCGCTTTGGGAATCGATCGTTTGCGCGGGAGTTTCAATCGGGTTACTCGTCATCTTCCGCGAAAAATTTTCCACCCAATCCCGTCTGGTCCGCGTGCTGTCCGCCAACGCCTTCGCCGTGTACGTACTCCACCCTCCCGTGCTCATCGCAACCACGCTCGCTATGCGCGGCCTCATCGCGCCGCCGCTGGTAAAATTCGCCGTGGCGACCGCCATCGCCTGGAGCCTCACTCTCCTGCTGAGCGCGGCCGTCTGTCGCCAGATCCCCGGTCTGCGCCGCATCCTGGCCTGACCGGCCGATCCGTTACCAGGAAACGTCAGCGTGCGGAAATTCGTCTTCCTTGACGATGAAGATCCGCCGCGTAAGCGGATCAAGAAAGATGAAGGAGTCTCCATGTTACTTCGCCATCGAGGTACTTCCAGTCGAATCAGGTATTCGACCTTCTTTTCTTTGCTGCTCTTAGCAGCCGGCACGGTGATCTTGACGGCCCCGGCCTTGCCGCAGGGCCCACCGCCCCCGCCTACGCCTCCGCCGGTGTACAGCCCCGCCCAATTGGACAACCTCGTGGCGCGAATCGCTCTCTATCCCGATTCTCTGCTTTCCCAGGTCCTGGCCGCCGCGACCTATCCGGACCAGATCCCCGAAGCCGCCGCCTGGGCCAATCAGCACAATTATCTCCGCGGCGACGACCTCGCCCGCGCGATTCAGGACGACCAAATACCCTGGGATCCCAGCGTGCAGGCGCTGCTTCCCTTCCCCACCGTGCTCGACATGATGAGCCGCGACATGGCCTGGACCTCCGACCTCGGCAATGCTTTCCTCGCTCAACAGCAGCAGGTCATGGACGCCGTGCAGCGCATGCGCCAGCAGGCCTGGAACTACGGATATCTGCGCAGCAACTCGCAGGTTGTTGTAAATCGCTCCGGCCCCTATGTCGAAATCGTGCCGGTAAATCCCGCCTATGTCTACGTCCCGGTCTATAATCCCGTCGTGGTGTTTGCCCGTCCCCGTCCGGGATTCGCTATCCATGCCGCGATTTCTTTCGGCCCGGCGGTGACCGTTGGTCCCGCCTTCCATCCCTGGGGATGGGGTGCGAACCATTTCGCCTGGTCCAGCCACACCGTGATCATCAACAATCGCCCCTGGACTCGCACTTGGAACAACCGGGTAACCTACGTGCACCCTTACTCCGTCCGCCGCTATACGGCGCCGCATCACGTGGAGCATCATGACCTGCACGAGCATCGCCCGCCGGAACACGGCC
>CAZMRK010000666.1:0-3853 GCA_964568355.1 uncultured Solibacteraceae bacterium | reverse complement strand
CTCCCCAGTAGTTGACACCGGCACCACTCGTGCGTCAGCACGACCCCGCCGAACATCCCAAAGAAAACCAACCATTTGCGCCGATCCGGCATTCTGCGTTCTCAAGCCACAGAGAGGCGTGACGCGTGCCGGCGCGGCGCATTTCTCGTCTCTGGCAGCCCTTTTCTCGCGGGCCGTTTCTCCGTCCGGAGAACGCTCGTCAAATCGTTTGCATCGCCCGCAGACCTACGACTCCTGAGGCCTGTTTACCAGGTGCGTTCGTCTCGCCCATCGTGGAATGCGTGCAGGCGCGCGTTTCCGCGTTCCGTTCCCGTCTCTGATTCAGCACCTCGGGTTTACCGTTTTCGCGATCCTCGCGTATGTTTATGTCGGAGGGCAACAGCGCTTCCGGCGCGGCCCCCGAGACCAGACAGACCGCGAGACGACCGCCAGGCGGACTCTCGCCGTGGTCCCAATCCACAGCGAGGTGAACCGTCTTGCCGATCCCAGCCGAGGACCTCCAGACCATCGCGCGCATTCTCGCCGCCGGCTACCTCCGGTTGCGCTATCCGGGGTGCGGCAGATGTCCACTTGATACTCCCGAGAAGTCGAGCCCTCATGTACACGAGGTTGACGCCTCCAAGAAGGGAGAACCGCGTGGAAGACACGATTGAGCAGCAGATCGCCGAACTCGGCCGGATGACCGTTGGCCAGATGAAGCTGAAGTACATCGAGGTATTCGGCGAGGAGACACGGTCGAACAACCGGCAGTTCCTATTCCGAAGGATCGCCTGGCGCATCCAGGCGCTGGCCGAAGGAGGGCTCTCCGAACGCGCGCGCCGCCGCGCCCTCGAGATCGCGAACGACGCGGACATCCGGGTTCGCGCCCCAAACAAGAAGGCTCTCGATCCGGAGGCCTTCCTGAAGGTGACGGCGAGGCTTCCGAAACCGCACGATTCCCGCCTGCCACCTCCTGGCGCCTGGCTTGAACGGAACTATCGAGGCCAGCGCATTGCCACCAGGATCCGCGTCGATGGGTTCGAGTTCGAGGGCCGCATATACAAGACGTTGACCGCCGCAGTGAACCAGGCGACCGGCGGGCGATGGAACGGTTTTGCCTTTTTTGGGCTTCCCGCCCCTGGCGAGGTGAACCATGCCTAGGAATAGCTCGGTCAACCGGGGCTTGGCCAACACCACGGTCCCGGTCGAACTGGTCAAGCCGTCGACAGTACGGTGCGCGGTCTACACGCGCAAGTCGACCGAGGAAGGCCTTCAGCAGGAGTTCAACTCGCTTGACGCGCAGCGTGAAGCCGGCGAGGCGTTCATCCGGAGCCAGAAACACGAAGGATGGCGGTGCCAACATGCCGAATATTAAGGCGCTCGCCGATCGCCCATGGGAAGTCGGAGGCAAGCGCCTTCGTTTCCGCCGTGCCGTCGAAGTTCCGGAGTTCATCGCCACCAACTTCGACGCCAACTTCCAGCGGGAGTATCCACAGCTCGCCGTGGCAATCGGGGGCGTCCTGCCGGTTTTGGATGAGAAGAGCCGGATGGAGGAATACATGGGCAGTTCGGCAAAGCCAGGACCGCTATCGAGCTATCAGGTCACCGGAGTCTAGCAATGACGGTCACGATCATTTGATTGAGCCGGTTTTGGACGGAGCCATCGGACTGTGTCGCGAGGGCGAATCTCGACGCCTCAGTGGCGCTTCTTCTTGGCTTCGTCCTCTTCCTTTTTCCTCTTCTGGAGATACTCGTCGACCGACGATGTCTCTCCGAGCCAGAATAGACTCGTGTAGGTTTCATTCGGTGCCGGCACCAGCCGGCCAAAATCTTCCAGGGCGTCACGTCTTCCCACGAGATACGTGGGAACATCGGGCTTTTGCAGAAACGCGCTGTTCCCGTTGGGCATCACTGTCTTGGCTAACAGCATCAAGGATGCCGGATCAAGGTCTGGGCTGGACAAGACCATCGCCAGGAGCTGGGCAGCACCGGAGACGTACTCTCCCTTTATGTACTTTGCCGCGCTCCGATACCCTGGCGGTTCTTGGGACCAGCATTTTTCAAGAATCTGCTGATAGACCTTGACCCAAACCAGTTTGTAGCCTATCTGGGTCCGCGACAAAAATGAGAAAGAGTTGTAGGCGTAGGCATTTGCCAGTGCTTCTTCGAGAGGATGGTCGATGTGCCTACCGATCGCGGGATTCCGTTCGAAATCATAGTCCCAATACTCGTCGTAGATTCGCTTTGGTTTTCCGAAGCTCGCCGAGGCAATCTCAATCGTGGTCGCGGCGCACTCGGTGAGGTGATGAAAAAACTCGTGGTGGAATACCTCAAGCAACACGCATCCCATCAGCGTTTCCAAGTTGAATGCTGCGAGCTTGCCTCCGAACGCGCGGTACAGATCATCGCAGTAGTTCAGGAGACGTTCCACCATGATGTAGATTCCCCACTCTTCATGGGGCGAGAAATGGAATGGCCGATAAAAGGCGAGTGCGTCGGCTGGTAATCGATGCAAATCAAGCGTCCGAATGGCGGTCGCGGGGTTTTTTAATTCGTTCCACAACTTGTCGAGAGCATCTTGCGATAGGTTCGGGCTTCGACGTTGTTCCCGGTAATCCTTCTTCAACAAGTCCAGCTCGGCCTTGCGTCGTCTTTCTGATCTGTGGCTCGGGACGCCCAATGTGACCGGGTTGCCTTGGCCCAACAACATGGCCGGATCCCGCAACGGGTCCGGCTCATATGATCGAGCGGCCCGCGTCAGGGTCTCCTTGCGGAGCCAAGCGATGCATTCTTCTACCGATGGCTGCCATTTGGGGAAAGGACGCCCTGGGTACGTGCTGCTGCCGGCCAACTGCGATATGCGGTCGAAAATCGTTGGGGTCATTGCCGGTTGAAGTCCTGTCGCCGCTGCCGTCTATGCTTTCGGTTGCCATTCGCAAGCCGTCGAGGAGCGGCCAATTGACAGCCGGCCGTTCTCGCAGCGGATCGTGACCGGATCATCGGCTGGCGCTGGGTCAGTTGCGCGCAAGAGGAACAGCGCCGGGCACTTTGCGACACCAGGCCAGTCTCCCTCAGCGGGAAGAGCCGACGAGGAGTTCGCAATCGCCACAGTCAAAAAACCGTCCCGAAACGAGAAAACGGCCTTGGCTTGTCGCTTGCGCTGCAAAATGGCGACGCTAATTCCCACCGCTTCCAAGAATTGGGCCCGGGGAACTGTGAGGAGGGGCATGACATGCGGATTGTAACTCCGTGGTATTCCAGCGTTCCACTACCAATCGAGCGACTGGAGCTCTGCGGCAGCCCCAGGGCTTCCTGCCACCAGCGAGGCGCTGCGCGCCACTCCCGACATCCAAGCCACGTTCCGAATCGCGGCTATGGCTCCGGCCTCGTTCCCTTCTGGAGACGTTCTGGACCGGCAGGAAATGGAGTTCTATCGGTGCTCCAAGATCAGCGCCTGCAGTCAGGGTTGGACTACGAGCGGCGGCACCCCGTTCTGAACGAGGCCGTCAACAAAGGCCACCGTGTCAACCGGAGAAACCGGAGAGTTCGCAGCGGAATCCTTGGGTTCCGGGCCGGACCCGTGGGGTCCGACACGTGGCTGCGCGACCTCTCTTTTCAAACGTTTCAGAGGCCGGCAATAGCTGGAAATTGCGGAATCTGGCGGATATTGTCGGCAGACGCAAACGACGTGCTGTCAAGAATTTCGCGGCCCGGAATTGAAACAAGAAGGCGGTGGCTCCCCGGCATGGATTCGAACCACGATTCACGGCTCCAAAGGCCGCTGTCCTACCATTAGACGACCGGGGAAAGAGGCTGGCAAAGGAAATCAGCCTTCAGTGTACCTTCGCCAGCCGCCCTCCCGCAACGCCGCCCC
>CAZMRK010000665.1:0-5379 GCA_964568355.1 uncultured Solibacteraceae bacterium | reverse complement strand
CGGAAAGGCCGGCAGACGCCAGGTATACTGCGGGACGTATTGATCTACCACCTGGGGCCAGCAGACCACGGTCTCCAGCAGCAGACACGCCCACAGAAGCGGACGGGCAAGGAACATCCCCAAAGACATTGCCAACGCTAGCGTCAGAAAGGGGAAGGCCGGCATCAGAAAACGCGCGCCCATGTTGACGAACCAGGGCACGGCCAGCACCGCCGCGGCCAGCCAGCAAAGCCGGCCGGCCGGTTTGCGCAAAGCGACCAAGCCAAGCGGGAGCACCAGAAACAGCGGGCCGAAGACTCCTTGCAGTTTGCCGCCCGCGGCAAGCTGCCAGGGTGCGGCCGCAAGGGTCACGCCTCCATAGGAACTAAGTTTGCTGACCAGCCGGCTGTCGATGAACGCGTGGAAGTAGGGATTGGGAAACCAGCCGTTAAACAGGGGCGCCAGCGGATTGCCGACCACCAGAAGGTTGCGCAGCATCCAGGGAGCAAACATCAGCAGCCCCCCGGCAAGCAGCGGAAGAATGCGCCGGTAGCGCGGCCGTCCCGCCAGGACAGCAAGCACCACCGCGGGAAGCACCACGATACCCGGGAACTTCACCGCGTAGCAGAACCCGGCGGTCACTCCGGCGGGAAGCAGGTAGCGGCCGTCGCCGGTCTGACGCCATGCCAGCAGCAGATAGAAGGCCGCCAGGCCGAAGAATACCAGAGCCGCGTCGTTGTAAGAGCAGGTTCCGCTGGTGGCCACGACGGGAGCGCAAAAATAGAGGGCCGCGGCCAGCCACGCCACCAGGTCGATGAGACCGAGGCGGCGGCCGATGGCTACGATCAGGGGAAGGGTCGCCAGCAGAAATCCGAAATGCACCAGCTTGGCGGCGGAGTGGCGGCCGAAGGCAAAGGCGAACAGGAACAACATCTCCATCCCCTGTGGCACCATCTCATAGAAACCAACCCGTTCCGGGAAAGAGCCGAGCCGCAGATATTCGGCGACCAGCCCCAGGTGATAGGTGATGCTGTCCGGTTGGATCTCCGGGGCGAGAGCGTAGACAAAATAGATCAGCGCATAGGAGCCCAGGAGAATCGCCACCAGGTAGCGGCTGGTCCGGTCCAGGGACTTTCGCGGAGGCTCCTCCAGAACCGGCGCGCGAAAACGCGTCCAGACCCCCAGCGCCAGCAGGCCCACCACTGCGAAAACAATGGGATTCGCCAGCCCGGCCAGCAGCAGCAAGAAGACCAATACGCTCAGGATCGCCGCCCCTACACCCAGCACCAATGGCCGCGGGAGCGGCAGCATCCGCAGGCAGAGGCTGCCCAGGGCATAGGACACAGCCAGGGTGAATAGAGCGCCAACCAGGATCGGGATGAGAGAGGACAAACGATTATTGTAAAGGGCGGTAGACTAAAAGCGGGAGGCCATCTATGACCGCCAAGCGGCAGCTAGAGCCATCCGCAAACGCGCTGCACGTTGCAGAGCGATACCTGGAGACCCTGCTCGACACCGATGCTCCCCTGGCTCCAGGTGAGTTGGAATCCATTCAGGAAAGCATAGAGATGATCCGCCAGGGAAGAATGACCCTGGCGGAATTTGAGCGGAAGCACGGGCTGTAAGTTTTCTAGCGGCCGAGCGCTTCTGCAAAACGTGCCAGGTCTGTTTCGTCGTTGTAGAAATGCGGAGAGACGCGCAGGTTGCCATGGCGGGCGGCCACCAGCACCCTGCGCGCCTTCAGTTCGCGCACCAGCGAGGGTGCGTCCCGGCCTTCGAAACGAGCAGCGATGATCGGCGAATCGTAATAGGGAGCACGGTCGGCCAGCAGGCTGGCGCCCGCGTCGCGCAATACCTGGCGGGTCTTTTCCGCGATCTCCCGTACGCGGTTTTCAATCACCTCCGGACCGATTTCAAGCAGCATATCGAGCACGGCGCCCATGGCATAGAGAACGGTGAACGGCAGCATGCCGCCCTCGTACTTCTCCGCCTCGGACTTGAACTCCGGAAATCCATGGTGCAAATTGTCGTGCTCGCGCCACCCGCGATGACTGCGCCAGCCGATCACGCTGGGCGCCAGCCGCTGGCGTAGTTCCGGATGCACGTACATGAAGCCGGCGCCGTTGGGCGAGAGCAGCCACTTATACGCGTCCATGGCGAACAGGTCCACGTGCACGCGCGAGAGATCCAGTTGGAGGGCGCCCAGGCTTTGGGTGCCATCGAGGTAGAACAGGATACCGCGGCTGCGCAGAAACTCGGAGAGCGGTTCGAGGGGCGGGCGCAGGCCCGTGGAGTAGTTGACGGTGCTGATAGCAACCACGCGTGTACGCGGCGTGATGGAATCGTAGAGGCGCTCGAACGAGGTCTCGACAAACTCCACGCCCCGGGTTCGCAGGGTGGTGGCGTAGTAGTAGTGATTGGGAAACTCGTCCTCCAACGTGACCACCTGATCGCCGGCCTTCCAATCGAGCGAGCCCAGCAGCAGCGAGAGCGCGGTGGAGGCATTGATGATGAAGGCGATGTCCGAAGCCTGCGCATGAATCAGGCGGGCGGCTTTCTCGCGGATCTGGTCCAGATCGTCGAACCATTCGAGAAAATCGGCGCAGGCCAGGCGGTCGCGGCGGGCAAAGTGAGCGCCGGCGGCTTCCACAGCGCGCCTCGGCACCTGCCCGAACGTGGCGGTGTTCAAATAAGTCCACTCCGCCAACGCGGGGAATTCGGAACGAATGAGACTCCAGTTAAGGGACATGTTCAAGCTTTTCCTATCCTAGCGGCAACGGCGTGCGCGGCGTCTTCCACGGCCACGTCGGAGGACCGCTTGCCACGCCGCTCCACCAGTTCCACCTGGCCATTCGAGAGCTTCTTACCCACGGTGATCCGGAAGGGGATACCAATCAGGTCGGCGTCCTTGAACTTCACCCCGGGGCGCTCATCGCGGTCATCCAGCAAGGCATCGAGCCCCTGGGCCAGGCAGTCGCGATAGATGGCTTCGGCGGCTTCGCGCTGGGCCGGATCGGCGAAATTGACCGGTGTGATCACCACCGTAAACGGCGCGATGGCAGGCGGCAGGGCGATGCCGTCGCGATCGTGATACAGCTCCACGGCCACGCTGAGCACACGCTCAATGCCGATGCCGTAGGAGCCCATGATCGGCGTGATCTCTTCTCCCTCGGCGTTCAGCACACGCAGCCCCATGGAGTCCGAATAGCGATACCCCAGCTTGAAGATGTGGCCCAGTTCGACGGTTTTGACGATGCGCAACGGAGCGGAGCACTTCTGGCAGAGATCGCCGGCCGCAACCTGGCGCAGATCGTGAAATTCGGCCTGAAAATCTTCGCCCGGCGTGACGTGGCGCAGATGATAGTCATCGCGATTGGCGCCCGCGATCATGTTGCGCCGGCCCTCCAGCGCCCGGTCGGCGAGGATGGGCATGTTCGTGATACCGACGGGACCGAGCGAGCCGGCCTCGGCCCCGAACCATTCGCGGATCTCATCCGGACGGGCGGGACGAAACTCCGGATCGCCGGAGACCGAGCCGAACTTGGTTTCGCTCAACTGGTGATCGCCGCGCAGCATCACCAGCACGGGCCGGCCGTCCGCCACCAGGACCAGGCTTTTCATCTGCGAGGTCTCCGGCAACCCGGTGAACTCGGCCACCTGGGCGATGGTTTTGCGGCCGGGAGTATAGAAGGCTTCCGGTGTGAGATCGCCCTCCGGATCCGGCTGTGCCGGGGCTGCGGGCACGGCCGAAGCCTTCTCCAGATTGGCGGAATAGCCGCACTGGGAACAAACCACGATGAAATCTTCGCCCGCCTCGGAGGCCACCATGAATTCGTGCGACTGACTGCCTCCCATGGCGCCGGAGTGAGCCTCGACGGCGGTGTATTCCAAACCGCAGCGATCAAAGATGCGGCAGTAGGCCCGATAGTGCTTCTCGTAAGCCGCGTCCAGCCCGGCGGCATCCAGGTCGAAGGAATAGGAATCCTTCATGAGGAACTGGCGCACGCGCAGCAGGCCGGACTTGGGGCGGGCTTCATCGCGGAACTTGGTCTGAATCTGGTACCAGATCTGCGGCAGTTGTTTGTAGCTGTGCAGCTCTCCGCGGGCGATGGCGGTCATGACCTCCTCGTGGGTCATGCCCAGGCAGAGATCGCGCCCGAAGCGATCCTTGAGGCGGAACATGTTGTCGCCCATGACGTCCCAGCGGCCGGACTCCTGCCAGATCTCGGCCGGATTGAGAGCGGGCAGCAGCATTTCCTGGGCGCCGATGGCGTCCATTTCCTCGCGCACGACGGCGGTAATCTTCAGCAGGGATCGCTGCGCCAGGAACAGGTAGCTGTAAATTCCCGCGGCCAACTGGCGGATGTATCCGGCTCGCAGCAGGAGCTGGTGACTGGGAACTTCTGCCTCCGCGGGAACTTCGCGCAGAGTGGGGATAAACAACTTGCTCCAATACATAGGGTGGAAGGGAAAAGCTCAATTGTAGCAGGGAACCTCCCCGCAAGTGCTTGAAACGGCGATGTGATAGAATCGAAGTTACTCCCCCATTTTCTATGCGCATCGCCATTGCCGCCGATCATGCCGGGTTTGTGCTGAAGGAAGAGCTGCGGCAGAAACTGGCGGCCGACGGGCACGAAGTGATCGATTTCGGAACCGACTCTACCGAATCCTGCGACTATCCGGATTTTGCGCGGCCGGTGGCGCGCGCGGTCTCTCAGGGCACTGCGGACCGCGGGATACTGGTGTGTTCCACGGGAATCGGAATGGCGATCGCGGCCAATAAGGTGGCGGGAGTGCGCGCGGCTCCGGCCGAACGCCCGGAAGAAGTGCAGCTCACCCGCGAGCACAATGACGCCAACGTACTGACTCTGGGGGCGAAGTTTCTGGATGGCGCGCGGGCCGGCGAGCTGGTGGAGATTTTTCTGCGTACCGAATTTCAAGGCGGCCGCCATGCCCGGCGCCTGGAAAAGATCGCTCAGCTCGAGCCGGCGCGCTAGCAGGATTGAGGGAGAATCGTATGACGGAATCGGAACGGATGTCCCGGCCGCTGTCCCAGGTGGACCCGGCGGTATATGAAGCGTTGCAGCATGAAGTGGAGCGGCAGGGCTCGCAGCTCGAGCTGATCGCCAGTGAAAACTTCACTTCCGAAGCGGTGCTCGAAGCCACGGGCAGCATCTTCACCAACAAGTATGCCGAAGGCTATCCGGGCAAGCGCTACTACGGCGGGTGCGAATTTACCGACATCGTGGAGACCCTGGCTCGGGAACGCGCCAAACAATTGTTCCACGCCGAGTACGCCAACGTGCAGCCGCACTCGGGCTCGCAGGCCAACCAGGCGGCCTATTTCTCCGTGCTCAATCCCGGCGATACGATCCTGGGGCTGAACCTGGCTCACGGCGG
>CAZMRK010000664.1:0-6996 GCA_964568355.1 uncultured Solibacteraceae bacterium | reverse complement strand
TCGCTCGCGTCCTTCACTAGGCCGACGATACTCCCGGTGGTCTCCTGGCCCCGCAGAGGCATACTGGGGACCAAAAGAGCCAATAGTCCAAAAACAAAAGCAATGCGCCTGGCAAACAAAACTATCATCTCGGTCTCTCTTTCTTCAAGTTGGTTCAAAGCGCGACGTACGGAGTCGCTGGAGCAGCATCAAAAAAGCCGCTAGACAACGGCATCGCGTTCCCGGAGCGGTTTTCCACGCCTGGTTTTTGAGCCTCACGGCCGTCCTGTTCTGGCTAGATACGCGGACTCTCTCCGGACAATCGCTCGTACGGAACCAGTCCCCCAACCGAACCGGCTCAGACTTAGACCCTGACAGACATTGTCCAACAGACTGAACGAGCGACTTACCCATCATTAGATAGAGGACAACAGGTACTTCTAGTACTTACGTTTGTAGGGCTCCCGGGAACATACCTGAAGTCAATGGCTTACCGAAAGCGGAATCTAGATATATGGAATCCAGAATCTTTTTTTCTTAAATTTTTTCTGCCCTGAGCGCCCGATTTGGCGCCCGGCGGCCCATTTTGGTTCCGGATTATGATTGAGGAGAGGTTCTCCGCGAATGAAAAAGCGCCTGCTTTACGGCTCGGCGATCGTTCTGCTCGCCATTCTGGTGGCGCTGGTAGTCTGGCAGGGATCGTTCAATCTCGGTGATTACGCACCCACGGATCCCTCGCAAACCTTCGCCTACTGGGCCATCTCCAGCCTGATCTTTCTGTTAATGGTCACGCTGGCCTTTATCCTGTGCCGGAATTTCGTCAAGCTGTACGCCGAACGCCAAAGCAATCGGGAGGGCTCGCGGATCAAGACCAAGATGCTAGTTGGGGCGTTGGCGCTAAGCTGCATCCCCGGCCTGTTTCTGGTGCTGTTCAGTTATGGCGTGTTGAACCGCAACCTGGATAAGTGGTTTAGCCGGCCGATCGAAAATGAACGGGTGAGCATCGGCGAGATTGCCATCGCCCTCAAGAAGGAGGTCGAAGACGAGGCCCAGATTCAGGCAACCCTGCTGGCCACCTTGCCTGAGACGCGGCGTCTGCTTACCGACGGAATCCGCACGCCGGGCTTTCTGGCGAAGTTCTGCCAGGACCAGGACCTGATCTCGGCCGCAATCATCGGGGCTCCCGACGAGCCCCCACTGGAGACATCGGGAATTTACCCGATCCATACCGGGAAAGATGGGCGGACCGTAGTGGCACGTCAACCGGTGAAGGCGGAAGACAAGGTGCTCGGCTATGTGGTGATCGCCTCTCGCGTCCCGGTCGACATTGTAGAGAAGCAGGAGGCAGTCAACCGGTACAACCAGTTCTATGGCGACCGGGCGCGCAGCCGCCGGCAGATGAGCCGCACCTATATTTCGCTGATGGCGCTGATCACCCTGTTCATCCTCTTTGTCGCCACCTGGATCGCCCTGTTTCTCTCCAAGCAGATCAGCATTCCGATCTCAGCCCTGCTGCACGCGGCCGGCGAGGTCCGCAAAGGGAACCTGAAATACCGGGTGGAGGTACAAGCCTGGGACGAACTGGCCTCCCTGGTGCGGGGCTTCAATGAGATGGCCCGCGATCTGGAGGCCAACAGCCGGGAACTGGATGAAAGGCGGCGCTTTACCGAGGCCATTCTGGAGAGCATTCCGACCGGCGTCATCTCCATCACCGCCGAAGGCGCTATCCAGAAGAAGAACCGGGCCTTGCGGACCATTTTCCCGGAGGAGCAACTGGAGCGGGCGGCTCGTTTGGAAGACCTGTTCTCGCGCGAAGACACCGCTGAGATCAAATACCTCATGAAGCGCGCCCGACGCACCGGCCTGGCCTCCCGGCAACTGGAATTGCACACGGACCGGCATGCGCTGCATCTGGCGGTGACCGTGTCAGCGCTCGAAGAGAAGCTGACTTCCGGGTTCGTGGTCGTTCTGGAAGACACCACGGAGCTGTTGCGCGCGCAGAAAGCCGCAGCCTGGCACGAAGTGGCGCGGCGCGTCGCGCACGAGATCAAGAACCCTCTGACCCCTATTGCGCTATCTGCCGAGCGCATCATCCGGCAGTTGGAGCGCGCCCAGGTTCCGCTCGAGAACAAGCGCATCGTCAAAGAATGTGCCGAAACCATCTCACGGTCGGTAGAATCGGTAAAGACGCTGGTGGACGAGTTTTCGCAGTTTGCCCGTTTCCCGGCCGCGCAGCCGGTGAAAAGCGATCTGAATGAGGTGGTCGAGTCGGCGTTAGGGGTCTTCTCCGGACGCCTGGACGGGGTGGAGATCCGGACCGACTTCAGTCCCGGCCTGCCGCCGGTGAACCTGGACCGGGAGCAGTTTACCCGGGTTGTGGTGAACCTGGTAGACAACGCCTGCGAGGCCATGCAGGATTCTCCGGTGAAGCAATTGTTTCTGGCGACTCACGCGGGAGCGGCGGAAACGGTGGAACTAGTGGTCGCCGACACGGGTTGTGGTGTCAGTCCGGAGCAGAAAGAGAAGCTGTTCCTGCCCTATTTTTCAACGAAGGGGCGCGGAACGGGGTTGGGATTGGCCATCGTGAATCACATCCTCGCGGATCATAATGCGACCATCCGCGTCGAGGACCATCCGCCGATGGGAGCAAGGTTCACGATCGAGATTCCGGCCATCGTAGACAACGACGCGCCCGAGCCGGCTGCAGGACCGGCAACGGCGCTACGCGCATGAAACAGACCCGAATTCTGGTGGTGGACGACGAACCCGGGATCCGGCAGTCCCTGAGTGGAGTGCTGGAAGACGAAGGCTACCTGGTTTCCGCGGTAGAGAGCGGCGAGGACTGCCTGACGGAGCTTGGACGGCAAAGCTACGAACTGGTCTTCCTGGACGTGTGGCTGCCCGGCATCGACGGCATGGAGACTCTCGGGCGAATCCAGGAGATTCCTTTCGCGGAGCGTCCGGTAGTCGTCATGATCTCGGGTCACGGCACCATCGAGACGGCGGTGAAAGCCACCAAACTGGGTGCTTTCGATTTTCTGGAAAAGCCGCTTTCCATCGAGAAGGTGATGGTGGTGGGCAAGAATGCCTTGGCCCACCGCCGGCTGGCGCTCGAAAACAGCCGTCTCAAAGAGGGCAGTGAATCGAAATACCGGATTATCGGAGAGAGTGTTCCGATGAAGGCTCTGCGCCAGCAACTGGCGCTGATGGCCGGGACCAACGGTCGGGTGTTGATTTTCGGCGAGAGCGGGACCGGCAAGGAACTGGTAGCCCATGCTCTCCACGCCATGAGTCCCAGGGCCGGCGAACCCTTTGTGGAGGTGAACTGCGCGGCAATTCCGGAGGATCTGATCGAAAGCGAGCTGTTCGGGCACAACAAAGGCAGCTTTACCAGCGCTCATGAGGCCAAGATCGGCAAATTCCAGAAGGCCGACGGCGGCACGATATTCCTGGACGAGGTCGGCGATATGAGCCTGCGGACGCAGTCCAAAGTGTTGCGGGCGCTCGAGGAGCAGCGTTTCGAGCCGGTCGGCGCAACCGAGTCTTTGCAGGTGGATGTGCGGGTGGTGGCGGCCACGAACAAGAATCTCGAGGAGGAGATCGAGCGGGGAAACTTCCGCGAGGACCTGTTTTACCGTCTCAATGTCATTCCGTTCTACGTGCCCCCGCTGCGCGACCGGGCCGAAGACATCCCGTTGCTGGCGGATTACTTTCTGCGTGAATTCACGACCGCCTACGGCCGCAAACCCAAAGAACTGACCCCGGAGGCGTACCAACTGCTGGCCGAGCACCAATGGCCGGGCAACGTGCGGGAACTGCGCAACCTGATCGAGCGGATCGTCATCCTGAACCCGCAGGTGCGCGTGGACGCGCGCCATATTCCTATTCACGTCACCCGCAGAGCCTCGACGCTCGACCGCGCGTTCGAGCGCTTCGGCAGCCTGCAGGAGGTTCGGGAGTCAGTGGAACGCGAATACATTCTGAAGAAACTCGAAGAGACCAACGGGAATGTAACGCGCACGGCGGAACTGCTGGGACTGGAGCGCAGCAACCTGTACCGCAAGATGAAAACGCTGGGGATCGGTCCAAAAGAATAGGCTGTAGGAAAAAGCCTCTCCACCCGTAGGATTGCACCTCAATAGTGATACCATGAGGGGCTAATCTGGACTGGCAGCACTATGGACCACATCCTTTCGATCGTCCTGTTCACGCCGCTGGCAGGCTTTCTGGTTCTGTTGTTTCTCCCTTCGACCAAGCCCCGGCTCATCAAAATCTGGGCCAACGCGGTCTCCTTTCTGGGGTTTCTGGTCTCCCTGCCATTAGTCTTTCTGTTCGATGCGGGTAAGGATTTTCAGTTCGTGGAACGGGTGCCCTGGATTCCCAGCCTGGGCGCTTCGTACCATATCGGCATTGACGGGCTGAGCCTGCTGCTGGTGATGCTGACCACGGTGCTGGGCTTTCTTTCGATCCTGGCCAGTTGGAATGCGGTGCACGAGCGGCTGAAAGAATACTACGCTTTTTTCCTGGTGCTGCAGACCGGGATGTTGGGCGTCTTCATGGCGCTCGATTTTCTCCTGTTTTTCGTTTTCTGGGAGACCGTGCTGGTTCCGATGTATTTCATCATCGGCATCTGGGGCGGGCCGCGCCGGGTCTATGCGGCCATCAAGTTCGTCATCTACACGTCGGTCGGCTCGATCCTGATGCTGCTGGGTATCCTGACGCTCTACTATCAGCACGCCGCGCAGTTCCAGACTTATTCGTTCGATATCGCCGACCTGATGCGGACCTCGCTCACGGGCACCGTGGGCTGGTGGGTATTTTGGGCTCTGTTTATCGGTTTTGCCGTCAAGGTACCGATGTGGCCCTTCCACACCTGGCTGCCGGACGCGCACGTGGAAGCGCCGACAGCCGGATCGGTAATCCTGGCAAGCGTGCTGCTGAAGATGGGGACCTATGGCTTCCTGCGGTTCTCTCTGCCGCTGCTGCCGGATGCCGCCAAAGATCCCCGGATCATCAACATCGTGGCGGTCCTTTCCATCATCGGCATCATCTATGGGGCGCTGGCCTCCCTGATGCAAAAGGACTGGAAAAAACTGGTGGCCTACTCATCGGTGAGCCACCTGGGGTTCTGCACACTGGGCATCTTCGCTTTGAACCCGGCAGGAATCGCCGGATCGATCCTCCAGCAGATCAATCACGGCATCTCCACTGGAATGCTCTTCCTGATCGTGGGCGTGGTCTACGAGCGGCGCCACACGCGCATCATCTCGGAATACGGCGGCCTGTTGAAAGTGATGCCGGTCTTCACCATCGTCTTTCTGATCGCGGCACTGAGTTCGATGGGGATGCCGCCGCTCAACGGCTTCATCGGGGAAATCACGATTCTGCAGGGCGCCTATGTGACCTCGCTCAATTGGGCCGTATGGTGCGCCGTGGGAATCGCCTTGGGCGGCGCCTATCTGCTGTGGCTGTTCCAGCGCACGATGCTGGGCAACCTGGGCGAGGCTAACCAGCGCATGAAGGACCTTTCGGTGCGTGAGATCGCGGTGTTTGTACCTCTCCTGGCCTGGGCCTTCTGGATCGGGCTGGCGCCGCAGCCGTACTTCAAGGTGCTGGAAAGGCCCGTAGCTCAAATCGTGGAACGGGTCCGGCCGGGATATTATGCCGAGCACAACCTGGTAAACCCGCTGGCAGGGACGCCTTCGACCGCGGCAAACCGCTCCCTGACGGTCGCGGCTCAGTAACATACTAGTGATCCTGTCGCGTGATCTGTACCAGGTCCGCAGTGCGCTCCACCGGTTTGGGCGGGCTTAACAACGTCCGGGGCAGCCGGGACAGATAGGTGAGCCTCTCGACCATGGGCAGCAGGCGGCGGACCGTCTTGCCATGGAGCACCAGACTCCCGGCCACCAGCAAGGGATGCGGAATCGTGGTGCAGCAGCGGGCGCATACGTCGATTTCCCCGGCTTTCCCCGTGGCGTGAGCCTGCCGCATCTGACGCATCTCGCTGGAATTCCAGATCTCCGCCAGGGACTGTTCCCCGATATTGCCGACCGGCGCTCCGTCCAACATATAGCTCTGGCAGCAAGGATAGACGTCGCCATTCTGCTTCACGTAGAGCGGACCACGCCACAGATAGTGGCAGGGATGCTTCCATTCCTCGGCGCGGTGGCCGGCCTCCGGCTGCAGCAGATTGGTCTCGTCCGCCTTGATGCGCACCTGGTCGATACCCGGAACCGAACTCCAAAAGCGCAGGAACTCCCCTTCCTCCGAAGCATTGCGCTCCATACGTACCATCTGGGCGACTACCTGCAGGCGGGATTTGCGCTCGTGTTTCATGCGGGCGAAGCGGACGAAATTGTCGCGAACCTTCTCAAACTTCGCGCCCTTGCGGTAAAACTCGTAAGTCTCCTTAGAGGCTCCGTCGAAACTCAGCGTGATCTGTTCAAGCGGCGTCCGCAGCAGGCGGTCGGCGGTCTTTTCGTCAAGAAAGGTGCCGTTGGTGGAAAGCAGCGAAGAGATGCTGTGGCGATGGCAGAACTCGATCCGGTCGAAGATCCTGGCGTCCATGAACGGCTCGCCCAGACCAATCAACATCATGTGTTCGGCGGTATCGGCGGACTGGGTAACCAGCCGGTCGAAGATCTGGTCCGGCATATCGGCCTTGGGCTGTCTGTGGGTCTCCCGCGGGCACATGGGGCAGTAGAGATTGCACTTGGCGGTGGTCTCGACGATATACTCCACCGGCAGCGCGGGAAGGTCCGCGCGACGGCGCAAATAGCCCCACAGAAGTTTCGCCCGATTCCAAGCCCGCATCTTGCCTATTTATTGTACCTTCCGGGTACAATAGCGCAGCAGGATGAAGATCACCATCACCGGAGCTTCCGGATTCATTGGCCGTCGGCTGATGAAGGTGCTGCTGGCGGCCAACCACAGCTTGTGCGTGCTGAGCCGGCATTCCGGCACGAACCTACCGGCGGGCGTGCGCATCGCCGTATGGAACCCGGCACGCCGGGA
>CAZMRK010000663.1:0-2592 GCA_964568355.1 uncultured Solibacteraceae bacterium | reverse complement strand
GTAGCGTACCTGCCCGCTCGACCGCACCCCGTACCAGTCGGAATAGCGCCAGACATCCAGCCAATGGCGCCCCCAGCGCTCGCCATAGCGCGGGCTGGCAAGCAGGTGGTCCACCACCTTCTCATAGGCGTCCGGCGATTGGTCGGCCAGAAACGCCTCGATCTCGGCAGGCGCCGGCGACAGCCCGGTCAGATCCAGGTAGACCCGGCGCAGCAGCGTACGCTTGTCGGCTTCCGGCAGCGGCTGGAGGCCGTGCTTTTCCTGCTGCGCGGCGATGAAGGCGTCGATGGGATTCCGCACCCAGGCACTGTTGCGCACCGCCGGCACAGCCGGTTTGACCGGCGGACGGAAGGCCCAGTGCTTGCGGACCTCGGTAAGATCCATGCCGTCCGCGCTCGCTTCTCCATAGGGCACGCCGGCCTTGATCCACGAGGCAATCGCGGCGATGGAGGCACCGGGCAGTTTCTTGCCCTGAAAAGGCATGCCGGGTTCGCTGATGTGCGCCACCAGCTTATATAACTGCGAGTCGTCGGGCTTGCCGGCGACGACCACGGGACCATGCTCGCTGCCTTTGAGCAGAGCCTCGCGCGTGGAGAGATCGAGCCCGCCCTGTTTGAGCTTGGCGTTGTGGCAGGCCAGGCAGTTCTTCTGCAAAATCGGTTGGACGGTATCGCGGAACAGGTTGGGAGACGGCGCAGCCTGGCCCAGCAGATTCGCGGCATAGAGTAGGCCGGCAACGATCGAAAGGCGCAGCATCCGTCCTCCCAGAGAAAATTTGCTCTATTGTAATACGGTTTGGTCCGCGCGGGGCGAGCGAGGATCGCAAGCCCGACCGGGCGTCTTATCGCTTCTGCAAGGTGGTCAAGCCGGACGGTCGGGCTTCGCGGAATGTTCCAGCCTCCGGATGATTTCGAGAAATCGCTGCTCAATGTCTGCAAATGTCTGCAGAGGTGGCAACGGGAAAACCGAGATCGAGCGCCAACGCTTCCAATTCCGGGCGCCATTCTGGAGGCATAACAAATGACGGTGGAAAGGCATGCGTGGCGCGCCCCCTAAACACGCGGCGAGCCGCCTCCGCAGTTACGGCGTAGTCGAGGAAGGAGCCATCTGCCAATATAGTTCCATATTGGAACCATATTGACAAGCGGTGGTTGGCCAGTTCCACGCGGAACATCCGGCACTTCTTGACGGAAACCGGCTGCGCCCGTACGCTGGAAGACGCATGAAAATCACACGCGTGGAAACATTTCCGGTCCGGGTGCCGATTCGCCCGGAGTTTCAGATTCGGGGCAGCCTGGGTTCGCATCTGGTGTCTCCGTTTCTCATGCTGCGGATTCACACCGATGAGGGCGTCCATGGGACCGGAGAGGTATCCTGCACGCCGGTCTGGAGCGGCGAGGACCAGGTGACGGCGGCACACCTGATCCGCAATTTCCTGGAGCCGGCGCTGGTTGGCGAAGACCCGCTCGCGATCGAACGGCTGACGGTGAAGATGCGGCGGGCGCTGGCGTCGAATCCGTTCACCCGCTCCGGGCTGGAGATGGCGCTGTGGGACATTCTGGGCAAGGCGGCGGGACTGCCGGTCTATGCGCTGCTGGGCGGCAAGTTTCGCGAGACGGTGCCGATCAAGATGTCGGTTTCGGGCGCGGAGCCGGAGCGCGCGGCCTACCTGGCCGATTGGGCCATGAAGCAGGGGCTCAAGGCGCTCAAGGTGAAAGTCGGAATCGAGCCCGAAGCGGATGTGGCGCGGGTCCGGGCCGTGCGCCAGACCATCGGGCCGAAGGTGAGGCTGGGCGCCGACGCCAACGGCGGCTGGAGCCCGCGCGTGGCCATTCAGACCATCCGCCGGCTGGTGGAAGATTCGCATATTTACTTCGCCGAGCAGCCGGTGGCCCCGCTCGATATGCAGTGGATGGCCGACGTGCGGCGCAACGTCTCCGTGCCGGTGATGGCGGACGAAAGTTGCTACACCTTGCAGGACGCGATGGCGCTGGCGCGGGCGGGCGCGGCCGATATTCTTTCCGTCTACGTCGGCAAGGGCGGCGGAATCGGCCCGGCGCGCAAGATCGCCGCGGTGGCGGAAGCCGCCGGACTCACCTGCACGGTGGGCAGCAATCTGGAGCTGGGCGTGGCCAGCGCGGCTATGGCGCACCTGGCGACCGCCACACCGGGCATCGGCGCCGAAGAGTTCCCCTGCGACATCCTGGGGCCTCTGGCCTATGAGGATACGTTACTCCAGGAGCCGCTCGAAATCGCGGACGGAGCCGTGAAAGCCCCGGACCGCCCGGGGCTGGGAGTGGAACTGGACGACGCGAAAGTAGCGCACTATCTGGTGAAGTGAGGCGGTGATTTTGAAACCGTCCAAAACGTCGACGCGAGCGTCGACTGCACCAGCGCAGCCTGACCGGCCAACGTGAGTGTTTGCTTTACCAGTCCGCGACGGAACCGTCACGGTGGAAGTGGGCCATGCTCAGTTCGGGCTGGAAGGGATGCTTCGCGGCTTCCTTTTCGTTGATCTCGATGCCCAGGCCGGGCCTTTGGGGCGGCTTGCAGGAACCGGATGCCAGGGGGATGGATTCGTCGACGATGTCT
>CAZMRK010000662.1:0-28560 GCA_964568355.1 uncultured Solibacteraceae bacterium | reverse complement strand
GATAAAGCGATCAGCAACCAGGACGTACCGCACCACGTGGTGATCGCGTACGCCTACGAATTGCCGATCGGGCGGGGCAAGCGAGTGCTCGGCAATGCGCGAGGATTCACTCAGGCGGTGCTGGGCGGATGGAAGGTCAGCGGCGTGCACAACTATCAATCCGGCTATCCGCTGCGGGTCACGTCCAATCAGAACAACGGAATCTTCTCGGGTACGCTGCGAGCGAATTACGTGGGCGGGCAGCCGATGGTAAATCCGAACTACCACGGCGACCCGAATGCCGCTCCCTACATCAATCCAGCGGCATTTGTGCGGCCTGCGCCATTCACGTTCGGCAACAGCGGCCTGAATCTTCCCTGGCTGCGGACGCCGGCGATGCTGGAAGAAGATATCAGCATGGGGAAGGATTTCCTGTTGCCGGACGAAAAGCGGCGTCTGGAGTTCAAGGCGTCGGCATTCAACATCGCCAACCGCGTGCAATTCGGCGGCGTGAGTACGAGCGTGGATTCGAGCAGCTTCGGGCGATACAGTTCGCAGGCCAACACACCCCGGGAGATCCAGTTCAGTTTGCGGTTTCAATTCTGAGCCATGCGCTGGCTGATCCTGTTCGCGGCGCTGCGATTATGGGCACAGGCGGACGAGGCGGCGGTGGAGCGCCACGCAGCAGCGGCCGCGGAGGCGATGCGGTCCGGCGACTACATCTCGGCGGAGCGCCACAATCGGGTGATCGTCAAGCTGCGTCCGAAGATGGCCGAGGCCGAAGTGAACCTGGGCCTGAGCTGCTTCCTGCAAAAGAAATACGATGAGGCAATTCGGGCCTTTGAGGCGGGGCTGAAGCTAAACCCGGAAATGACCAACGCACGGCTGTTTCTGGGAATCTCGCGTTTTTACCTGGACCAACTGCGGCCGGCTGCCACGGCGCTCCAGGAGTACACCGCGAAACGACCGGAGGACTTTCAGGGGCACTACTACCAGGCGCTGACGTACCTGGCTCTGGAGCAATATCCGAAGGCGCAGGAGGCGTTGGCGGCAGCCCGGCGGATCCAACCGCGTAACGTGGATGTGCTCTATCATTTGGCGCAAACGTACCTGGGCGAGGCGAAGCAGAACCCGGCGAAACAGGAGGCTCTGCGCCGCTCCTACCAGCAGACATTTGTGGAACTGGAGGCGATTGACCCGAATTCCTTCCGCCTGGCGCAACTGCGGGCCAGCTATCATGAGTTGGAAGGGAAAAAGGCCGAGGCCATGCGGGAGCTGGAAGGCATTTTTCAGCACGACCCGAAAGCGCGAGGCCTGCACTACACACTGGGGTGCCTGTACACCGAAGCACGGCAATACACGGCGGCGCGGGAGCAGTTCGAGGCAGAATTGCAGCTCGATGCACCGTATCTGCGCACCTATCTCCAGTTGGGGCATGTGTACCTGGCGCTCGAAAAGCCGGAGCAAGCAATTCCTCTGCTCGAACGGGCGCTGCGAGTGGACCCAGCGAGCAGCGGGTTGATCTGGGTGGATATCGGGCGGGCCTACCGTTCGATGAACCGGCCGGAACAATCGATCGAAGCCTACGAACGGGCCATTCAACTGGGACAGGCGACATCGGCAGTTTACTATCAACTGGCAATGGCGGCGCGCAGCGCGGGCCGGACAGAGCGGGCGCGGGAGGCGCTGGCACAGAGCCAGAGGCTGCGGAGTGAGGAGAATCGGACTAGCCCTGCTGGTGTGCGCTAGCCTGCCCGCGGCGGGCGGAGATCCGGTTTCCGAAGCGAGGAGGGCACTAGCCGGCGGCCGGTATACGGAGGCGATCCGGCTGCTGGAGGCAGCCCGCGCGGGTAGCTCTAGTTGCGAGATTCCCTTTCTGCTGGGTCTGGCGCATTACCGTCAGAGAGATATGGACGCGGCGCTGATCGAATTGCAGAGTGCTTCGGAATGCGATCCCCGAAACGCAGAGGCGAGGACGGCACTGGCCGAAGCCTGCGCGCAAAAGGGGGACGATAACCGGGCGCTGGCGGCCTTCGAAGCCGCATTACAGATCGACCCGAAGCAAAAGGCTGCATTGCGCGGGGCGGCAACGCTTTACCTGCGGCACGACATGAATACCCAGGCCGTCGCAACGCTCGAACGGCTGATCGCACTGGAACCCGGCAATACCCAGACGCGCGCCGACCTGGGCGCGGCGTATGCCGGCGCAAATGACCTGGAGAAGGCCAAGGGCGCGTTCGAGCAGGCACTCCAGTCGGATGCGCACAACGTCGCGGCGCTGGTGGGACTGGGACACGTAGAGCTGAAGTCCGGCCGCGCGGACGAAGCGGTGCGGTTGCTGAGCACGGCGATCGGGCTCGATCCGAAGTCGTTTGAAGCTCGTTTTCTGCGAGGCACGGCATTTAACAGCAGCGGCCGTTTTGCGGAGGCAGTGGAGGAGTTTCAGAGCGCCATCCGGCTGGGGGGCAGGGACCCGCAGATCTACTATCATCTGGCGCGGGCCTATCGAGCGCTGGGACGGCAGGCAGAGAGCGAACAGGCGCTGGACCGCTTCTCGCAACTGCGCTCCCAGGCAGACCGTGAGACCGAAGCGCAGCGGGAGGCGGCGCGCTTGCTGCAGCAGGCCAAGGGACTGGTGGACCAGGGGCGGCTGGCCGAGGCGATTGCCGCGCTGGAGAAGAGCCGGCAACTACGGGGAGATACACCGGACGTGCTGTTCCGGCTGGGTGGCCTGTACTACGACACGCGGCAGTACGAGCGGGCGCGGCAGGAGACCCGCGCGGCAATCCGGATGGCTCCGACGGAATGGACCTATCACTATCTGCTGGGTCTGATCGAGAAGGATTCAGGGGGGTGGCAGGCGGCCGAGGAGAGCCTGAAGACGGCAGCGCGGCTGAATCCTTCGGCGGCCGAGGTCCCGAACCAACGGGGACTGCTGGCGATGAGTCAGGGTGATTACGCGGCAGCAGTGCGGTATTTTCAGGAGGCGCGGCGTCTGGATCCCCAGGAAAGCGCGTATGAGTGGAATTTGCGGAGCGCGGAGCAGATGGGGCAGCGGTGAGGCGTCGACTCAAAGAACTCCGTATTTTTGGTAGACGTCGCGGAGGTAAGCTCCCTGGAGCAGTTCGGCCCGGGTGTGGTTTTCGCGGCTGACCTTGTCGGTTGCCATGCGCACGATTTCGGGAAGCACCTGGGAGGGTACGACGATGACTCCGTCGTAGTCGGCGAAGACCAGGTCGCCGGGATGGACCAGGACTCCGGCGCAATCGACGGGGACGTTGTAATCGATGACCAGGCCTCGGCCGCGTGAATCGACCGGCTTGATGCCGGTGGCGAAGACGGGGAAGCCGAGCTGTTCGATTTTGCGAACGTCGCGGACCAAACCGTCGACCACGGCACCGCGAGCCCCACGAGCCCGGGCGGCGGTGGAGAGAAGCTCGCCCCAGGGCGCATTGCGCTTGGAATCGGCGGTAGAGACGACAGCAACCTCACCGAGCAGCAGGCTATCCAGAGCTTCGATCTCTTTGGCGTAGGGATCCTGGTTAATGTGGAAAACATCAACACAGGCGATGGTGCGCGCCCAACCCGCAAAGCGGGATTCGGGGAAGAGCGGCCGGATGTATTCCCGCATGGCCTGATTGCGGTAGCCTAGCTCATCAAGGGCGTCGGCGACAACAGCGGTATACAGGTTCGTCTCAATGTGCGCGAACAGCTCCAAATCGGCCGGCGTGGCGGGCAGCCTGGGTGAGGAAGGGACAGGATCCATGTCCTTAGGGTACTGAACTCAACTCGGAGGAGACAAGGCAATCAGTCTTCGCTACCCAGGATGCCGCCCAGAGCGCTCAGAGGGCCTTTTTCATCGCCACCGGTGCGGGTAGGAGCGAGCTCGCGGCGCATCTTTTCCAGGGTCATACTCTGGATGATGATCCGTCCCGGGCCGGTCAGCGTAGCTAAAAAGAGGCCTTCTCCGCCAAACAGAGCGGTCTTGATTCCACCGACAAACTGGATGTCATAGTCGACGGTTTCGGTGAACGCAACGATGCAACCGGTATCGACCTGGATCACTTCGCCGGCGGCGAGCGTGAACTCGATAAAGTCGCCGCCGGCATGGATGAAGGCTGCTCCAGGGCCGGTGAGTTTTTCGAGAATGAAGCCTTCTCCGCCCAGGAATCCGGCGCCGAGGCGTTTGACAAAGGCTACGCTGAACTGGACTCCGGATTGAGCACAGAGGAAGGCGTCGCGCTGTACGAGAACGCTCTCGCCGGCGGCCAGTTCGAAGACCTGGATCCGGCCGGGATAGTTTCCGGCAAAGCCGACCTCTCCGCTGCCTTCCGCACGGAAATAGGTCAGGAACAGCGATTCGCCGGTAACAGTGCGGCGCAGGGCGCCCATGAGCTTTTGGCCGAGCGTATTGCCACTCATCCTGGTTTGCCACTGAACGCTGGGAGTTTTGTAGACCATGCGTCCGGCTTCGGCGTAGACCTCCTGGCCATTCCGCAAACGCAAGCGCGCGATCTGCAAATTATCGCCCTGGATCTCATAACTCAGCGGCTCGGGAGGTGCGTCCTCGATACGAACGGCGGAGGGCCGGCCGCATTGGGGACAAAACCGGGCATCGTCCGCGACCCGGGAGCCGCATTGGTTGCAATAGGCCATGTACCTCATCATAAAAGGCCACCATGGGAGAATGGGGGATTGCGGCACGTGATGAAGAGACAGGGGTGTGCAGTTCTGTGCTGGCTGTTAGCCGCCAGCGTGGGGTTCAGCCGGCAGGACGCAGAGGTCTGCGGCACCCATCCGGGCAAGTGGAAAGAGACCGTAGCGTTCCACCGTCAGGCGATGCGGTCCCGCGGGCGGAGCGGCGTGGCGCGCGCGTTGGCCGCGCCGACGACATCCCGGGACGTGGGGAACATCGCCATTCTGGAGGATGCCGATGGCGTGGTGGCGCGGCAGAACGATTTCAACTTGGACGGCAAGACCCTGAGTTTTCTGCCTGCGACGCCGTCCGCAACGCAATACAAATTCCAGACGGGTGCGGGCGGCTACGATCCGGCGGCCTCCAAGGCGGGCAGCCGGCTGATGCTGCACGATGACGATAGTGACTCGGTGGCGCTGCCGTTCGCGTTCCCTTTTTTCGGCGGGAGCTACAGCCGTGTGTTCGTGAACTCGGACGGCAATCTGACCTTCAGCGCGAGCGACAGCGCACGCAGCGCCCGATCGCTGGGCAGGATGAATGCCGGGCCACCGAGGATCGCGCCCCTGTTCGAAGATCTGGACCCATCGGCGGCGCCGGGCGTCCGCGTGCTGGCGGAAACGGGGCGGGTCGTAGTGAGCTGGATCCAGGTGCCGGAGTACCAGACGAGCGGAGGAGGGCTGATCCAGACCTTCCAGGCGCGGCTGTATCCGGACGGGCGGATCGAGTTCGCATACGCCGGCGTGACGACGTCCGGAGCGGTGGTGGGAATTGCCCCGGGAGGACTGAAAGGGTCGAGCACGGTTGTATCTGTCTTCGCGGGCAGCGAGGCGGAATATTCCGGGGCGATCGGTGAGCGATTCGGAAGGAGTCTGGAGTTGGATGTGGTGCTGGCAGCGCAGAAATTCTACCAGAGCCACGACGACGCTTACGACTATCTGGTGTTTTTCAACAATGAAGGCATCCAGGCGGGCGACAGCGCCGTTTCCTGGGAATCGACGGTGCGGAACAACCGCAGCGGCTACGGCGATGAACCGATCGATGTAGGGCAGGAGTTCGGGTCACGGGCGCGGCTGCAGGCGGTGCTGAATATGGGGCCACTGACGCAGTATCCGCCGGATCCGCATGGCACGGTGGCCGCTCGGGCGACCTCAGGCGACACGCCGCTCACGGTGCTGGCGCACGAAGCCGGGCATCTGTTTTTGGCCTACGCGAGCATTCCGGATGAGAATGATTCCGAGGCGCGGCCGATGCTGGGCTACCAGAATGCGCATTGGAATTTCGCTTTCAACTCGGAGGCCTCGCTGTTGGAAGGCAATCGCATTGAAGATCGCGGAACAGCGGTCGCGCCGCGCTTTCTGACCAAGGGTACGGTGGAGTGGTATTCACCCCTGGACCAATACCTGATGGGATTTCGGGCGGCAGAAGAGGTGGAAGCGGCCCAGCAGATGTTCCTGGTGACGGGAGTACCGGCGTCGTTTAAGTCCCGGCATCCGCAATCGGGGGTGGGGTTTGACGGGCAGCGCCGGGACATTCGGATCGAAGAACTGATTGCGGCGGTAGGCCGCAGAACGCCGGACTATACCGTGGCGCAGCGGCGGTTCCGCTTCGCCTTCATTCTGGTGATACGCGAGGGATCGCAACCATCGGAGGCGGAACTGGCGCAACTGGAGGCATACCGGAGCGGGTTTGAGGTGTTCTATCAACAGGCTGCTTCGAACCGGGCCTATGCGGACGCTGCGCTGCGGCGCTCACTGACGCTTTCGATCGCCCCGGCGGCAGGCGTGATGGCGGGGCAAAGTGTGACTGCAACCGTATCCATCGATAAGCCGGCGGAGGCGCCGCTGACGGTGAGTCTTGAAGCGCAGACGGGGGCAGCGAACACCGCGGAGGTGGTCACGATCGCATCAGGGGCGACCAGTGCCTCGTTCGCGGTCACCGGAGTGCGCGAGGGCGTGGACGAAATCAGCGCAGTTCCCGGCGACAGCTCCTACGAGACCGCATATGCGAAGGTACAGGTAGCCAGGCCGGCATTCCTGACGCTGAGCGTAGTTTCAGGGGACGGACAGGTCTCCAGCGGCACGACTCCACTGGCGAGACCGGTGGTGGTGCGAGTTTCCGATATCAACAATCTGCCTTATCCGGGGGTGCGGCTCGTCGCGGCGCCTTCGGCAGGAGGGAGCGTGGCCAGCCCACATGCCGTGACGGATGCCAACGGGCAAGCCGGTTTCACATGGACGACCGGAACTACGGGAAGCGCGCGGCTACAGATCGTTGTGGACGGCGGCACCGGCGGACCGATCGCGGAGGCAAGCGCGGCCAGCAGCTTGGTTACCGCGGCGGCGGTGGTAAACGCGGCGTCATTCGGGCAGACTATTTCGCCGGGGTCGCTGGGGACGCTTTACGGGGCGAACCTGACGGGTGGAGCTTCGGCCCAGGCAGGCGCGTACTGGCCGACAACGCTGGCGGGAGCGCAGTTGAGCATCGGCGGGCAACCGGCGCACCTGTTCTATGCCAGCGATCAGCAAATCAATTTTCTGATCCCGGCGGGAATACCGGAAGGCATGGCGACGGTGACGGTCACCAATCCCCTGGGGCTGACAGCGAAGGTGAACGCTGCGGTGAAGGCGTCGGCTCCGGGGATCTTTTTCGATCCGCAGACCAGGTTCGGGGCGGTGGTCCAGGCGGGAAGCGGCACGATTACCATGATGCAGCCGGCGGCGCGCGGGCAGTTTGTGGAGATCTATGGCACGGGATTTGGCCCCGTGCATATCAATACGGCCGATGGGCTTTCCCACACCAACGGCATTCCGCAAGTGTTTATCGGTGGGGTGGCCGCCGAGGTGGCGTTCAGCGGAATGACAACGCCGGCGGGGCTCTACCAGATCAATGCGCGTGTACCGGAGGCGGTGGCGGCCGGAACGCAGCCGCTGCTGGTGGTGGTGGACGGAGTGGAGAGCAATACGGTCCAGATAGGGGTGCGGTGATGTTTTCCTGGCTTTTTTCCGATCCGCTGCCGGTGGGATCGAAGGCGCCGGACTTTTCGCTTCCAAGCGAGACGGGAGCAACCGTCGAACTGGCAGGGCTGCGAGGGAAGAATGTGGTGCTGGTGTTCTATCCGAGCGATGACACGACGGTATGCCGCAAACAACTATGCGAGTTTCGCGACCGCTGGGATGCGACGCTCGGCCACAATGCGGTGGTCTTTGGGGCGAATCCCCAGAGCGCGGCCAGCCACGCCAGGTTTCGCGAGAAGTTTCACTTTCCGTTTCCGCTGCTCGTGGACCAGGGGCAAAAGGTAGCCGCGCTCTACCACGCCAATGGGCTGATCGTGAAACGCACAGTGTATCTGATCGGTCCAGACGGAGTGATTCGCTATGCCAGGCGCGGCAAGCCCGCGCCGGAAGAGGTTCTGGCGGCAGCGCGGTAAAGCGCCGTCAGGCATTCTTGATCCAGGAGTGGCGGGGGTCGTCGCTCCAGGCTCCATAGGTGCGCCCCTCCCCCGCCAGGCACCAGGTGTAGTTCAGGGTGTAGCCAGGGCAGGCGACAACGGGATGATAGCCGCGCGGGATGAGCACTACGTCGCCGTTTTCGACGGCATAGGCATCGTCGAAGGGGTCGGGATCGGAGGGATCGGTATAAACCCGCATGAAGCCGAAGCCCTGGCGCGGCTCGATCAGGAAATAGTAAATCTCTTCCATGGGTACTTCGGAAGGCGGGGCGAAGCGATCGTGCTTGTGCGGCGGGCAACTGGACCAGCCGCCGGGGCGATTGATGGTCTCGCCGCAGATCAGGTGGGCGGCGTCGAGATTGTTCCCGATGTGGGTATAGACGGTGCGCGACCAGTTATCTTTGCCGACGCTGTTCTTCATCGCCTCGGGAGGTGGGATGTGCAAGGGCGAGATGCCGGATTTGCCTTGAGCAGCGGCGATGGAGATGCGCGCATCACCGTTCAGGCTGGAGATCTTCACCTTACGCCCGGCGGGAAGATAGACCATCGAGCCGGGGACGCCGATGGAGGCACGGGCAGGGATCTCGGCGGACCAGCCTTCGGATTCGACGCGCACGGGGCCGCTGTAGAAATCCAGAGAGACTTCGTCGTCTCCCGTTTCGAAGGTGTGCTCACGGAGCGATCCACCGAGTTGCACGATGGTAAAAGAGAGATACTTGAGTCCTTGACCACGCTGGACGACGGGATAGACGCCGGGGCGATCGCCGGGGGACTTCAGGTGCCACGTCATGGCTTCAAGCTATCATAGGCAATCACTTCGATGAAGACCATGTTGGCAGGACGAGTGGTTCGTCCGCTTGTTTGCGCGCGCGGTTCGGCGCCGGCTGGCCGCCGGGGGCCATGGCTGGCACTCTTGGCGCTGGCCGTTTTCGTGCTGGCGGCGCCTTGCGGCGCGGCCTCCTGGATGATCGAACGCCTGTTCACGCGTCCCTTTGCGTGGGGAACGCGGCCGGAGCAGGCGGCCTGGTCGGAACGGGGGCACAGGCTGCTTTTCTTGTGGAACGCAGAGGGGAAGCGCTTTCTGGATCTGTACGCGTGGCACGCAGACCGGCAAAAGCTGGTACGGCTGAGCAACCTGGAGGGAGCGGACGATCCGCTGCATCACGGTCCGGCGGAGAAGGACGAACGGCGCAAGCAATACCTGATGCCCCGCGGCGGGCTTAGCGGTTTCGCGATCTCGCGGGACGGCACGCGCGCGGCGTTTGGCTACCAGGGCGATTTGTATCTGGTCGAGACGGATGGCTCGAAACCGCCCTTCCAGCTTACCCGCACCAAGGCAGCCGAGAGCGGGCCGCAATTCTCGCCGGATGGGCGGCGGTTGGCATTTACGCGGGACGGGCAGATCTATTTCGAGGATCTGCAAAACGGGCAGGTCTGGCAGGTGACCGATATCGAGAGCGCGACGGGAAGTCTGGGCGCCTGGGAGTGGTCACGGGACGGCAAGCGCTTCGTTTACACGATAGAGGCCGGCGGCGCGAGAAAACTGCCGCTGCCGAACTACTCGGGGCGGACGGTGACGGCGGAGGGCTTCGAACGGACTCTGCCGGGCGATCCCGTGCTCGACACCAAGACTTACGTTATCGCAAGCGAAGGGGGAACGGCGCGGGAACTGGCTCCCGGACCGTGGGGCGCGAAGGTGTATTCGTACGAGACGCTGGAGTGGTCGCCGGACTCCACACACGTGTTGCAGGTGGCGGTTCATCCCAACCTGAAGCAGGCGCAGGTCCTGGTACAGGATGCCGCCAGCGGGAAAACGACTGTGGTGTTCGAGGACAAAGACGCTGCCTGGGTAGATCCGATGTTCGCGACCTGGTCGCCGGACGGGCGGACCGTGCTGGTGCTGAGCGATCGCGACGGCTGGCATCACCTCTATACGGTTCCGCGGGAGGGCGGAACGCCGCGGCAGGTGACCCGCGGGGCGTGGGAAGTGGATAACGATCGGATGTTCGGACATGCTCCGCAGTGGGCCGGTGAGTATCTTTACTACACGTCGACCGAGGCGGGCACGGCGGAGCGGCAGTATTTCCGCATCCGGCCGGACGGTACAGGGAAGGAGCGGCTCTCCGAGAGGGAAGGGATGAACATCGGCATCGTTTCGAAGGATGGAACCGATGTGTCGCTACTGAGCGCCGATCTGAAGAATCCTTTCGATCTATGGGCCAACGGCCAGCGCGTGACCCGGTCGCCGAGGCCGGAGTTTGCGCAATACCAGTGGCCGGAGACGCGCTTCGTGCGCTTCCCTTCGCGCGGAGACGGCCGGATAGTGGCGGCGAAGATTCTGCTACCGCCGGGCTACCGGCTGGAGGATCGGGCGCAAAAACCTCGGGCGGCGGTGTTTTTCATCCATGGATCGGGCTATGCGACCAGCGTGCTGAAGCAGTGGGGAAGCTACCAGGAGCAGCGCTACGCCTTCAACTGCTACCTGGCCAACCAGGGCTACGTGGTGATGGACTTGGACTATCGGGGAAGCTCGGGATATGGCCGGGACTGGCGCACGGGCGTATACCTGCACATGGGAGGAAAAGATCTGGACGACGTCTTGGGCGCGGTCGATTACCTGCGGGGGCTGGGCAATATCGATATGGCAAAAGTGGGCATCTGGGGGGCGAGCTACGGCGGCTTTATGACCAACATGGCGATGTTTCTCTCGCCGGATACGTTTCGCGCGGGGGCGGCTTTTTCAGCGGTGAACGATTGGGAGAACTACAACGCGTTTTACACCGGGCAGCGGTTGACCACCCCGCAGGAGAATCCGGAAGCCTACCGCCGCAGTTCGCCGATTCATTTTTCGGGAATGCTGCGACATCCGCTGCTGATGGTGCACGGCATCGTGGACAATAACGTGATGGTACAGGATGCGATGCAGCTTTCCGAGAAGCTGATCCATGAAGGCAAACCGTTCGAGGAGATGTATTATCCGGAGGAAAGTCACCTGTTCGTGCGAGACGAAACGCTGATTGACGCGTTCCGCCGTGCGGCCGAGTTCTTCGACCGAAACCTGCGATGAAGCTGCCCCGGGTATATCCGATTCTGGACACCGCCGCCTTGGCGGCGCGCGGGATGGCCCCGGACCGGGCGGCCGCGGCGATGCTGGAGGGGGGTGCGGGCATCCTGCAACTGCGGCACAAGGGGCACTGGAGCCGGTCTGTGTACGACGATGCACGGCAGATCGCGAAGTGGTGTGCGGAAGACGGCGCCTTACTGGTGATTAACGATCGGGCAGATGTCGCATTGCTGCTGGAGGCGGGGCTGCACGTTGGGCAGGATGACCTCCCCCCGCGAGACGCACGCAACCTGCTAGGCAGGGACGCAATTCTGGGATATTCGACGCATCATCCGCGCCAGGTGAGCGCGGCCGGCGGCGAGCCGGTAGACTATGTAGCCCTGGGGCCGGTCTTTGGCACGGCATCCAAACAAAACCCCGACCCCGTAGTAGGGTTAGAGCAACTGCGGGAGTGCCGCGCGCTGGTGGAGAAGCCTCTGGTGGCGATCGGCGGCATTACCCGGGAACGCGCAGCGGCGGTGTGGGCGGCGGGGGCGGATGTAGTGGCGGTGATCGCGGACCTGCTGCCGGAACCCTGCACGGCGAGGGCGCTGCGCCAACGGATGGAAGAATGGCAACAACTGGCGAAGTAAACGTCGGGCTGGTGAAGGGGCTGGGACTCGTGGACGCCACCACACTGGTGGTAGGCTCGATGATCGGCTCCGGCATCTTCATCGTGTCGGCGGATATCGCGCGGCAGGTGAACTCGCCAGCGCTGCTGATGGCGGCGTGGTTCGCGACCGCCTGCCTGACAATGGTGGCGGCATTGAGCTACGGCGAACTGGCCGCGGCCATGCCGCACGCTGGAGGACAGTACGTCTACCTAAGAGAAGCCTGGGGACCGCTGAGCGGATTTTTGTTCGGCTGGACCACGTTTCTGGTGATCCAGACGGGCACGATTGCGGCGGTAGCAGTCGCCTTCGCGAAATATACCGGTGTGTTCGTACCGGCGATCTCGGCTCAGAATTACCTGGTGGGTAGCGGAAAGCTCGGCGTCACCACGCAGCAGATTCTGGCGATTGCGGTGGTGGTTCTGCTGACCTGGCTAAACGGGCGCGGGTTGAAGGCCGGCGTGATGGTACAAAATACCTTCACCTTCGCTAAGACGGCGGCTCTGGTGGGGCTGATTGGGCTGGAGTTCCTGCTGGGGCGCAACAGCGAGGCCGTGGCGAGTAATCGCGGGGATTTCTGGGGAGCCGCGACCTGGAGTTTCGAGAGCGTGCGCCTGGTTGGCGTAGCCATGGTGGGCTCGCTGTTTTCCTCCGACGCGTGGAACAACGTGACCTTCACAGCCGGCGAAGTGCGTCGTCCGCAGCGCAATCTGCCGCTTTCGCTGGCGCTGGGAGTGGGGCTCGTATCAGCGCTTTATATCGCCTGCAACTTCGGATATCTCAATGTGCTGACACTCCGGGCAATCCAACACGCGGCGGAGGATCGTGTGGCGACGGCGGCGGTGGCGACCGTGATGGGACCGTCGGCGGTACAGGTGATGGCGGCGGCTATCATGGTTTCGACGTTCGGCTGCGCCAACGGCCTGATTCTGGCGGGAGCCCGGGTCTACTACGCCATGGCGCGGGACGGGCTCTTCTTCCGGCGAGCCGGCGCCCTCGACCCGGGGAGCCATACCCCCCGGTTTTCCCTGGCCATTCAGTGCGCCTGGACGGTAGTGTTGACGCTGAGTGGCAGCTACAGCGATCTGCTCGACTACGTCGTCTTTGCGGTTTTGCTATTCTACATCCTTACCATCGCGGGGATTTTTGTGCTGCGCCGCACCCGGCCGGACCTGGAGCGGCCCTATCGGGCTTGGGGCTATCCGGTTCTTCCGGTGATTTATATCCTGGCTGCCGGACTGATCGAAATTCTGTTGTTACTTTATAAGCCCAGCTACACGTGGCCCGGGTTGCTCATCGTGCTGCTGGGAGTGCCGGTCTATTTCCTCTGGCACAAGAAGGACGTGTCGGCATGAACCTGTTTCAAACGAAATCCATTAGCCGCATTTTGGCGGAATCGGAAGGCGGGCACCAACTGCGCCGCACTCTGGGTCCGGGAAACCTGGTGGCCCTGGGAATCGGGGCGATCATCGGGGCGGGACTCTTCTCGCTAACGGGCATTGCGGCGGCGCAGAACGCCGGCCCGGCAGTCGCCCTCTCGATGGTCGTGGCGGCGATCGGCTGCGCTCTGGCGGGCCTGTGTTACAGCGAGTTTTCCTGCATGATTCCGGTGGCTGGAAGCGCGTACACATACGCTTATACGACGCTGGGCGAGTGGCTGGCTTGGATCATCGGGTGGGACCTGGTGCTGGAGTACGCGGTGGGGGCGGCCACAGTATCGATCAGTTGGTCGGGATATGTGGTGTCGCTGCTGCATGACATCGGCATCAATCTGCCGGCGGAGCTGATAGCCGGTCCGTTTGAAGCACTGCATCTGCCGGACGGGCGCACGCTGCATGGAGTCGTCAACCTGCCGGCGGTATTTATCATCGTGATGATTTCACTGCTGCTGATGGTGGGCATCAAAGAATCGGCGCGGACCAATGCGGTGATCGTGGTCATCAAGCTGGCGGTAGTGGCGGTGTTCATCGGGTTGGGTTGGCTGTACATCGACAAGAGCAACTACACGCCCTACATTCCGCCGAACGAAGGCGTTTTCGGGCGCTTCGGGATCAGTGGGATCATGGCGGGAGCGGGCACCATCTTCTTCGCCTACATCGGCTTCGACGCGGTCTCGACCGCGGCGCAAGAGGCGCGGAATCCGCAGAAGGACATGCCGGTCGGAATCATCGGCTCGCTGGTGGTATGCACGATCCTCTACGTGCTGTTCTCAACGGTGCTGACCGGTATGGTGAGCTACACCAAGCTGGGGGTAGCCGCGCCGGTGGCAGTGGCAATCGATAAGACGCCGTACTTGTGGCTGAACACGATGGTCAAGCTGGGGATCATTGCCGGGTTCACCAGCGTAATTCTGGTGATGCTGCTGGGGCAATCCCGTGTGTTCTATTCCATGTCCCGCGACGGTCTGGTTCCCAAAGTATTTTCGGACGTGCATCCGAAGTTCCTGACGCCCTGGCGATCCAATCTGTTGTTCTGTGCCTTCGTGGCCCCGTTTTCGGCCTTCCTGCCGCTCTCTGTTGTGGGACACATGACCAGCATCGGCACCTTGTTCGCATTCGTGATCGTCTGCGCGAGCGTTTGGGTGATGCGGCGCAAGAATCCGAATACCCCTCGGCCGTTCCGAACGCCGCTGGTGCCGCTGGTACCGATCCTCGGCATCGTGTGGAATTTCGCCATGATGTATTCGCTGGGCATCGACAATTGGCTGCGGCTGATCATCTGGTTGGTGATCGGACAGGTGATCTATTTCACGTACAGCCGCCATCACAGCCATCTCGCGCAGAAATCAGCGGAGACGAAGCAGTAGAGAGGGCCTGCCGGAGACGCATGCTACACTTGAGCCTGGCATGTCCTCGAAAAAGCATCGGCATCACGTTCACGAGCACGAACTTCCGGATGAGGAAGAGGTAGAGTTCGGATCGTATCTGCAAATGGAGCGCATGCTTCGGCATGTGCGGCGGCTGGCAGGGAAGCAGGATTTTGCAGATGCCGAAGCAGCCGGAGCCTTCATGGCCACGCTTTCCGAGTCTGATTTGAAGCGCGCCGCCGCTGCGCTGCAGAAGGATCCCAAAGGCATGGCGCAGGAGTTCGCTTACGAGGCGCTGGAGGCTGAGGATGAAGAGGAGGCGCTCTCTTTTGCCGAGCAGGCGCTGAAGCTCGATCCGAATTGCGTGGATGCGATGCAGGTGATCGCGGAGTGTCATGCAGAGACACCGGAAGAGATGATTGCGCAGCTCCAACCGGCCGTGCGGGCGAGCGATGAGGCGGCGGAAGCTATCCTGGCGAGGCCGCAGCGCAGCCCGTTCTGGGATCTGCTGGAGCTAAGCCCCTATATGCGGGTCCATTCGCGCGTCGGGGATCTGTTGCGCCTGACCAACCGGGCGCCGGAGGCGATCGGTCATTTCGAGGCGATGCTACGCCTCGATCCAGACGACAACTACGGGGCACGCGACCTGCTGCTGGCGTGCTACCTGCAGGAACGCCAACTGGAAAAGGCCCGCGAGTTATTGACACGGTTCGCCGAAGATCAATCGGCCCCGATGTTGTGGGCCGCGATCCTGGAGCGCTATCTTTCCGAGGATCTACAGGGCGCCGCGACGGCCCTGGCTATCGCGCAAGAGCAGAATCCGCATGTGGCGGAGCACCTGGCGCGGCGGGAGGCGCCGGACAGCGTGCCGACTGAAGACTACGAGCCGGGCGACGAGAACGAGGCGCTGCATTGCACTTACACCGTCGGCATGGCGTGGATGAGGTATCCCGAGGCCAGCAAGTGGCTGGCGGGGCGGATTAGCGCATAAACCAGGCACCCGCCGATCGACGTGGATCACGAAGACAGGAACCAAATACTCAATAGAACGTCCTGTTGGCCGCGGCCAGAGCTTCGAGCAGCGAGGCGGGCTTCCAGTGGTCGCCGAAGCGGCGCCGGTATTCTCTTATCTGGGATAGCACTTGCGGCAGGCCCTGGCGATCGGCGTAGGCCATAGGGCCTCCCTGATGACGCGGGAAGCCGAATCCGTGGACGTAGATCACATCGATGTCTCCGGGACGCTGCGCGATGCCTTCGGCCAGCAGATTGGCTCCTTCGTTGGCTAGGGCGGCGAGGATGCGCGAGACAATTTCCTGCGAATCGATATGGCGGCGGGCGATGCCGCGAGCGGAGGCCGCCTGCTGCGCCAGTTCCTCGATCAGCGGGTCAGGAATGGGACGGCGGCTGCCCGGCTCATAGCGGTACCAGCCGGCTCCGGTCTTTTGCCCGTAGCGGCCCATCTCGAAAAGCTGATCGGGGATGACCGATTGTGGGCCTTCGGCACGGGTCTTTCCTGAAGCGCGCAGATGTTGGCGGATGCGCGCGCCTACGTCGATTCCGGCGATGTCCTGCATGGCATATGGTCCAACGGGGAAGCCGAAATCGGTGAGGGCGCGATCGATCTGCTCGATGGTGGCACCCTCTTCCAGCATCAGGTGTGACTCCCGCAGGTAGTAAGCCAACATGCGGTTGGCGACAAATCCAAAACAGTTGCCTACCAGCACACCCACTTTGCCCAGTTTCTTGGCCAGCTTCATGGACGTGGCGACCGTCTCGGGGCTGGTTTGGGCGCCGCGCACAATTTCGAGCAGCCTCATCACGTTGGCAGGGCTGAAAAAATGATGGCCGACAAAGGCGGTGGGACGGCCGCTCGCCTCCGCCAGGAGATCGATGTCGAGCGTAGAGGTATTGGAGGCCAGGACGCAATCCGGCCGGGTGACGCGGCCCAGATCGGCGAAGACGGCCTGTTTGAGCGGCAGGTCTTCGAAGACGGCCTCCACCACGAGATCGACCTGATCGAAGCCGTCCCAGCCGGGCGTGGGGTGGATACGGGACATGGATTGTTCCACTTGCTCGGCAGTGAGCCTGCCTTTGGCGGCGGAGGTCTCATAGTTCCGCCGGATGACGGCCATTCCGCGATCCAGCGCGGATTGGCTGATCTCGCGCAGAAGCACAGGAATGCCGGCGTTAGCGTAACACATCGCGATACCTCCGCCCATGGTTCCGGCGCCCACTACAGCAGCAGAACGAATCTCCACTCCGGAAGCTTCGCGGGGGATACCGCGTACTTTAGCGGCTTCGCGCTCGGCGAAGAACAGGCGTACCAGGTCGCGCGATTCGCGGGATAGCACGCAATCGGCGAAGATTTCAATTTCCCTTCGGCAGCCGGCAGCGAAATCGAGGGTGAGGGAACCTTCGATCGCATCCAGGCAGGCGTAGGGCGCACGGGCGCCGCGAGCAATTTTGGCGAGTCCGGCACGAGTAGCGGCGCAGGCGGCGAGCCCGGCTTCGCGGTCGCGGATTTTGGCATCGAGATCGCGGGACCGACGGGTCTGGCCGGCGGCGGCCCGGGAACGGGCAAAGGCAATGGCTCCGAGTAGCAGGTCGCCGGCGACGATCTGGTCGAGGATGCCTTCGGCTAGTGCCCGGGCAGCCGGGATAGGCTGGCCCTGGGTACACAGCTCGAGCGCAGTGGAGACGCCGGCGAGACGCGGCAGGCGCTGTGTGCCGCCAGCTCCGGGAGTGATCCCCAGCAGCACTTCCGGCTGCCCGACGCGGGCGGAGGGAACGGCCACGCGGTAGTGGCAGGCCATGGCGAATTCGAGGCCGCCGCCGAGAGCCGTCCCGTGGATGGCGGCGATCAACGGTTTAGGGCAATTTTCCAGTTCCAGCAGGCGGGCGTGGATCTTGCGGGAGCGTTCCAGGGAGGCGGCACGATCGGGGATAGTGGCGAAGATGCGGATGTCGGCTCCGGCGATGAACGTGTTTCCGGCGCCCACCAGGACGATGGCAAGAGCAGCCGGATCGGCGGACGCGCGGGCCACCAGTTCGCTTATGGCTTCCGGGACGCCCGGGCTGAGCGCGTTAACCGGAGGATTGTCTACGGTGATGACGGCGACTTCGTCCTGAATCGAGTAGCGCACCAGATCCGGCATGCAATTATGGTATCCCAGGGGAGGCGAGATCTCGCCCGCGTGTTAGGATGGGTAGTTGCCAGGTCTCGGGCTCCGTGCAACGGGCGGCCGCAAACCCCGCCAGGTCCGGAAGGGAGCAACGGTAGTGGTTTAACCCGTGTGCCGCGGATCACCCGGGGCTTGGCATATTCCCACCCATGTACCAGGTCATAGCCCGGAAATACCGACCCCAATCGTTTCAGGACGTGGTGAACCAGGAGCACGTCAAGACAACCCTGGAACATGCGATCGCGCAGGGGCGCATCGCCCATGGTTATATCTTTTCCGGCCAACGGGGAACGGGGAAAACCACGGTAGCGCGGATTCTGGCGCGCTGTTTGAACTGTATCCAGGGGCCCACGGTGACGCCCTGCGGCGAATGCGCGAGCTGCAAGGAGATCAGCGCTGGCGGATCGGTGGACGTAATCGAGATCGACGCGGCTTCCAATCGAGGCATCAATGAGATGCGCGAGCTGCGCGAAAACGTACGGTATCAGCCAGCCCGGGACCGCTACAAGGTCTTCATCATCGACGAAGCACACCAGATCACAAATGAAGCCTTCAACGCGCTGTTGAAAACAATCGAAGAACCGCCCTCCTGGGCGGTATTCGTGCTGTGTACGACCGAAGCGCACAAGATCCCGGCGACCATCGCCTCGCGCTGCCAGCACTTCAGCTTCCGGTCGGTGGATTTCGAGGATCTGGTGGCGCGCATGGCCTGGATTTGCGACCAGGAGGGCATCGAGGCCGACCCGGATGCGCTGGCGGTGCTGGCACAGGCCGGAGAAGGCAGCGTGCGGGATTCGCTTTCGGCTCTGGACCAGGCGATTGCCTGCTGCGGCTCCAAGCTCGGGGCGGCCGAGGTGCGCGGCTTGCTGGGAGCCTTTTCGCTCGACTCGCTGGACCAGGTTACCCAGGCACTGCGCGAGAGCAACTCGACGCGGATGCTCCAGATGGTGGACGAACTGGAGCGCAACGGGCACAATCTGCAACATTTCAGCCGGGAACTCGCGCGCTATTTCCGGAACCTGCTGGTGGCACGCATCGCCGGCGCCGAGACGCGGCTGGTTGCAGCCTCGTCGGCGCAGCGGGCACGTCTGGCCGAGATCGCTACTCAGTTCTCGGAAGAGGACCTGACGCGCTATTTGCAACTGACCCTGGACCTGTTCCGCGACTTGCAGTTTTCGCTTCAGCCGCGGTTCCACCTGGAACTGGGGTTATTGAAGCTGGTCCAGGCGGGACGGCTGATCTCGATTGAGGAGGCTCTGGCGGGCCTGGGCAACCGGCCGGCGGAGCCGGCGTCCCGGGCCGCCGCTGTAACTTCCCCTCCTCCGGCGCCGATGTCCCGGCCGGCCTCGCCGCGCGGACCGTCCCCATTTGAGGCGGACCGGGCGAAGAAAGCGGCTACATTTCCTCCGGAGCATCCGCCGGAGACGTCCAAGATTGCGCCGGAGGAGTCTCCCAAGACTCCGCAGGAATCAGGGCCGGCCGGGGAGACGGGAGGCTGGCGCGAGCGTCTGCACTCCGCGCTGATGGAGGCCGGGATGCCGTTCACGGCCGATGCGATCGAGCATTCCCGCGTAGTGGAGGCCGGCAGCGAACTGCAAATCACCACGCCCCGGGAGCATTCGCTGGCAATCAAGGCGGACGAGATTCAAAAAATCCTGCGGCAGATGGGTGCCAGGCCGCTGAAGGTCAAAGTCACCTTCGGCGAGGTAGCCGCCGCGGAAACCGCTCCGCTCGAATCGAAAACCAAGAAAGAAGAAGAGGTAGTGGAGCGGGCGCTGGCCAATCCCGAGGTGCAGCGCTTTCGCGAACTGTTCGGCGGCGAGGTCCGCACGGTACGGAATCTAAAGGAGTGACGACGTGAAATTACCCGGTAACATGCAGGCGATGATGAAGCAGGCGCAGCAGATGCAGGAACGCTTGCAGCAGGAGATCGCGCAGATTCGAGTGGAAGCTTCGGCCGGCGGCGGCATGGTGAGCATCAAGATGGACGGGCAGAAGAACGTGCTGGCGGTCAAGATTGATCCGGAGGTTGCCGGCGACGTCGAGATGTTGCAGGATATGGTGCTGGCTGCCTGCAATGAAGCCGTCAAGAAAGTAGACGAAGAGACCAAGGCCAAGATGGGCGGAATGCTGGGCGGGATGGGTCTGCCTCCGGGCCTTCTCTAAACTATGCCCGATTTCGCCGAGCCGCTGGCTCGACTGATTACCGAATTCAAACGTTTGCCCGGGATCGGGCAAAAATCCGCACAGAGGCTGGCGTTCCACGTGCTGCGGGCGAGCCGCGAGGACGCGGAGCACCTGGCGCAGGCGGTGCTGGACGTCAAGGACAAGCTGGGGCTGTGTAAGGTCTGCAACAACATCAGCGACAGCGACCTCTGCCAATACTGCCGGGACCCAGAACGAGACCGCAAAGTAATCTGCGTGGTGGAGGAGCCGCACAACATCGTCGGTATCGAGACCACGCGGCAGTTCAACGGAATCTATCACGTGCTGCACGGATCGCTCTCGCCGCTAAGGGGCATCGGCCCGGAGCAACTGAAAATCAAGAGCCTGGTGGAGCGAATCGGATCGGGGGAGATCCAGGAAGTGATCGTAGCCACCAATCCCACGGTGGAAGGCGAGGCGACCGCGGTCTATCTTTCCAAACTGCTGAAACCGCTGGGGGTGCGGGTCAGCCGGATCGCGATGGGGATCCCCGTAGGCAGCGACCTGGAATTTGCCGACGAAGTCACGATCTGGAAAGCACTGGAAGGACGACGGGAGATGTAGCGGGGCTTTCGTCGACCGAACCTTCGCCAACAGAACCAATTTTGATATCCAGAATGCGATTAGGCTCGCGGGGTTGGGCCAGCCGGACCTTCAGATAATTGTCGCTTAAGGCGATCCCCGGATCATGCAAGGTAACGGCGGAGAGGGTACGCCCGACCATGCTTTGGCGGAAGGCCAGATTCTTGGCGGCGGCCAACTCGCGGAGGATGCGGTTGCGCTCTTTGCGCAACGGGATGGGGACGGGCGCTTTCGATTCCGGGGCCGGCGTTCCCGGCCGCTCAGAGTAAGTGAAGACGTGCAGATAGGTGAACGGGAGCGCGGCGATGAAGGCCCGGTTTTCCTCGAAATCGGCGTCGGTTTCGGCGGAAAAGCCAACCATCACGTCTGCGCCGATGGCCGCGTGAGGCATGAGGCGGCGCGCCTTCAGAATACGATCGGCGTAATGGCGCGGGCGATACTTCCGGTGCATGAGACGCAGAATGCGGTCGGAGCCGGACTGCAGCGGGGCATGGACGTGTTTGGCGATCCGCGGCGATTCGGCCATCAGGCCCAGCAGGTCGTCGGAGAAATCCATGGGCTCAACCGAGCTGAGCCGGATCCGCGGAATACCGGTTTCGTCAAGCAGGCGCCGCAGGAGGTCCGCCAGGCGCATCGTACTACCCGGTTCCCTGCCCCACCTCCCCAGATTGATGCCGCTGAGGACCACTTCGCAGTACCTCTGCGCGAGGTTGCGCACCTGCTCGATGACCTGGGCGGCGGGAGCGCTGCGGCTGCGGCCGCGCACGTACGGGATCACGCAAAAGGAACAGCGGTTGTTGCAGCCGTCCTGAATCTTGAGGTTGGGCCGGGTGCGATCTCCGGCCGCGTCGGCAACCGGGGCGGAGAGGAAATCCTGCTGGGCGAAGATATCGCCCACCAGGATGTTGCCATGATAAGGTGCGGCGGCGACCAGGTCGGCGATCTGGGTTTTGTGGGAATTGCCCACCACCCACTCCACGCCCGGCAGTGCTGCCAGTTCCTCTGGAGCGCGCTGGGCATAGCAACCGGTGACCAGAATGCGCGCCAGGGGATTTTCGCGGTGGACACGCCGGATAGTCTGGCGCACATCTTCATCCGCCGTGGAGGTGACCGTGCAGGTATTGAGGATCACCAGGTCGGCACCCCTGCGGTCCACGGCCGACTCCAGGCCCTTGGCCGCGAGCAGCGACTCGAGCGCGGCGCCGTCCGCCTGGGTGGCGCGACAACCGAAATTTTGGACGAAGAATTTCCCCACTCCTAAACCGGCCACTAAAACTATCTTAGCGGGAGTTCGGGACGATCTCCAGAACCTCGCCGGCTTCGACATTGCGGAACTGCATGGGGAAGCTTTGACCGTTGTAGTATGCCTTCCATTGATCCCGATAGTGCGAGGAGAGGGGGTGGCCGGACTGCCCGATGGGAAGGTTCAGCAGAGAATGGTCCCAATCGGCGAGATCGGCGTTCATGCGCATCGAGGGGCCCATGCGCGTCGTGGTCTGCTTGACGGTAGTCGGAGAACCCGACATGGGTACCGGCCCCAGATCGAAATACCGGCCGATCAGAGGAAGCTGGTGCAGTACGGGGTTGCGGATCGTCAGCAGCAGGTAGGACCCGTAACGCCAGCGTTTCAGGTCCCGGCCTTGCATACGCGCGCCCTCCTCGACGGCGTCAGAGAGGCAGCGCAGGAGCATCTGATCGTAGTCCGGGAACCAGCCGGGCGGGCGGCGGCGCAGCAGATCCTCGATAACGGCCGAGTTGAGGGCGTAGTCGTAAAGCAAACCTTTGCCGGGAGCGGCGCTGTCCGCGACGGCTTTCCTCAGGTATTGATAAGCCAGAGTCACAAGTAGGGGCGCCGGCTGGTTTTGGTCCATCTGCCCGTTCCAGGAGGACAGCAGGGCGATGGCGTTTTCGAGGGAAAGATCGTGAACAGGGCGGCTCCGATAGGCGGCGACGAAGGCACGTGCCAGGTAGAGGCTGAAGCCGGAGTAGACATCTTTCTGAATGGCGAGCATCTCGCCAGCACGCCAGCGCTGGCGTGCGCCCAGCAGATCGCGGATCTGGCGGGCGCGGTAAGGCGGGGCGAAACGGCCGTATACCGGATAGGGGAAGTCGCGCGGGAAGGGGTTCTGGTTGGCGGTGACGATGATGCCGGAAGGCGGGTTGTAGACGGAGGGAAGCTGATCGAAAGGGATGTATCCTTCCCACTCGAAATTACCGGAAGTGCCGTCGACCGGCACATCGCCGGAGAAACCCCGCCGGATGGGCAGTCTTCCAGTGGCGTGATAGCCGATATTGCCTTCCACGTCGGCGTAAACGAAGTTTTGCCCGGGACCGGCGAAGCGTGAGATGGCGGCCGTGAACTGCTGCCAGTTCTGGGCTTTGTTCAACTCCAGGAAGGGGAACTCGAAGGCACCCGCATCGGCGGCAGTCCAACGCAGGCTCATGCGGTCGTTTCCCTCGGTAACCAGGAGTGGACCATGGCGGGTCACCCAGGTGAGCAGTTCCGTGGATTCCCCGCCACGGACGCGAATGACCTCCCGCTCGGCCTGCGCCTGCTCGATCTGGCCGCGAAACGTGTAGCGTCCGGTGCGGTCATCGAAGCGCTCGATGTAGAGATCCTGGACATCGAATTCAAGGTTGGTGACCCCCCAGGCGATGTGCCGGTTATGGCCCACGATCACGGCCGGAACTCCGGGTAGGGAGACGCCCGCTACATCCAGGCCGGGAGCCTGGAGGTGCACGGCATACCAGATTCCAGGAAGGCTCCAATCCAGGTGCATATCGTTCGACAGCAGCGGCTTTCCGGACGCCGTATGGGCTCCGCCGACTACCCAGCCGTTGGACCCAGGCTGGACGTCTCCACCGATCCGCGGGAAAAAGAGATAGTTCACCTTTGCCTGGTCTTCGCCAGCCAGCATGGCGCGCTTTTCCAGATCCAGGCGCCAGGAGGTGGTAAGGGTCCGGTTCATGTGCAGTCCCACCAGGATGCTATCCACGGCGCTCCAAGGCTGGGGATCGTAGCCGAGGAGGGTGAATTCCAGGGGAAGGCTGCGCAAGTGGCTTTGGATAAAGGCATTTACCCCGCGAGCATAGGCGGCCAGAGCGGCGCGGTCGGGCGGCGGCATGCTGAGATACGCTGCCTCGGCCACTCGCCGCAGCCGCAGGCGGCGGGACTCCTGATCGGCGGCGAGACCAGCCGGGCCGATGATTTCCGATAAGGTGCCGGCGGAAAAGCGGCGCAGGCCGTCCATTTGGAACAGACGATCCTGAGCCGTGACGTAACCCTGAGCAAACAGAGCATCTTCTTCGGTGGCCGCGCGTATGTGCGGCACGCCGCGCGCATCCCGCCGCACCTCGATGCGTTGGTCCACGAAGGCTTGTATACGGCCTGAGGTCTGGGGCAGCGGCCGGTAGAGAAACCAGTAGGCGGCTACCAGCGCCAGCACAGCGAGCACGGCCAGTGCCCGGTTCACCCACCGGAGGATGCGGTTCATCAGAGATTGTTCCATGGGAGATGAGCAGGATGCGGTTCACCGCGAGAGACGCTGGAATAGCTGTCTCGATCCGGCGGCCGGTGAAGTTCCATGGTTATAATCGTAGCGTGAGAAATGCCTGTCTTCTCCTGATGCTGGTTGTTCTGGCCGGGTGCAACCGCGGCATCGAGAATAAAGAAGCCGTGCGGCAGGGAGTGGTGGATTACCTCTCCGGACGGACGAATCTGAACATCTCCTCGATGACGGTGGATGTAACGTCGGTGGTATTCCGCAACGACGAAGCGGAAGCCGTGGTGAGATTCGCCGCTAAGGGGAGCAACGATCCTAGCCAGGGCATGGAGATGCGGTACACACTCGAAAAGAAGGGTAGCCGCTGGGTGGTGAAGCACCGCGCCGATTCGGGTAAGAACCCGCACGGCGGCTCCGGGATGAATCCACACGGAGGCGCAGGGGAGATGTCCATGCCGATGCCGGGTGCCGGGGCTGGGGGCTCACAACTGCCTCCGGGGCATCCCGCGGTACCGAGCAATCCGGAAAAGAAATGAAACGGGTGGCCGTACTAGGAGGAGGCCCGGCTGGATCGTTCGCCGCCGAAAAGCTGGCCTCGGCGGGCCTGGAGACGGTGGTTCTTGATGAGAAACTGGCATGGGAGAAGCCCTGTGGCGGCGGGCTGACCTACAAGGCGTATCACGAATATCCCTTCCTGATCGACAATCACACACCCAAGAAGCTGATCACCGAAAGCGTTCTGGCCGCGCCGCGAGCCGGCGAATGCAAGCTGCGGCTACGCGAGCCCCTCCTGATCTATTCCCGCCTGGACCTGAACCGTATGCTCCTCGAGCGAGCCGAAAAGGCTGGTGCGCGAATTGAGAAGGCTCGCGTTCTGGAGATGAATCGCTACGGCGAGCGCTGGCACCTGCGCACCAACGCCGGAGTGCTGGAGGCAGACTTCTGCGTGGTGGCCACCGGCGCCCGCAATCCGCTGCGCGACGTTGGCACACAATTGCGGCCGGAAGACACCATGTCGGCCCTGGGCTACTATGTACCCGGGACTCAGGAGCATATTGATGTTCAGTTTCTGGGCGGACTGGAAGGATACATCTGGGTATTTCCGCGCTGCGGCCACCTCTCGGTCGGCATCTGTGGCAAAGGAGAACCGGCCAGTGCGCTGCGCAAGCGCCTGGAAGTCTACATGACGGAGAAAGGGATCTCTTGGAAAGGCGCACCGTTCTATAGCCATCTGCTGCCTTCGCTGGAAACGTCCGGCTGGAAACGTAATCGTGTGGCAGGCGATGGATGGATGGCGGTGGGTGACGCCGCCGGACTCGTCGACCCAATCACGGGTGAGGGATTGTACTATGCCATCCGGTCTGCCGATCTGGCGGCGCGGGCACTGCTCTCGGAACTGGACAGCGTAACGGAAAAGCTGCAAGCGTACCGCCGGATGCTCCGCCGCGATTTTGCGGCCGACCTGGAGTTCGGATCTCGCCTGGCGAAGCGCGTTTTCCTGGGTCGATTTCTCTTCGGCACTGTCCCGGCGCGCATGGTCCAGTTTACACGGCGCAGCCCGAAATTCTGTTCCGTGATGCAGGACCTGTTCGCGGGCACCCAATCGTACCTGGGGCTGCGCCGGCGCCTGATGCGCAACCTCAACGGCAGCCTGTTTGAGATTGCCCTGAGCCTGGGCCTCGGGCGGCTGGTGCCGCGGAAACTCAGCGAATCCACGACAGCCGTTCCGCCGCTATAAGACATCGTCGATGAAGCACACCAATTCTGGAGCGATTTTCGAGAAAGCCCAAAAGCTGATTCCCGGGGGAGTCAACTCGCCGGTCCGCGCGTATCGCAGTGTGGGAGGGAATCCTCCATTTATCGCGCGCGGCCAGGGTTCGCACCTTTGGGATATCGATGGCAACGAATACATCGATTACGTAGGATCGTGGGGGCCGCTGCTGCTGGGCCATCGCCACCCGGAGATCGTGGCGGCGATCGAAGGTGCGCTGGCGATCGGCACCAGTTTCGGCGCGCCGACCGGGCAGGAGGTGGAGCTTGCCCAGGCCATCTGCGATGCCGTGCCGTCAGTGGAGATGGTCCGGCTGGTGAACTCGGGCACTGAAGCCACCATGGCGGCGATCCGCGTCGCGCGCGGATTCACCGGGCGAGACGTGACCGTGAAGTTCGAAGGATGCTACCACGGTCACGTCGATTCCCTGTTGGTGAAGGCCGGCTCCGGAATGGCCACGCTGGGCATCGCCGATACTCAGGGTGTGCCCAAGAGCTTCGCCGATACCACCATTGCCCTGCCGTTCAACTCGGTGGAGCCTGTGGAGGCGGCGTTTCGTACACACGGCAAAAGCATCGCCTCGGTGATTGTGGAGCCCGTGGTCGGCAATATGGGCTGCGTGCCCCCGGCACCCGGATTTCTGGAGGCGCTGCGGGAGATCACCACCCGCCACGGCGCGCTGCTGATTTTCGATGAGGTAATGACTGGCTTCCGAGTGGCCTACGGCGGAGCACAGGAGCGCTTCGGTATCCGGCCGGATCTCACCACCCTTGGCAAGGTGATTGGCGGCGGGTTGCCGGTAGGAGCCTACGGCGGACGGGCAGACATCATGAGCCGGGTGGCACCGGCGGGACCGATCTACCAGGCAGGCACGCTTTCCGGAAATCCGCTGGCTGTGGCGGCCGGACTGGCGATGTTGCGCCATTTGAAGACCCATCCAGAGGTTTACACGCGACTGGAGGACCGCTCCGCCGCCCTGGTTGCGGCAGCTCCGGAGGGGGTTACGGTAAATCGCGTGGGCTCGATGTTCACCTTCTTTTTCACGGACCAGCCCGTGACTGATTATGAATCCGCCAAGCGATCGGATACGGCCAAATTCGGCAAGTTTTTCCGGGGGATGCTGGAGCGCGGCATCTACCTGGCGCCCTCCCAGTTCGAGGCGGCATTTGTCTCGGCCGCGCATACGGGGCACGACATCCAGGCAACCGTAGCAGCAGCGCGTGAGGTGTTCAGCCTCTTATAGCGCGCAGCAGCCGGCGCCCGGACCAGAACACGATTCCAAAGAATACGCTGAAGCTGATCAGGATGACGGCAAGCTGGCGCCCGCGCGAGAGCGTGCCGATTTGCCCGCGTTCGTGGGAGAAGTCCAGATATACACGAAGGTGGACTTTGGCGGAACGGGGGCCAGGAGAGCGATTATCGACCACCAGGGCGTATTGACCCGGCAGGTGGACTGGAAGATGCATGCTGCCCGCGGGTCCGAACTCGGTGGAGGCGACCACTCCGTAAGCACGTCCGTCGCGCATCCGCAGCATATCGGCGCGAGTGAGCAGGGCGACGCGCACCGAACCGCCGCTGGACTCCACCTCGTATTCGCAGCCCACCGAGACAGGCTGCTGCTTGAGGCTCACCTCGACATAGCGCCATTCTTCGGGCGGGATCTCGAAGATTTCGTCCACCAGTTCGACTCTGGGGGCCGCGGCGAGGAGGAGAAGAAGGGGGAGAATCATTCTTCGCGGGAGCTCACGCCGCGCCGGTCCTGGAACGGTACGCCCGCTATCCCCACAAGAGAGGATAAAATAGGGACCATGAACGACAGTATGGCACAGCCGGACCAGACGCTGGCTTCGTTTGATCTGCCTGGCTGGAAAACGGCCTTAGGCTGGGTAGCGGCCGTTCTGATTTCGCTCGTGTTCCTCGTGTCCGGGCTTTGGAAGATTACCGATGCCCCCGGAGCGGCCGTCCGCATGGCGCAGGCACGCGTGCCTGAGGCCCTCAGCCTTCCGACTGCGCTGCTATTCGGAATCGCCGAGACGTTCGCCGGCGTGCTGGTGCTGGTGCCCCGCTTTCGCCGCTGGGGGGCTTGGCTGGGCGGTCTGCTGCTGATGGCATTCATGGTCTACTTTGCCATCAACTACAGCGCCCTGCGCGGCGAGGAGTGCAGTTGCTTCCCCTGGGTAAAACGCTTCGTGGGACCGGGATTTTTCATCGGGGATGCGATCATGCTGGTGCTGGCGGTGCTGGCCGGGCTCTGGGCAGGACGTTCGCACAGTCTGCGCAGCGCCGCGCTGGTCCTGGGCGCCGTGGTCGTATTCTCGCTGGTTTCCTACGGTGTGGAAGTGACGCGCCAGACCGGCGTGAAGGCGCCGGATTACATCACCGTGGACGGCAAGCCATATTCGCTGAAGTACGGCAAAATCTTTATCTATTATTTCGATCCCGAGTGCTTGCACTGCCTGGATGCCGGAAAGCGCATGGCCAAGCTCAATTGGGGGGATACCAAGCTGGTAGCAGTTCCCATCGAGCAGCCGCGGTTCGCGCCGGGATTCATGCAGGATACCGGACTGAAGGGCGTAGTTTCTCCCGACATCCAGGTGCTGAAGAAGGTTTTTCCTTTTGTGAGCGCGCCAGCGGGTGTAGCACTGGTAAACGGGCGGCAGAAGATGGCACTAAC
>CAZMRK010000661.1:0-6243 GCA_964568355.1 uncultured Solibacteraceae bacterium | reverse complement strand
TCGCCCATCAAGGATGCCGCCTGGGCGGGCGTAGCGCTGGGCTTCTCCTGGCTGAGCGGACATCACGGGCCTTCGCTGATTCTGACTCTGGCCGCGGTGGGAGTGATGGCGGCGTATGTTCTGGCGCGCCGCCATCATCCGCGTGGGATCTTGCGCCTGGGAACGATGCTTCTTACGCTTGCGCTGGTGAGCGCTCTCCAGGTGCTCCCCGCCATCGAATACGGCAGGCAGGCGGTTCGCTGGACCGGGACCGGGCTGCTTCGCTGGCAGGACAAAGTACAGTTTCCGGAACACACTAGCGCCGGTTTGCGCGCCGTAGACCTGCTCTACCTACTGATGCCCGAAGGCGTTTTCTATAGCGACCCGTTCGTCGGCACGGTTGGCGCCAGTCTGGCTGCGTTTGCTGTTGTTGCCGGCCTGCGACGCATCGAGGTGCGTCTGTTCGTGCTGCTTGGCCTGGCAGCGTTGTTCTATGCGATGGCGGGCCACGGAGTGCTATACGGGCCGCTCTATGCGCTCTGCCCGCTGGTCGAAAAATCGCGCTCTCCGATCGTGGCACTGAGCGTTTTTCACTTCTCCGTCGCCGCCCTGGCCGCCATCGGCGCTCACCTGCTGCTCTCGCGTCCGGATCCGGTGTGCTTGAGCCGGATTCCCGCCATGCTGGCGTGGTTTGGCGGAATTACGTTCGGAATTTTTGCGGTGCTGCTCTATCTGCGGCCCACCGTTTCCAGCACTCTGGCGGAGGCCGACCCGCGCCCGGCGACTATCGCCCTGGTCGCGCTGCTGCTCGCCTGGCTCTATCGCTCCTGGGGCCGCGGCCTGGTGCGACGCGAATCCATGCTGGCCTTTCTGTGCCTGCTGCTCATCGTGGAGCAGGGTAACAAGGTCGGCTGGGTCTGGGCGCACATACGCGATTCCAGCCGCATGAGCTTCATCGGCCCTCTCTACCAGACCCGGGACCTCGCCGCTTTCCTCCGCTCCCGCCCCGGCCCGTTTCGCGTCGAAGTCAATCCCAAAGACCTGGCCTTCAATTTTGGCGATTGGTACGGCCTGGAGACCACCGGCGGCTATCTCCCCAGTATTCTCGAGCAGAGCCACCGCTTGAACTGGTGGCAGGACCGGCTGCTGCAGATGTACGGCGTGAACTATACCGTCAGCCGCGCTTCCAACCGTGCCGGCCAGCAGGATCTGTTCACCAGCCGGTCGGGCATCAAGGTCTTTGCCAATCCCGCTGCCTTCCCGCGCGCCTGGACCGTCCACCATCTGCTCACCGCGCCGGATGAGGACCGCGGGGCCGGTTTGGTGCGCGATGGCGCTTTCGACCTACGCGACACTGCTGTTTTGGCAGGCGCCGCGCCTTCGCTCGATCGCTGTGAAAGCCCGGATCGCGTTACCTGGATCGACAGGCGTCCGTCCACGGTGGCGCTACGCGCTCAGATGGGCTGCAAGGGAATGCTGGTGGTCGGCGACAACTGGTATCCCGGATGGCACGCCCAGGTGGACGGGAAGACGGTCCCGATCTGGCGTGTGAATACGGTGATCCGGGGCGTCGTCCTGGAAAAAGGCAGCCACCAGATTGCCATGCGCTATCGCCCGGCCTCGGTCTATGTGGGGTTGATCTGCTGGGCGCTGGGTCTTGCGGTTGCGGTCTGCCTGCAGTGCCGCCGCGAAGCGCCGGAGTTGGATCTGATGAAGCAGCCCAGGAGCACTCCCTGACGGCCGTGGTTCGGAGACGCTTTGCGCATGGTTTCCGCCCGGTAAGCCATCCAGAAAATGCCCTATACTAGTGGCGTGACTTGCAGCCGATGCTGCCGTCAGTGGGAGGTTGTCCGATGCCCGTGGATGCTGTTGTCAATCAGGTTGCGCCGATCGCTCCTCCGGCCGCTGCGGTTCCCAAACCGGCCCGCAACATTGCGGTAGATGCCTATCGCGGTCTGGTCATGCTCCTCATGATGGGCGAAGTGCTGAGCTTCGCCCGCGTTGCGCAGTCCTTTCCCGGCAACTGGTTCTGGGCCATCCTGGCCTATAACCAGACTCATGTGGAATGGGCGGGCTGCTCCCTGCACGACCTGATTCAGCCCTCCTTCTCGTTTTTGGTGGGCGTGGCGCTGCCGTACTCGATCGCGAGCCGCGTGGCCAAGGGCGGCACGTTTGGCAAACTGTTCGCCCACGCGCTGTGGCGCTCGCTGTTATTGATCGCGCTGGGCATTTTCCTGCGCTCCACGCACAGTCCCCAGACCAATTTCACGTTTGAGGACACGCTTACGCAGATCGGACTCGGCTACCCGTTCCTGTTCCTGCTGGGTTTCCGCCCGCCGCGCTGGCAATGGATCGCACTCGCCGTGATTCTCACCGGCTACTGGGCTGCCTGGGCGCTCTATCCGGTGCCCGGCCCCGCTTATGACTTCCAGGCCGTCGGCGTGCCTGCGGACTGGCACCACTACGCCGGCTTCGCGGCCCACTGGGACAAGAACGCCAATCTCGGTCTGGCTTTTGACCAGTGGTTTCTGAACCTCTTTCCACGTACGCGCCCCTTCGTCGCCAACGGCGGCGGCTATCTCACGCTCAGTTTCATCCCGACGCTGGGAACCATGATCCTGGGCCTTGCGGCAGGCCGCTGGCTGCGCTCCGCCGCGCCGCAAATGCCGATGCGGCGGCTGCTGCTTGCCGGTGGGGCCGGTATTGCCGCGGGCCTGCTGCTGCACGTGGCCGGAGTCTGTCCGGTGGTCAAGCGCATCTGGACTCCCTCGTGGACGCTATTTAGCGGAGGCGCCTGTTTCCTTCTGTTGGCTGCCTTCTGCTGGCTCATCGAGGTCAAAGGGTATCGCCGCTGGGCGTTCCCGCTGGTGGTGGTGGGGATGAACTCTATTGCCGCTTACCTGATCGCCCACTTGTGCGATCGCTTCGTCGCCGATTCGTTCCGGATCCACCTGGGACCGGCTCCATTCCGCATCTTCGGCGCCGGTCTGGAGCCTTTCGTGTTCGGCGCTGCCATCTTACTTACCTATTGGCTGATGCTTTTCTGGATGTACCGGCGCAAGCTGTTTCTGAAGATCTGAGCGGGCACGGCGCGCGATCACCAGGTCGCTCCGGGTCCCACGAAAGACGATTTCGAGTTGCTGGCTGCGAGCGAATGCTTCGTCAACAGGCCAGAAGAGCACGTACACCTGCCGATTCTCGGGATAACGGTTCGTTTCCGGAAACGTGGCCGCCGGCGCCGCGAAAGACAGCGATGTTTCGCCGTGGTACATGACGCGATAGAAATTCAGGCTGGAGAGATAACGCCACTCCACCGGTACCTCGTGGATGCCTTCGCTGCGGCATAGCTGGTCCAGCATGCGGTAGGCCGGGGCGGTGTCGGCGTCGAATTTCCATTCCCGGAAGTAAGAGAGCCGCAGGCAGCCGAGAAAGAAGAACGCCCCCAGCGAGAGCACGGTCATGCCCGCGACACGCGTGGCTACGCTCCAGCGCGACCGGCCCGGCACTACAATAGCGAAGCCCATCAGCAGGAGGAACAGCGGCACAAAGAAGACCGCGGTGCGATTGAGGGGCAGCGGCAGGTTCCAGAAGTGCAGGGCCAGCCAGTGGAGGAGCAGGCAAATTGCCAGAACCGCACCCAGGTAGAACACCATGCGCTCGGGCCTCCGGCCGGTTGTGTGCAGCCAGGCGCGCCTTGTCCGCAGAATCACGAATATCCGGGCCGCGCACACCGCCAGCAGCGCTGCAGGCAGCGCCGGCTGGACGTATCGCAAGCCATCGAGCAGGAGCGGATTAACCAGGTTCTCGTTCAACTCAAAAAAGGAGGAGGCCACCAGGCCGTCCCACATTTCGGCTAAGGAGTGCGCGCCATAGGCGAGCTCTCCCTTGGGCCACTTCCACAGGACCGAGGAGCAGATCACGAGCACGACTGCGAAGCCCGGCAGCAGGCCGGCCGCGGCCAGCCTGCCGCGGTAGGCCGCCCGTCTCCAGGTCCACGCCAGGAATAGCGCCATCACCGCTGCGTTCACGAACGCGAAAGAGAAATTCGCGCTGAACGAGAGGGCGGCACAGGCGGATGCGACCGCCGCCCGCCGGTAGAGCCGGGTTTCCTCGCCCGGCTCATCGGATAGCAAGCAGCCGGCTGCCATCAGCACGGCCGTCATGAGCAGCGCCAAGGCCAGGCTGTAGCCGCGCGCGGCCACCAGGTGATCCATCACCAGTGGATTGTAGGTCAGGCACAGCAGCAGGACCCAGCGCACCCAGGCCGGCGCAGCCATTCGGATACAGAAGCGCAGGCAGCAGATTACGAAGATCACCGCGCCGATCAAGGCCGGCAGGCGCAAGGTCAGGTGGGACAGTCCGAACAAACGCGTCGACAGGCGCACCAAAACGGTGTTGAGTACGTGATTGGCCGCCGCCGGATACCAGTGCGCCGGCCAGTCCGGCCTCGCAAAGGCAAGATAGCTATCGGCCTCGTCGATGGTGACCGATTGTACACAGGCGCGTGCGGCCAGCCAGGCTATCGCGAATAGCGCCGTTCCCACCAATAGCGCCATCTCTCCGCGAGATCGCGAGAATTCCATAAATTTCTATAAGACCCTTGCCAGCTACGATGCAACTACACGTCAACTACATTATCCGGGTCGTGACGTAGGACGGCACTCCTGATTCCGGTTTCCTGTAAGTAATTTCACCTCCCCGGCGGCCAGTGTCCGATCATACGCCTCAGTCGAAGGAGCCAGGCATGCGACTAGAGTCCTGTCCGCTTGCGGACTATCTATTCCGGGCGCCGCCTCCACCTCAGCCGGAAGCGGTGACGGGACGCGACGACCCAGGCTGCAAGTACGCACCCGAAGGTGGCAGCGCTCAACGCCCCGCCGAGATAGATGGACAGAGGAGTGTAGTGCAGAACTACTTCGCTATCACCTGACGGAACGACAATTCCGCGCAGGGCGACATCTGTTCGATAGATGCGCTGCGGTATTCCGTTCACAGTCGCCCGCCAGCCAGGATAGTAGGTTTCGCTCAATACCAGAAGTGCGCGCGAAACAGCATGTACATGCACCTGGATGCTGGTCGGCGCGAGCCGCGAGAACACTGCGGCTTCGTGACCGTCGGACCCTGCGGCGTCCAGTGAAACGGGGCTGTCTATGATGGCGATTCGTCGCGGGTCAAATTGGGGATCGGACAGTAGCGTGCGGCAGCGATCCGGTGACGTCTCAACCGTGGCCTGGTGAACCAGCCACGCGCGGGGAGAAGGATTCGGGACCTCCTGGATCTGCCAGACGGCATCCGACCACACCGTGCCAGGTTCCTTGGCCGATGCCGGGGTGAGACGATATCGGACATTTAGCAGCTCGCGCCGCCCCATGATCGCGAAATAATCCGTTGGGATCGTTACGCCGGCGCCATAGGTAGTTTCAACGCCGAAGAAATTGCCTATGTTGGGTGTGGGATCAGCTGCTACTTCCACCCGGAAGAAGCCCGGTTGTGCTCTCAGAAACTCGACAGCTCGCCGGCAACTGAACAACCGCTCGAAATGATTTATCCCGGTGCGTGCCGTCTCTCTCTTGTTTGCAGCGCTCCAATCGAAGGCGGCGAGATCGAAAAGAGTCAGCGCCACCGCTAAGAATTGGACGGAACGGCCTCCGTTGCCGCGGATGATGTAGGAAAAGAGGACGTAGGAGAGAATCATCATCAATAGAGAGAAATGGATCCAGGGGCTCAAAGCCGGCCGCCCTAAGACTGCGCCAACCAGCAGGATTCCTCCGGCTGCGACGACGACCCAAGTATAAACCCGCTGCAGGCCAGCCCAATTTACCGTCCGAACGGAGTCTGAGAACAGGTGCTGCACACCGAAAGCCGTGAGAATCGCAAGTGCGAAGTTCGTGAGGTATACGATCCGGCCGGCTTCGCGCGCCATCCACAGTCGGGGGATCACGGTATACAGCAAACCGTGCAATGCCGAAAAGCCGCCCAAGGAATAGAGAAAAGAGACAAGCGCCAGGAGGGTCAGGAACTTAGTCCATCGGCACTCCCAAGTGGCCCAAATGCCCGCGATCGCAAAAATCAGCGGAAGGACCCCGGCATACGGATTGATGACCTCTCCACTCCCGATTACACCTTGAAACGCGGTTGGGATCAACAGTGAGACAAAGGCGCCCGGGAGCAGACCGTCCCGTAACAGGTCGTAGGGGATGCTCTCATTCGCCGGGAAAGCCCCGGCCTCCCCCAGGAATCGTACCGCTCGGGAGCTGTACTCGG
>CAZMRK010000660.1:0-4367 GCA_964568355.1 uncultured Solibacteraceae bacterium | reverse complement strand
CAGGCGCTGGCAAACCTCTACCCGGTTCCGAACAGCTCCGATCCCGCCCGGAACTATTACGGCACGCCCAAAGGACGCAACGATAACAACGTCCCCGCCCTTCGCGTCGATCACCAACTGACCTCCAAAGACAGCTTGTGGGGACGTTTTACACTGAACTCCCCGTTCAGCCAGGGTGTGGGGCAGGCGCTCTCCGCGGCCTTCCCGGGATTCGACCAGATTCAGGATGACGCGAACGTGCAGGCAGCCATCGGCAACGTTCACATCTTCAGTCCCAATATCATCAATGAGGCCAATGTCGGCTATGTGCGCTTCCGGCGGAATCGCAACTCAACCGATGCCTTCAAGCGAAACTGGATCGAGGAACTGGGGATCCAGGGCGTCGCCACGCAACCGCTGACCTGGGCGGCGCCTTCCATGACGCCCAGCGGATATCCCGAGATTGGCTACTCCTCGAATAACGCGGTATTCCGGTGGGTCACGCAATCCGATCAGTTTGTGGACAATTTTTCCATCGTGCACGGCTCGCACACCTGGAAGGCCGGCATTTCGCTGCAAGCCAAGCGCATGAGCTCCACCCAGTGGGGTACGCCCAACGGCGCTTACGGCTTCTCCGGAATGTTCACGGCGCCTCCGCCGGCCACCAGCCTGACCCGGTTCAACGCCATGGCGGATCTGCTGCTTGGCTACCCCAGCAGCTATTCGGTGCAGACGTCGCCGTACGTCCAGAGATACCTGTACAAGAACATCGGGGCCTATGTGCAGGACGACTGGAAGGTAACTCCGAACCTGACCGCCAATCTGGGGCTGCGCTGGGAATACTACGGCAAGCCCGTCGATCGCTACGACCAGATCGCCACCTTCGACCTTGCCACCGGCCAACAGCTTTTTGCCGGCCAAAACGGGGTATCGCGCAGTCTGACCAGCCAGTACTACAAAAACTTCGCGCCCCGGGTCGGCCTGGCCTGGCGCCCGCGAGGCAGCAATCGTCTGACGCTGCGAGCCGCCTACGGCATCTTTTATGCGCCGGAGATCATCGTCAGCTTCCGCTCCGAAGGATACCAGAACCCCTTCGGCGTCTCTTATAATCGCACCGTGCGGCCGGCCGATCCCACCAATCCGCAGCCGCAGTTCACCGTGGATAACCCGCTGGCCAACCTCACCCAAGCGGTCTTCAACAACCGTACCGGCGTGCAGGGCAATTTCCGCGATGGCCAGGTGCAGCAGTGGAACGCGACCACGCAGTATCTGCTCACCAAGGATACGGTCCTCGAAGTGGCCTATCACGGTTCCAAAAGCTCCCATCTTTCGAGCGTCCTGAACTACAACGAGGTCAATCCCTTCCCGCCGCAGCCTCCCAATTTCACGCTGAACTATCCTTACCCGGCGCTGGGCGCGGTGAATATCCTGGAATCGCGCGGGAATGCCACGTATAACGGCTTGCAGGCGCGCCTGGAGCGCCGCCTGGCCAACGGCTTCACGGTCTTGGCCGCCTATACCTTCCAGAAGACGCTCACCGACCTGGATTCGAGCGGCGCCGGGGTCGCGAACGGAGCCGGTCCGTTCGGGCCGCAAACCATCAAGAATATCGCCGCCAACAAAGGTCCCGCGGTCTTCGATCGTCCTCAAAGCCTGGTGGTGAGCACCCTCTACGAATTGCCCTTCCTGAAGCATCGCAATGATCTGCTGGGCAAACTCGTGGGGGGCTGGCAGGTTGGAGCGATCGGCACATTCACCGAGGGAGCCTACCTGACTCCCTCGCAGTTCGGCGCGCAGTTCACGGGATCGCGGCCGAACCTGTTAGGCAATCCCAATCTGTCGAGAGGCGAGCGGACCATCAACGCCTGGTTCGACGTGAGCAAACTGGTGAATCCGGCGCCCGGGATGCTGGGCAATGCCGGAAAGGGGACGATTCAGGGCAGCGGGCTGAACAAGTGGGACATGGTCTTCACGAAGATCTTCCGCATTCGGGAAGGCCATCGCGTGGAACTCCGCTCAGAGTTCTTCAATGCCTTCAATCATCCCCAATTCGACGATCCGAATATGTACCCGGCCACCAATCCACTGGCCGGAAAAATCACTTCGGCCAGCGACTACGGCTACAATCCCTCGGAACGAGTAATCCAGTTCGCCCTGAAATACTATTTTTAAGGTAGCGCACGCTTCAAGCGTGCAGCGTCGACTTCAGTCGACGTCCCAGCTCCTGGCCTAAGAGACTGACAGACTCGGCAGCGGCGGAGCGGCGAAGGTCCTTATCCAGCGTGGCCAGCGGAAGTCGGAGCCGCTGCGCTAAGATGACCAAATCCGCAAGTGTCGCGTCCCGAAAGGGCGGCATCGTGGCGCCCGCGACGGACACCCATCTCCAGGACATTTGCAACTTCCAGTTTCCACGGCGCAGGGGACCCAGCCTCCGTCTTCTCGATCCTATAAGCTAGCCTAAGCTGGCTGAAACAGGAGCTCAGAACATAAAACGCAAGGCCATCTGATACAGGCGCGGGTTGAACAGGTTCCCTTTGTCTCCGCCGGCCGGGACGAGCGACCCGAAATCGGTAGCCGAGGCGTTGTAGCCCGGATAGATGTTGATGTAGTAGGGGCTGGCCATCAGATTGAAGGCTTCGGCGCGAAACTGCACGGCGAAGCGCTCCCGGAACCGGAAGTTTTTGAATAACGAGAGATCCACCGCGCGCTGCCCCGGACCGCGCATCGTGTTGCGGCCCACTGTGCCTAAGGTTCCCAGCGCGGGAGTCTGAAATGCCGCCGTATCGAACTGCCGGTAGATCGTCTTCTGGAAGCCGCTGGGCAGAGGATCGCTCACCACGTTCATACGCTCGACGTTGCGGTCGTTGCCTACCTGGGCACGATCTCCGCAGTAGCACGAGATCGTAAAGGGCAGCCCGTCTGCAAAAGTCAGGATCGTGTTTGCCTGCCAGCCGCCCAGAACGGTGTCGACCAGGGTGCCGGAGCTGAGCCATGGTTTGCCCTTGCCGAAGGGCAGTTCGTACAACAGGCTGGTGATGAACCGGCGGGTCTGGTCGTAAGAGGCCAGGCCGCGCTCCAGGTCTTTGCGATAGGCATACTGCGGAGTGTTTTTGACATTGCCTCCCTGCGTCTGGATCTCCGAGATTTCATCCAGCGTCTTGCTCCAGGTAAAGGCGGTGAGCAACTGCAGTCCGTTCTGGAAGCGCTGCTCCAGTTTCATGGTGAGGGCGTTGTAGCTGGACTGGTTGTCATTCAGATACGTGGCCAACTGGGGGATGAAGTTCGCATACGGGACGCGCGTCTGAATCGGCGAACAGGTGGTGGGATAGGTGCCCGCCGGGCACTGCGATGCGAACAGCAGGCTGTTGTTGGGATTGCCCTGATCCGGCGGCAACACCGCGTTATTGGCCTGGGCCTGGCGCTGCCCGCGCAGCCCGTGGCTGCCCTGGTAGCCCACTTCGACCAGCATCCGCTGGCGGGGCTCGAACTGAAGATTCAGTCCCCAGTTCTGAGTGTAGGGAGTCTTGTTGTTAGGCGAAGCGTATTGCAGACCCTGCCCGAAGCACTGGTTAGTCACGGTGATCTTTCCGGTCGCGGGATCGGTGGATGTAGTAGCCGGTGCCTGGCAGTACGGCGGTACAAACTGCCGCTGCCCGATCGGCAAAGGAGCGGGAAACAGCGTCCGCATGTCCAGTGGAGGCTGGCTCTCCAGTCCGTTAGCGGTGGGTAAAGTTGGCAGAATGTAGGGCTGGTTGACCGTATAGGGCAAGGTGTCATAGTAACGGTCGAGAACATCGTAGAAAATTCCATAGCCGGCGCGCACCACAAAACGGCTGGACCCGGCCAGCGGCCGCCAGGCCACGCCCGCGCGCGGAGCGAAATTTCGATAGTCCGGATTGTAAACCGAGTCGGCCGAGCAGCAACTGGCGAAGATGGGATTGTTCACCTGCTCCACGAACGTCTTGTCGCGATAGAGGGCGCGTCCGCCCGGATAGGTGTAGTCGAAGACCTTGCCTCCGCCGGAGCGCTCATACCAGGGGCCGCGATACTCCCACCGGATCCCCAGATTCACGGTCAACTGCGGCGTGACGTGGATATCGTCCTGCAAGAACAGGTTCGCGTCTTTGTTCCAGAAACGTCCGGCTCCCGAATCGAAAGGCGTGCCTTGGGCCAGGCTGGCGTAGCCCATCAGAAAGTCCGCAAATCCGTTGCCGGTATTGGGGGTTCCGGCCACCTGGGCAAGCGTTGGATTGCGGGCGGAATATTGGCCGTTGAACGTGATCACACCGTTGCCTTGAAAACCGGAGATATCGGTATTGCGCCCGCGCCGGAAATCCACGCCCATCTTCAGGCTGTGCTTGCCGGCAGTGAAGCTCAGGTGGTCGACA
>CAZMRK010000659.1:0-5280 GCA_964568355.1 uncultured Solibacteraceae bacterium | reverse complement strand
GGAACTTCCGTATGACGGCTCCGTGGTGGGTACGATCTACCAGGCCACAAAGGACGAGGTAGACGCGGCTATCGCGGCGGCCGTGGCGGCGCTTCCCGCGATGCGGGAGATGACCCTGGACGAGCGCTCCAGCCTGTTGCGCACGGCGGCCCGGAAGCTGCAGGAACAGCGTGAGGAGATGGCGCTGGCGGTCAGCTCGGAGACTGGCAAGCCGATCAAAGAGGCGCGCTTGGAGGTCGACCGGTCGGTCCAGACCTTGGCGTTCGCCTCCGAAGAGGCCCATCGCCTCTGCGGCGAGGTGATTCCCATGGACGCCGCCCCGGCAGGCAAGGGGCGCATGGCGATGACCGTGCGTGAGCCGGTCGGCGTGATCGGCGCGATTACGCCTTTCAATTTCCCGCTCAATCTGGCCATGCACAAGATCGGGCCGGCTATCGCGGGCGGCAACACCGTGGTGCACAAGCCGGCTTCGGCGACTCCGATCAGCGCTGTCCGGATGGCCGCCATCTTCCAGGAATGCGGCCTGCCGGCCGGGGCCCTCAATGTCATCACCGGTCCGGGCGGCGCAGTCGGGGACCAGTTGGTCTTTGATCCGCGTGTCGCCATGATCACCTTTACCGGCAGCGTCGATGTGGGGCTGCATATCCGCAATCTCGCCGGAATCAAGCGCGTCACCCTGGAACTCGGCTCCAATTCCGCTGTGATCGTGGACGAGGATGCCGACCTGGATGAGGCGGCGGCGCGGTCGGTAGCCGGCAGCTTTGCCCACTCCGGCCAGGTTTGCATCTCCGTCCAGCGCATCTTCGTGCACCAGAAGGTGCGCAAGGAGTTTCTGGAGCGCATGGTGGAGGGTGCACGCAAGCTCGCGATCGGTCACCCTCACGAGGCATCGACCGACATCAGCTCCCTGATCACGGTCGGCGAGGCGGAGCGTGTGGAGCACTGGATCGAGGAAGCCGTCTCCTCGGGCGCCCAACTGCTTACCGGGGGCAAGCGCCACCGGGCCACCGTCGAGCCGGCCATCCTGGCTGGTGTCCCGCCGGGTGTAAGTCTTTCCCGGCGTGAGGCTTTTGGACCGGTAGTGGGGGTCAACACCTATGACACCCTGGATGAGGCCATCGCCCGGGTCAATGACTCCCAATATGGGTTACAGGCGGGCATCTATACCCGCGACATCCAAAAGGCTTTTCGTGCCGCTCGCCAGGTACACGTGGGGGGATTTCTGATCAACGAGGTGCCGCAGTACCGCGTAGACCAGATGCCCTATGGCGGTGTGAAACTCAGCGGGACGGGCAGAGAAGGACCGAAGTACGCGCTCGAAGAGATGACGGAACCTAAGCTTATTTGCTGGAAGGTGTAGGCTTTTCCATCAACCTGTCCGGAAACGGACAAACTTCGTTACCCTTTTTCACTTGCTTCGTCCAAGCTCATGAGACGGATTGAAGGGTCTTTGGAAAGCGCTGTTGCAACGGAACTTATGGCTCAGGACGCGACCGGAGCGGCAGGTGCCAGGGTGAGTCCGGGTTTGGATGAAGCCGGCCTGATCCGGGCAGTGCAGCGGGGCGACCAGGATGCTTTTGAGCAACTGGTGCGCGCGTACGACCAAAGTGTGCTCCGGCTTGCCATGAACCTGCTGCGGTCGCCCGAAGATGCTCGCGACGTGTACCAGGAAGCGTTTCTGCGTGTCTATCGCAATATCCACTCGTTCCGCTTCGACTGCAGCTTTCACACTTGGTTGTATCGCATTGTGACCAATATCTGTCTGGACTTCTTGCGGAAGCGAAAAGTGCGCAAGGAAGACAGCACCGTGATCGATACCGCGGAGGGTCCGCTGGATCGTATCAACGAGTTGGAAGAAGAGGCCGCGCAGGCCGACCCCGAACGGAATCTGTTCAACCGGCAGCTTGCCCAGCGGATTGAAGGCGCGCTCGACGAACTGACTCCGCGGGAGCGATCGGTCTTCGAGCTACGACACTATCAGGGGCTACGATTACGGAATATCGGTGAGATTTTGGGCACTAGCGAGGAAGCTGCTAAAAACTGTCTGTTTCGGGCCACGCAGAAGATGCGGGCTGTGCTGGGAGATTTTCTATGAACTGTGAAATGGTCAGCCGGTCGATTCCGCTGTACTTCTACGGAGAGCTTTCGCTCGAGGACGAAGGACGAATCGAGGACCATCTGGAAGCCTGTGCGGCGTGCCGTCAGGAGTTGGACAGGCACAAGCGGCTGCTGCAGGCGCTGGACCGCAGGGCGCTGGATCCCCCGGCATGCCTGCTGGCCGAGTGCCGGGAAGACCTGATGCGAGCCGTTTACCACCAGGAAGCCCCATCTCGTACGCGCTCCACGAAGCGAGCCTGGCCTCTTTTGCAGCAGGGATTCGGGATTCTGCTGGCTCCCATTTCCCGTTTCCGTGTACCCCTGGGTGCCGCCGCCCTCCTGGCCCTTGGTTTCTTTTCTGCCCGCCTCACCATGCTCACCCCTCCCGCCCCCAGCGTTGCTTCCGGTCTCCCGGACCAGATGGTCATTTCTACAGTGCGCTCGGTCCAGCCGGACGCCTCCGGACAGGTGCATATCGCGATCGATGAAACACGCCGGCGCGTGGTCTCCGGCAGCCCGGAGGATCGGATGATTCAGCGTCTGCTGCTAGCCGGCGCCCGGGATGAAAATAATCCCGGTGTGCGGGTAGAGGCGGTGGATCTGTTGAAGGACCACCCGGTGTCGGAAGAGGTTCGTGCGGTACTGGCCCACGCGGCGGCACACGATCCCAACCCGGGGGTGCGACTGAAGGCTCTGGAAGGCCTCAAGCCCTATGCCGCGGATCCCCAGGTGCGCCAGGCTCTTGCGCAGGTGCTCCTGCAGGATGAAAATCCCAGTGTACGCATCCATGCCATTGATATGCTGACCGCGCGGCCTGACGATTCCATGGTGGGAGTCCTCCAGAATCTGGTACAGAAAGAGAACAACAGCTATGTGCGGCTGCGCATTGAAAAGGCTCTGGTCGATATGAATGCGTCGGTAGGAACGTTCTGACAGCAGGCGAAGCATGGTGCGGACCCTCATTCTCGGTTTCGGTTGTCTGGCGGCCGCTGGGGCGCAAACCGATCTCACCCGCGAAGGATCTTTCTGGGTGCGCAGCGTCAGCGGCACGGACCAGATTGCGCCGGCCGGGCGGCTGCAGATCAACGCCAGCGGCAGCATCAAAATCTGTGGGGCGCCGCAGAACCATCTCACGTATGTGCTGAAGTCGCGCGTCAAAGGCCGGGGCGAACAGGAGGCTCGCCGGCGCCTGAGCGGCCTGACCGTACATGTCACGAGGCAGGGGGAGACCAGTTTCCTCGCCGTACAGCCGGGCGCCGGGATGGGCGAGCTGGATGTGCGGGTCCCGAGGACCTTGAAAGAGACCCTGATGGTCACCACGGATGGGTCGCTGGAAATGTGCGACCTGGATGGATCCGTGCGCGGGCGGACCGGCGGCGGGCCGATTCGAGCCGACCGTATCCGCGGCGATGTGCGCGTGAACACCAGCGGCGGCGATATCGAAGTGGGCACGGTGGGTGGACTGGTCCAAGCCGTGACCATGGGCGGGCGTATCACGCTTACCTCGGCGGGCCGCGAGGCGAACCTCGAGACCGCGGGAGGCGATGTCTTCGTTCAGTCGGTCGGTGGGCCCTTGCGCGTCTCTACCGGCGCCGGCGGCATCCATATCGGCAAGGCCGCTGCCTCGGTGACGGCGAGTACAGCGGGGGGCCTGATTCAGATCGGCGAGGCACATGGAGTGGTGACTACCCGTAATTTTGGTGGACCCGTGCAGGTGGGCGCGGCGGCGGGAGTGAGCTGCGAAAACGCGAATGGCGGGGTGCGGCTGCAAAACGTCTCCGGCCGGCTGCGGGTCTCCACCGCGTTCGGCAGCATCATCGCCCAGTTGTTTTCCGGGCGGCCGATCACGGATTCATTTTTGACCACCGCCAATGGTGACATCACCGTTCTGATCCCGTCTAACATTGCGGTGACCATCCGCGCCAGAAACGACTCCGCCGACAGCGTGCGGAGGATCGTCTCGGAGTTTCCCGGTGTCGAGGTGCGAATGGACGGCAGCCAGGTGGTGGCGGAAGGTGCGATCAACGGCGGTGGTCCGGTGTTGCGGCTTGCGGGAACGGGCGGAACGATTTTTATCAAACGGCGGTAGTTTTCCGGAGAAGCGGGAAAGGCCAAAGGCTATGTCTCGAAAACTCTTCTGCATGACGGTGCTGCTCTCGAGCGCAATTTCCCCTTGGGTGTTGGCCCAGGAGGCAGTCCCCCAACCTCCCCAGCCACCCCATCCGCCGGCCAGCCCGCGGCACGTCGTCGTGCATCGCCAGGGCAGCAGCTACCTCGGTGTGGGCGTAAGCGAACTGGACGCGGAGCGGGCCAAGACGCTCAAGCTGAAGGATAATCAGGGAGTCGAGATCAAGAGCGTGGACAGCGGCAGCCCGGCGGAGAAGGCCGGACTGAAGGCTGGCGATGTCGTGCTCACTTACAATGACCAGACCGTGGAAGGAAATGAGCAGTTTGCGCGGCTGGTTCGCGAGACACCGTCGGGCCGGCCCGCCCGCCTGAAAGTCTGGCGCGACGGCCATGCGGTCCAGTTGACGGCCACCATCGGCAGTCGTCCCGCGGGAATCTTCTTCGGCGACGGTGACGGCTGGACGATGGAAATGCCGGCCATACCTCCGATTCCCAAGATGTCCGTGGTGCCTCGTATGCCGGCGATTCCTCCGGTTCCGGATCTTCCCCATTCGATGCTGTCCTGGCGCAGCGGCACGCTGGGGCTGGAGAGCGAATCGCTCGGCACGCAGTTGGCCGCCTTTTTCGGTGTCCAGCAGGGCGTGCTGGTCCGCTCGGTGGTGGATGGCTCCGCTGCCGCCAAGGCCGGCATCAAAGCTGGTGATGTCATTGTGCGGGTGGAAGGTACCGCCGTGGCCACTCCGCGCGAGATCTCGAGCGTACTGCGTGCGTCCCGCGCCAAGCGCACCCTTTCGATCGTCATTGTGCGGGAGAAGCACGAGATCACCACCAACGTGGAACTGAACCAGGAGTCCCGCCTGCGGCAGTGATCCGGATTCAATACCAATATTTGGTCTGCTGCGCCCACCTGGTTTGCGGGTACCGGGCGTGAAGCAGTTGGAAGGCTTTGCGCGAGTAGTCACTGGTAGCCGCGTCGGGCAGGCTGTAGCGTGTCGCGCGTACGCTGAGGTGCAATGCCTCCGGCACACGCGGATCATCGGGGTGCGCGGCTGCCCA
>CAZMRK010000658.1:0-6220 GCA_964568355.1 uncultured Solibacteraceae bacterium | reverse complement strand
AGCGGCCATCACGCGGTAGGCAGCATCAACTCTCCGATGCAGTGCATGATGAAAGAGATCTGCGCCCAGTGTCTGCAACTGCATCGCGATCCCGCCACCGGCCGGGAGACGGTGGTCTTCTCCTGCTATAACCAGGACCAGCCGCTCGACGCCGTGGACTTCGGCAACCTGCACAACCGGCTGCTCCAGAACGGCGTCCAGGAGAAGCTGACCCGGCAATGGATCGACCGCAGCCTGCACAATCTCGGATTACGCCAGTAAGTAAAATCAGATCCGGTTGTCTTCATTGATAGCAGAGCATATACTCTCTCGGCATCCGCTTCTGGCTATCCTGGGCCGCCGGAACCTGCGGCCTTACCGCACTGACACGTGAATCTCAAACGCTCCAAAGTCGAGGATCCATCGTGAGCGGCTGTTTGTCCGTGATCGACGCGTGGGCGCGGGTATAGTCATTCGAAAACAACAGGTTCCATTCCGTATCGACGACGACGGAAGGCACTTTCAAGGGAATGAGCGGGGTTTTGAGGAAGTGGACGTCCCCTACACGTCGGGTCAGCGCCGTATCGGTGCGCCATTCTGGATCAAGGTCTCCGGTTGGTACCTCATTGGGAGGGATAAGCGTGTCAGGAATCTCGATGGTTAGCCGAACGTAGTCTATTGGCATCCGTTGCAGATGTACTCGTGTCTCCAGAATCGCGAGAGCTAAGGAACTGGCCGTAAAAACGATTGCCGTCCCGGGGCTGTTCCAGCGACCGCCATAGAGACGAGCCCCCTCGCCGTTCAGATCCGCATATTTGGCGCTGCAGACGCGGTAGACACGCATCAACTGATGACGCCGTGGTGAATACGGCCTAGGATATTCAAGACTTCACGTCGGCCTTCTTCTGTCTGAATAACGCGGATTGGGGGCGCATTGTTGAGCGCAGGATTGTTCTCTCGCATCCACTCTATGGCGCGCCCACTGTCTCCGAACACCTCCAGCACCCGTACGAATATCACGGACTCTAGTTCATGGGCGCGCAGACGGTCTGACGCTTCGGATACGAGAGATTTCTCGACGCGCTTGACACTACGCGCGGATTGGTAGGCCAGACCCGCCCCCAAAAAGGCTGAAACCGCGCTCACAACAGATGAGAAAAGGACGGCGGAATATTCTCGCTGTTCACCGGTAAGCAGAGCCACGGCCGATGCGGCTAAGGCAATAGAAAAAACTGTGACAGTCCAGAAGACTGTGCGACTCACGAATTTCAACTCGGCCGCCTTTTGCACCATCTCAATGTGCTCGCTTAGCCAAGGCTCGCCTACGGCCATGATGAAAGACTTCTGATCGCTCTGAACGCCTGTACGACGATCTATTTGCTCTGGCAAGCAATTGCTCCGTAAGCAGCCGCCAAATCGACAACAAAGACGACCTCATTTTTATTCTCGCTCTTTTTTGGCCTCGAATATTCAAGAGGCCGACTGGTGCCGAGACCAGGAAATCGGAGCATCCGGTCCATCAGCATCGGCACGTCGGAAGGAACGCGGCCGAGGCCTCGTCGGCCCAGACTTAGCCGGTCCGGCGCGGACGGGGCGTCCGCCCCACAGGACTTCTTCCTACGGCGTATCCACCTTCACCACAAAATACGTGACCTGCTTGCCGGGTGCCAGGAAGAACTGATGCGGTGTTTTGGCGGGAATGTGGACCACGTCTCCGGCGGCGACGCTCTTGCGCACGCCTCCATGGATGGTCCCGCCGCGAATCTCTCCGGGGCCGCTGCTCTTTCCGCCGGCGATTTCGCCGCCCACCAGCAGCGTGGCCTCGCCGCTCTGGATCACGAAGATGTCGGTCTGCTTCTCATGCAGTTCCGGATGGCCGCTCTGCTCGCGGTGCGAGACCGAGAGCGAATGATTGCCGAATTGAGCGGCCTTGCCGCCGGGAGCCACGCCCTTGGGCCACACGACGAATCCCGCGGGATCGGCCGCGAAGGCGGGCAGCCACATCAGTCCAAGAAAAACAGAGAGAATTCGTTTCATAGAAGGAGCGGCAGCGCCGCTGCGTCAGGCATGTGAATCATATCACGCAAATCGCCTGCGAAAATCGGCTTGCGGCTTTGACACTCCGGATTCCACTGTGATAACTTTTTAACAAGTTTGAACAAATAGCCCAGGGGCTACAGGTTTCAGTCGGTTCTTCTCCGTAGAGGAATGTAAGAATTCGTGTCGGTGCTGACCTCGTTCATTGGGGGCGAGGGGCGCCCGGCTGTCTTCTCCCGCCGGAATACTGCCCACTCAGGGGGGGCAGTCAGTAGATCAGTAGAAAAGAGGAACAACCACATACTATGTTGTCAGCGAGGGACTTCGCTTTCGCGATCAGGCTAGGATTGCTTGCTCTGATCGCGGCGATCCTGCCGATCCATGCGCAGGATTATCGAGCTCGCGTGCAGGGAATCGTAACCGATTCCACCCAGGCGGCCGTGGTAGGCGCCAAGGTTACGCTGCTGAATACGCAGACGGGCATCGAGTCTTCCAAAGTCACTGCGGAAAACGGGCAGTATCTGTTTGACTTCGTGGCGCCGGGAACCTACAAGTTGACCGTGGAGGCCGCAGGGTTCGCCTCCTTCATCCAGGACAATATCTCTGTCTTAACTCGTGGCGATGTCACCGTAAACGCCGCTCTGGCAGTCGGCCAGGTCAACCAGGCAGTAAATGTTTCCGAATCGGCCATGGAAGTGGAATTCAACACCACCACGATGTCGCAGACGGTCGTGGGCAAGATGCTCGCGGAGCTTCCGGTCGTGGCCCGCAACCCATACACGCTGGTGCTGCTGAATCCGGCGGTGGTGAACCAGTACTGGGATGTGTCGCACCGCAATCCGTTCTACATGCAGTCTTCCAACGGCGTCGATGTGGGCGGCAGCACCGGCGGCAAAAATGACATGCTACTGGACGGCATTCCGATGGGCGTGCTCTCGCGCGGCTCTTACTCGCCTTCCATGGATTCGGTGCAGGAAGTCGCGATCACGCAAAACAGCGTGGACGCCGAGGCCGGCTTCAGCGCCGGCGGCGTAATGAACGTCTCCACCAAGTCCGGCACGAACCAGTTCCACGGTACCGGCTACTACTTCGGCCGCAATCCCGCGCTCGACGCGGTCAGCAACTCGGTCACCCACTCGCCCAATACCGTCCGCAATCACATCGGCGGCGGCACTATCGGCGGACCGATCAAGAAGAACAAGCTGTTCTTCTTCTTCGCCTATGAGCAGTGGAAGAACACGCAGCCCAGCAGCACGATCCGGACCCTGCCGACCGATTTGGAGCGCACGGGCGACTTCTCGCAGTCGCTGAACGTCAATGGCGGCCTGCGGACCATCTACGACCCAATGACCACGGTGTTCAATGCGGCCACCAATACCTCGACCCGTATGCCGTTCGCGGGGAATGTGATTCCGCAAAGCCGCATCGATCCCACCGCGGCCCTGTTCATGAAGGACATCTGGGAGCCCAATGGGTCGGGTGACAACATTACTCACGTCAACAACTACAAGAACACCTATCCCTGGTGGCTCCAGTACAAGAACCTGAACGAGCGCACCGACTGGAACATCAACGATCAGTGGAAGGTTTTCACCCGCTATAGCGTCTTCCGCACGCGCCTGGACAATCCCAACTACGCCAACTCGGCGGCCGTGCCTTCCGACAACGGCGGCCTGATGGATGCGTTGAACGCCGGCGCCGACGCGGTCTGGACCATCAATCCCACCACGGTTCTGCATCTCAGCTTCGGAACCTCTTATGTGGAAGACGACTACGACTCCCAGTGGGCCAAGGTCGGGGAGGAAGGATGGTCGAAGTTCTGGCCCAGCAACTCCTGGTTCACGCCTTACCTGCAGAATCTGGACTCGGTCTACTACCCGTCCTATAGCGTGAGCAATTCGGGCGGCAGTTCCAGCTTCGGCCATGCCAGCGGCTGGTACCTGCGCCCCCGCAAGTATAGCTACGCAGCGGCGCTGAGCAAGGACAAGGGCCGGCACTATATGAAGTTCGGCTTCAATCTGCGCCACTCCTACGACAACAGCATGGCGCCCAACTCGGGCACCTTCTATTTCGACCCGACCCTGACGGCTGATACGTTCATCAGCCCGAACACCAAACTGAGCGGCGACGGCTACGCCTCCATGCTGCTGGGCTATCCGCTCAGCACCTCCTGGGCCGGCGTGCAGGACTGGACCTATGTCCACCAGAACGAGTGGGGCGCCTTCTTCCAGGACGACTTCAAGCTGAACCGCCGGATCACCATCAACCTGGGACTCCGTTACGAGTTCACCACTGCGCCGCAGGAAGTAGAGGACCGGATTTCCCGCTATCTGGATCTGAACAACCCGATCCCGGAGATGCAGTCGAACCCGATCGTGATGCCGAGCGAGGTCACCTCGATCGCCAACGTGAACTACCAATACAACGGTGCTTGGGTCTATGCGGGCCAGGGCAGCCGGTCGCTCTACAACGCGCCGAAGCTGAACCTGATGCCGCGCCTGGGCGTGGCGATCCGCCTCAGCGATCAATCGGCTCTGCGCATCGGCTACGCGCGCTATGCGGTTCCCATGCCGGCATCGATCGGCGCGGCATATAACCTGCCGGAATGGGGCTACAGCGCCTCCACCTATACGCTGCCGCTGCTGCAAGGCGTTCCGCAGACGCAGTGGAGCAATCCGTTCCCCTCGTCGAGCAATCCGCTGCTCCTGCCGGTCGGCAAGGGCTACGGACGCTACACCAACCTGGGCAATACCGGTACTACCGACTGGTTCAACCAGGATCTGAAGACCGGTATGAACGAGCGTATCAACGTCACCTATCAGCGCACGCTGCCTCTGGGCTTCCGCTCGGATACGACGTTCTTCATGAACTACGGCTACAACGAACCGGATCCGACGATCTGGGGGAGCGGCTCGGGAAACAGCGCCGCGGGCACCGCTCTGCAACTCAACCAGATAGATCCGAACCTGACCTACACCTACAAGAGCCAGCTCGACCAGACGGTGGCCAATCCGTTCTACCAGTACGGCACGACCCAGACCTTCCCGGGAGCGCTGCGCAACCAGCAGACGGTCGCCATCTCCAAGCTGCTGACGCCTTATCCGCAGTACGGCCCGCTGCGCCTGGACTACCGGTCGGGCATCCAGAACCGCTACTACTCCTTCCAGATCAAGGAAGAGCGGCCCTTTGCCCACGGCTTCAGCGTGATGGTGGCTTACAACTACAACCACGAAGCCAGCAGCAACTACTTCAATGCGATCGATCAGTATGCCGACAAGCTGACCATGCTGGACAGCGCCAATGCGCGGCACCGGGTCAACGTGGCCGGCACCTGGGAGCTTCCGTTCGGCCGCGGCCGGATGTTCGGCACCAATATGCATCCGATCCTGAACGCGATTGTGGGCGGCTGGACCACCAGCCACATTCTAATGTGGAACTCGGGGCCGTTTATCCGCTTTGGGCAGTTGAACGTGAGCGGCGACCCGGGTAGCGGTGCGCCGGCGGGTTACTATTTCAACCCGGCGGTATTTTCGATCGCCACCCCGTATACACCCCGTACCAACCCCTATCAGTATTCGGGGATTAACGGTCCGGGATACTGGAACCTGGACAGCACACTCTCGAAGAACTTCAATATCACCGAGCGGTTCCGCCTGGAGTTCCGCATTGAGGCGTACAACACGCCGAACGCCTTCATGCCCAACCAGCCGGACACCAGCGTGACCAGTTCAAACTTCGGCAAAACGACGAACCAGGCCAACTACGGCCGCGAGATGCAGTACACGGTACGGCTGCATTTTTAGAGCGGTCGGCTTTTAGCTTTTTGTTGCCGCTCGCTGGCGCGCGCGGTTCCGTTCCGACGGTCAACCGCAACCGTGGTCAATCGGGGGGAGAGGCAGTTCGCTCTCCCCCTTTTTCGTCCCCATCCCTCCCCCAAAAAATGAGCAGCGGATTGCCCTGGCCGCGGCCTGGCTTAGTCCAATAGAGCTCGTCATTCCGGCTAACAGGCCCATTCTTCCTTTGACAGTTTCCGGGGACTGTGATAGCGTCTTTCCAATATATATATTGATAGGCGACTAAGGGGCCTTTTAGGTGCGGTATTGTTCTGCATCGACAAAGTCATTGGCGCCGGAGTTAAGCTCGTCAACCGAGGCGAGGGGCGCACGGCCTGATCTGCCCCCACTCAGCCGACTGCCCGGGTCTG
>CAZMRK010000657.1:0-18781 GCA_964568355.1 uncultured Solibacteraceae bacterium | reverse complement strand
CCGCCGAGATACTGGGTGTTCAGGTTGGCCCAATCCTGAAATGGCCGGGTGGCCTGAGCGCTGGCCTTGCCGGTATTCAGGCAGGGGTCGAAATCGAAGCCTCCGGCAGGAATGCCTTGCCCGGCCTGGAGACAGCCCGGCTGCGAGGGCTGCGACACCGGCAATGGAGCATTGACGTCGTAGGCGCCTTTGACGTGCCGGCTGCCGCTGCCCACATAAGCGACGCTCAGAATGCCCTGCGGAACCAGTTCCCGCTGGACCGTGAAACTCCAGGTTTGCACTCGCGTCGGCTGGTAGTTCGGGTTCATGACCTGCAAGCTTGCCGGACCGGCAGCTCCCACGGTACCCGCGCCGGGATTCGATAACGTGCCATTGAGGAGTGTGATCGATTGGATATACGGCCGGTTACTGACGGAATTATAGACATCGAACGGAATCCGGCTGTAACCCAAGCCGTATCCGCCGCGGATCGAGGTCTTTCCACTTCCGGTCGGATCCCAGGCAAAGCCGATACGGGGCGCGAACAGATTCTTCTTCGCGTGGAAGAAGCCTCTCGGCACGCCGTTCTGCCCGGCGAAAATCACTCCGTTCAGCAAGTCCGCTGCACTGCCGGACGCGGTGATCGGCTGGCGCGCGGCGTTATAGGTATAGAGGCCGGTCACGGGATTCACCACCGCCGCATTGGCGGCGCTCCACTTGGCGGCATCGAAGCTGCTCATCCCGTCGCCATCCACGGTATCGGGCGAGATGTAGACGTACCGCAGTCCGATATTCAATGTCAGGTGCGGCAGAATCTTCCAATCGTCCTGAATATATGGTTCGAATTGCCGGTAGTGCCAATAGGCCCGCCGCTCGGTGTTGTATTGGGTGTAGCTGCCCACCAGACCCAGCAGGAAGTCCGCCATCGGGTCGTTCGAATGCACACCGCTGAAGCTGAAATTCCCCTGCGCCGCGGTCTGGGGGTTCTGGCGCTTTACACCCCAGATGAATAATCCGCCGGCCTGAATGACATGGGAGCCTTTTACGATCGAGATGTCATCGGAGATGGTGCCTTCGCCGTCGCTCGCATAAACAGGGATCGACGTGGCGCCCAGCCCCGAGTAGCCGCCGGCGATGGTGACGTAGGGGCTGCGGCCGTGCGGATCCACATTGCCATACGGGCTCTGGATGTTCAGGTTGGGCGGCGGAGTATCGCCGTTCGAAGTCAGCCGCGGCTTGTCCCAGGTGGCCACATAACTGGTGGTGTTGACGATGGTCGGCTTGATGTTCTGGGTCAGGCGAATGACGCCGTTCACTCCGGTGGTGTAGATGTTCTGAGTCGTGGTCGGAGCGGGATTGGCACCCCACGTCAGCGCGGGGGAAAAGTCGTTGACCTCCTCATACATCCAGCGGCCCATCAGCACCAGCCGGCTGCCCAGGTACTGATCGATGCGGTAGGTGTCATTGCGCTGGTTGATGGATTCCACGTTCGAGTTGAGGTAGTTCAGGAAGCCGGCGCCGGCGTTATTGGGCAACGGCATGAATTTGTTCATCAGGGCGACCGCGTTCGGGTCGAAGCAGCTCGGATTGAGTGTGGTCGGCCCCAGCAAGCAGTTCTTGCCGGCCAGGTACTTTTGCGCCGTATCGTCAAACATCAGTTGCTTTGGCGAGCCGGCGTTCACGCCAAGAGTGCTGCTCTGGCTGAAGTCGCCGTTGCGCATCGCCTGCGTGGGCATGGCCCCGCGCAGCGTCAAGCCGCTGTGGATCACGCGCCACTCTTCGTTGACAAAAAAGAAGGTCTGCTTATCGCGCCTGGTATTGTAAATTTTCGGAATGATCAGCGGCCCGCCCAGGGCGAAGCCGAAATCGTTCTGCTTGAGAGATGTCTTGTTACCGCCCGAGAAATAGTTACTGGCGTCCAGCTTATCGTTCCGCAGAAACTCGAACAGCGACCCGTGGAACTCCCGCGTGCCGCTCTTGGTTTCGGTCATAACCTGTGCGGAGCCGGCCACACCGTACTTAGCGCTGTAATTGTCCTTCAAGATGCGGAATTCGGCGATGGCTTCGACCGGCGGTGTAATGTTGATATTGATGTTATTCCCGGTGTTCATGTTATAGGCGCCGTCAATGGTATAGAGCGAATACTCGCGCCCCAGGCCGTTGATGGAGAGCGGACTCTCGCCGGTGAGGCCGCCGTTGTTCAGCGAGCCGCCGCCTACCGAGTGGCCGTTCGCCGCCGCGCTATTTACACCGGGAACCAGCAAACCTAAGCCGAGAAAGTTGCGGCCGTTCAGCAGCAGGTTCTCCACATGCGTTCCGGTGATGACACCGGACGATTCACTGGTCTCCGTCTCCACGCGCATGGTCTGCGCTTCGACCGTCACTTTCGTTTCCACCGCTCCCACCTCGAGCGACAAATTCATTTGTACGCGCTGTCCGGGAGCTACAACGAGATCCTGGATCGAGGTAGTCTGAAAACCGGCTTTCGTAACGGTGAGGCTATAGGTTCCAGCCAGCACGGACTCGAACGAGTAAAATCCGGCATCATTGGAACCACCTGTTCGAGTTATACCCGTTTTCAGATTGGTCAAGGTAATTTGGGCGAGCGGCACGTTCGCTCCGGCGGAGTCCAACACAGTCCCGGAAATCGCACCTGTACTCGCCACTTGAGCCCTAAGTGGGGCAATACATAACAGCGCCAGCCAGACACAACATGAAAAACGCAGATTCATCTTGGAACCCTCCAAAGACCGAACCCCTCTGTCCGATCAGGATTTTTTTGGCGTTTTAGCGCACTTAACCTGTTAACAGCGATCGATTATACATCCAAATTTGCGCTGTATACACCGAGTTATCGATTTTTCCGTTCTCGATTGTGTCTTAATGTAACGTGAATAACCACCGAAACCGATTTTCTTGGCCCGGCTTCGGTACCGAACGCAGGCATCGACAGGAGTGTCGATGCGGCCCGATGAATCGGGCGCCACTTCAGAACCGGCCGAATTCCTGGACGGCCTCATACAAGGCCAGTACATTCCGGGTGGGTGTATTGGACTGCAGGTTATGACAAGGGGCGACGACGTAGCCTTTCGCGCCGCGAAAGATGTGGATATTTTCCGCAACTTCGCGGCGCACATCCTCCGGAGAACCGAACGGCAGCGTGTGCTGGTTGTCAACGGCGCCATGAAACACAACGCCGGACCCGAAATCGCGCGCCAGAACCTCCCGCTCCATTCCCTTGCACCGCCACTGGACGGGATTCAGCACATCGATGCCGATGTGGAGCAGGTCGGGGATCACAGGGCGGATAGCGCCGTCATCATGGTGGAAAGCGCGCTTACCGGCCGAGTGGGCAACCTCGACCATCCTGGCCAGCCATGGCAGAATGAAACGCCGGATCGACCGGGGGCTCATCAGAAGAGATTCCTGCGTGCCGAGGTCCTCGGCAACGTAGACGAAATCGAACAGGTCGCCCGCGGCCTCGATACTGTTGCGTACGATGGCTTCGAACAGAGCATGGATGCGGCCCATGAGCGCATCCGCGAAATCGGGGTTCACCGCGAGATCTTCGAGCGCGCGTTCCATCCCGCGCAGCCTGCAATACAGGTAGAACGGCTCATAGGAGGCGCCGAGGACGGGATACTCCGGATGGTAGGAGGAACAGGCAACCCGCAGACCGGCGTAATCGAAATCGCGCGGATCCGGCCAGGGACAGCAGTCGATGTCGGCGATGGTCTCCGCCCGGGCCAACGGCGCGCTGGCAACCTCCTCATAGACACCGAGGCCATCGCCGTAGGGGACCAGGCGGGTTTCAATCCCAAAGAGACTGAACAGCGAGGGCAAATGCCAGGTGTCCTCTTTGGCTTTCGGATGACGGGCCCCCAGCAGGACGCATTTGTCGACGTTCAGGCGGCGCCAGAGGTCGAGTTCGGTGGGGCAGCCCAGTTCGCGCTGAAGACGGTCGGTGATTTCGGCGGTACCCCAGTAGTCACAGGGGACTCGATCGGGACGCTCGCCCCGAAAGAGGCTCATCCACCGTTCGCGAGGTGTCATGACCCGGCACTCACGTGCTCGAACGCAACATTGTAGTATAGCCGCGGGGTAGGATAGCCGCGGGCCGGGTATGATAAAAGCAAGGGGGGATCATCCCATCGAACCGCGCCAGCCGCACAGCCCGCCCGGCACCGACCCTTATCGAGCGCTGCTGGAAGCCTCCGAATCGATCGCGCTGAACCGCGAACTGCCGGAACTGTTCCATGATTTTGCCCAACGGCTGCACGGGGTGGTGGGCTTCGACTATCTGAACCTGATTCTCCACGAGCCGGCGCGCCACTCCATGCGGCTGCACATGATCGAAACGGCGGAGCCGACGACGCTCGAACCGGGTCTGGAGCTGCCGGTAGACCAGGGGCCTTCCGGCCGGGTGTGGCAGACGCAGGAGCCGATGGTGCTTTCCGATGTGGAGCGCGAGAGCCGCTATCCGGCGGTCATGAAGATCCTGCGCGAGCACCAGATCCGCTCCTGCTGCCTGCTGCCCCTGACGACCGCGCAGCGCCGCCTGGGTGTACTGGGCTTCGGCAGTAAGCGTCCGGGGACCTACGGCGAGGGGCTGGATTTCCTGAAGCAGGTGGCCGCGCAGGTAGCCGTGGCCGTGGACAACGCCTTGAACTACCAGCGGGCGCAGTCCTACCAGCAGCAACTGGCGCGCGAGCGGGACCGGCTGCGGGTGGTGCTGGATGTGACCAACGCGCTGGTCTCGAACCTGGATTTCCGGCAACTGCTGGGCACCATCTCCGACGCGCTGCGGCGGGTGATTCCGCATGAATATGCCAGCCTGGTCCTCTGCGATCGCGATAAAAAACGGCTGCGGCTGCATGCGTTGGATTTTCCCGGAGGCCGCGGCTGGATGCAGGAAGAGATCGTCATCGACCCGGACGGCTCTCCGGCATCGGACGCCATCCGCCTGCGCAAGCCGGTGCTGCTCTGCCGCGCGGACCTGGAGCGCTATTCTTCGGAAGTGACGCGTCGGCTGCTGGCGGAAAAACTGCAATCGGCGGTCTGCACGCCGATGGTGCGCGGAGAGAAGGTGCTGGGCACGCTGAACGTGGCCAGCCTGCGCGACGCCGCCTTCAGCGCGGACGATGTCGAACTGCTCAGCCAGGTGGGCAATGAAGTAGCCATCGCGCTCGAAAACGCCGAGGCGTTTCAGCAGATCGCAGAGCTCAAGGACCGCCTGGCCAAGGAGAAGCTGTATCTCGAAGACGAGATCCGCACCGAGTACGATTTCGAGGAGATGGTCGGCGAGAGCGCGGCGTGGCGCAAAGTCTTGCAGGAGATCCGAACAGTAGCGCCGACCGATTCAACCGTGCTGCTGCTGGGGGAGAGCGGCACGGGCAAAGAACTGGTGGCGCGCGCGATCCACAACCTGAGCCAGCGCCGCGAGCGTACCTTCGTCAAGGTGAACTGCTCGGCCATTCCCACGGGGCTGCTCGAAAGCGAGCTGTTCGGGCACGAGAAGGGCGCATTCACCGGCGCCATTACCCAAAAAGTGGGGCGCTTCGAGCTGGCGGCGCAGGGCACGCTGCTGCTGGACGAGATCGGCGATATCTCGCTGGAGTTGCAGCCCAAGCTGCTGCGAGTGTTACAGGAGCGTGAATTCGAGCGCCTGGGCGGATCGCACACGATCCGGGCAGATGTGCGTTTGATCGCCTCCACCAACCGGGACCTGGCGCAAATGGTCGCCGGCCGGGAATTCCGGGGTGATCTCTACTATCGCTTGAACGTATTTCCGATCGTGCTGCCGCCGCTGCGCGAACGGCGTGAAGATATTCCGCTGCTGGTGGCCTATTTCGCCCAGAAGTACGGCCAGCGCATCAAGAAGCGCATCGAGACGATTCCCAACGAACTATTGGAAGCTCTCGCGCGCTGGAACTGGCCGGGCAACGTGCGCGAGCTCGAAAATTTCGTGGAACGGGCGGTGATCCTCAGCAAGGGGCCGGAACTGGTCGCCCCGCTGGCCGAACTGCAGGCGAGTGGCGATCCTTTGCCGGCCACCAACGCGACCATGGAAGAGCTGGAGCGCCAGCATATCCTGCGGACGCTGGGAGAGACCAGGTGGGTGGTGGGCGGTCCCAGAGGAGCGGCAAACCGCTTGGGGATGAAGCGCACGACGCTGCAATCCCGCATGGAGAAGCTGGGGATCCGGCGCCCCGCACGGGCGTGACGGCATTTCGGCACCCGCCAAAACCCCGGCGCCAGATCTTCGGCATTTCTCGCCATCCCCTTGAAAACAGGCCTCTATTTCGTGGTGGCTGGCTTGCGGTTAGGGGAGGTATGTTGCGGATTACACATCAGGAGTCCGCCCAGACCAGCACCCTGAAACTGGAGGGCAAGCTGTCCGGTCCGTGGGTGCAGGAATTGGAGCAGGCCTGGCAGGAGGCTTCGTCGGGGGAGGGAGGCCGGGAGGTGGTGGTGGATCTGTCGCAGGTGTCGTTTATCGATGAGGAGGGGAAAGCGTTGCTGGGGCGCATGCAGGAGCGGGGGGTGCGCTTCCTGGCCTCCACGGCGCTCAACAAGACCATCCTGGACCGGATCCGGCAAAACCGCTGCGGCGCTCTGGCCCTTGGCGCGCTGCTGTTGACGCTGGCGGGAGGAGCCCGGGCGCAGGACCAGACGCCGGTGCGGCTGACGCTCTCCCAGGCCGTGCAGATGGCCCTGAAGCAGAATCCCCAGGTGCAGATCGCCAACCTGAACGTGGCCCAGAGCCAGGAGCAGGTAAGGATCGACCGTTCGGGGCTGCTGCCGCAGGCCGGTCTTGCGGTTTCGGAGCGGACCCAGCGAATCAATCTGGAGGCATTGATCGGAGGGAAATTTCCGGGAGTGGCGCAGCACGCCGGGCCGTTCGAGACGTTCCAGGCCGGCCCCTCGTTCGGCACCACGGTTTTCGATCTGACGCTGTGGCGGCGCTGGAAGGCATCCCAGCAGACGGCGAATGCCACTTCGGCTCAGGAGCGGGGAGTACGCGAACAGATCGTGGCGCTGGTGGTCTCGCAATACTTGGGGAGCCTGCGCGCAACAGCCGATGTGAAGGCGGCGCAATCGCGCGTGGATCTGGCCCAGGCGCTATACGACCAGGCGGCCGATCTGCAAAGGAACGGTGCCGGGACCGGCATCGACACGCTGCGGGCGAACGTGGAATTGCAGAACGAGAAGCAGCGCCTGATCGGGGCCCAGACCGAGCAGAAGACGTCGCTTTATGGGCTCTCGCGGCTGCTGAATCTGGATCCGCAGCGGCCGGTGGAACTGGCCGACCAGGTGAGCTTTTTCGAAACTCCGGCGATCCAGGTGGACCAAAGCCTGGAGAGCGCCTATCAGAACCGGCCCGAGATGCGGACGCTGGCGTTCCAGGCGCGGGCGCTGGAGCTGCAGAAAAAGGCGGTGAGCGCCACACGGCTGCCCAGCGTCCGGGTGGACGGCAACTGGAGCTACACGGGACTGACGCCGCAGAGTGTCATTCCGACCTATCAATATGGGATCTCGCTCGAGATGCCGCTGTTCACCAGCGGGCGGATCGCGGCGCAGACTTCCCAGGCGGATCTGGAGATCCGCAAACTGGAGCAGCAGCGGCTGGAGACCCGCAACACGGTCGCCCTGGAGGTCAAGACCTCCGCGGCGCAGTTGGATGCGGCCCGGCACGAAGTGGAGGTAGCCAACCTGGGAGTGCGCCTGGCACGGGAGGAAGTGGATCAGGCGCGGGATCGCTTCCAGGCGGGAGTGGCCAATAATATCGAAGTCATATCCGCCCAGGATGCCCTGGCGCGGGCGAACGACAACCAAATCTTGGCCTTATATCGCTATAACCAGGCTCGCGCAGACCTGGCGAGGGCCACCGGCCAGATGGAGAATCTGTATGCCAAGTGATCTGGAGAAGGAACGGACCGAATCATATACCGAAACGACCCAGGCGGCGGGGCTGGAAAAGGACACGCCGCCGGCCCGACCCAAAGGAAAGCTGTTTCGCGTACTGCTGATCGGCGGAGTCGTGCTGGCGGCGGCCGCGACCGGTTTCTGGCTGCACTTCCGCGACCAGGTATCGACCGATGATGCCCAGGTGGACGGGCACATCGCGCCGATTGCCGCAAAGATCTCCGGCAATGTCGTGGAAGTGCTGGTGGACAACAACTGGACGGTAAAGGCCGGGCAGGTGCTGGTGCGCATCGATCCGCGCGACTACCAGGTGCGCGTGGATCAGGCCAAAGCGGCGCTGGCCGTGGCGGAGAGCCAGGCGCGCGGCGCGCAAGTGGGGATTCCGCTGACGCGGGAGACGACCACCAGCGATACCACCGGAGCCGAGGCGCAGGTGGCGGTCGCCGAAGCCGATTACAATCGCGCGCGCCTCTCCGCCGAGCAGGCCGCAACCTCTGAACTTTCCTACGCGCGGGCGAACCTGGCGGCGGCGGAAGCCAGCAACGCGCGGGCCCAGTCGGACCTGGCGCGCATGCGTCCGCTGGCGGCCAAAGCCGAGATCTCGCAGCAGCAGTTGGATTCTTACATCGCGGCGGCGAGCGTAGCGGAGGCGCAGTGGAGAGCCGCGCGGGACAAGGTCGCCTCGGCGGAGCAGGATGTGGCCAACAAGCGCGCCGCCGAACAGGCCGCCAAAGCGCGGGTGGAACAGGCCCGGGCGTCGGTGCTGGAATCGCGCGCCCGGCAGCGGCAGGTCACGGTGAGCACGGCGCAGGCCTCCTCGGCGACCGCCGCCGTGCTCCAGGCGAAGGCCAACCTGGAGGCTGCCGAACTGCAGCTCAGCTATACGACCATCACCGCGCCGATGGATGGACAGGTTACGCGGAAAGTAGTGGAGGTGGGGCAGATCGTGCAGCCGGGCCAGGGGCTGATGACGGTGATCCCGCTATCCGACGTGTGGGTGACGGCCAACTTCAAGGAGACGCAACTGGCCCACGTGCGGCCGGGCCAAAAGGCCGAGGTGCACGTGGATATGTACGGCCAGAAGGTGGTGGGCCGCGTGGATTCGATTGCCGGGGCGACGGGAGCCAAGCTGAGCCTGCTGCCGCCGGAAAACGCCACCGGCAATTTCGTGAAGGTGGTGCAGCGCATCCCGGTGAAGATCGTGTTCGATTCCCTGCCTGCCGGAGTGGTGCTGCGGCCCGGCATGAACGTAGACGCCACCATTTTCACCAAGTAGCTTGCGTAGCCAGGCAGCCGTCGTTCAAGACCGGGCGGCTTTGGGCTTGGCCGGGCGGCGTAGAAGCTCTTCCAGCTTGTGCAGGGATGATTCCAGGTTCTGCTTTCCGTGTAGCACGGGCTGGAAGAGATCGCCAAGCTGCGCGAAACGGTCGAGCGCGTTGCGCAGGTGGAACTGGCCGGGCGTGAGGCCGGGACGCACTTCGTCCCAGGCGAGGGGAGTGGCCACCGGCGCTCCGGGATAGGCTCGCAGCACGTACGGGGCGGCGATGGTCTTGCCCATTCCGTTCTGCAGGTAATCGAAATACACCTTGCCTTTCTCCCGCTTGGCCAGGGAACGGGGAACCGTAAACAGATCCGGGCGTTCCTGCGCGACGATGCGCGAGAGGATATCGGCGAAGATGCGCGTGTGGTCGTAGCTGTAGCCGGGGCCGATGGGAACGTAGATATGCAGTCCGTCGCCGCCGGTGGTTTTGGGATAGCCCGTGAGTTGCAGTTCGTCGAGCTTCTCGCGGATCAGGCAGGCGGCTTCGATGACGCGCTCGAACGGGCACTCCTGCGGATCGAGATCGATGAGGATGAAATCGGGCTCCTCCAGGTGGCCTACGCGGCTCATCCAGGGGTTGTGGTCGATGCAGCCCATCTGGACGAGATAGAGCAGGCTGGCGCGGTCGTCGGCCAGGGCGAAGTTCACGGGCCGGTGATTTTCCTCCGCAACAATGCGTTCACGCCGCAGCCAGGAGACGTAGGTGGCGGGAATATCCTTCTGGAAGAAAAATTTGGCCTGGATGCCGTTGGGATAACGCTTGAGCGAGAGCGGCCGGTCGCGGAGGTGCGGCAGAATCAGCGGCGCGACGGCGTCGTAATAGTTCAGCAGGTCGCGCTTGGTGTAGCCTTCGGCGGGGTAGAAAACCTTGTTGAGGTGCGTGAACTTGAGCGTGTGCCCGTCCACCGGAATGGTAGCCTGCTCGGCGTCGCCGGTCAGCAGGCGCTGCGGCTCGGACGGATCGACGGCCTGTTCGCGCACGACCGTGGCCGGTGAGACATCGTCCCGCAGACCGGCGAAGACGGGCGCGCGCAGGCGGCGGTCCTTGGTCCAGTTGGAGAAGCGCACGTTGCAGGCGATCTCGGGCCGCACCCAGACAACATTCGGGATTTTGGGCACCGGATCGAAGGGGGACCGGCGCGTGACCAGCGGTTCGATGCGGTTCCAGATTTTCTCCAGCAATTTACGGTCGAAGCCGGTACCGACGTTGCCGGCCCACATCAGGCGGCCGTTTTCGTGGAAGCCGAGCACCAGGGAACTGAAGTAATCGCGCTCTCCGGTAGTGTAGCCGCAGATGAGGAACTCCTGCTCGGACAAGACCTTGATCTTCATCCAGTCACGGCTGCGGCCGGGCTCGTACAGGCTGGTATCCCGCTTGGCCATGATGCCTTCCAGGCCGATCTCGCGCGCGGACTCGAGCAGATGCTCTCCGACGCCCGGGAAGTGCTCCGATCGGCGCAGCACCGTGGTAGGCGTGAGGATAGCCTCCAGCGCGCGCTTGCGTTCGATCAGCGGAACCTTCCGCAGATCGTAGCCATCCAGGTACAGCACGTCGAAGACATAGTAGGTGACCGGCTGGGAACGCGCCATGTGGGCGATGGAGCCGGGGTCGCTGTTCATGATGCGCGGCTGGATCAGCTCGAAGCGGCCCACGCCTTTCTTATCGAGAATCGCGATCTCGCCATCCAGGATGGCTTCTTTAGCGGCCACGTAGTGGGGAAGGACGCTCAGCTCGGGATATTGCTTTTCGGTGGCGAGGCCATTGCGCGAGACCAGGCGGATCTTCTCGCCGGACAGAAAACAGATGGCGCGCACTCCGTCCCACTTGATTTCGAAAAGCCAGTGGTCGCCTTGAGGCGGCTCTGTGACCAGCGTGGCGAGCATGGGAGAAATGGCCTCCGGCATGGGAGCTTTGACGGCTCCGGGGAGGTCCGCGGCGCGAAAAGCGCGCTTGCGGGCGGGGGCTTTTTCTGGGGGAGCCGTTTGGGGAGAAGCCGCTTCGGCAACGGCATTGCGGCGGCCGCGGGCCGGGCGGCTGGATTTCCAGACGCGGTCCGGTGCTCCAGCCGAGCGCCGCTTTTGCTGATGAGCGGGCAGTCCCTGCGCGATCTCTTCCTGCGTGCGTCCGGAGAGCACGCTCCAGGCATGGTCCTCCACATTCCACCCGGGCACGGCGGCGTCATCGTGTTTCTTGATCAGGAGCCACTCGTTGCCCTTGCCGCGGCCCTTCATGAGCACGAGCGCGAATTCGCCGTGCAGCTTTTCGCCGTGCAGCCGGAACTTGAAATCCCCGCGAGCGAGCTGATCCTGCGCGCCCTTGTCGCCCAGTAGCTCAAAGGTTCCGCGGTCCCAGAGCATGACGCTGCCCGCGCCGTAGTTGCCGGTGGGGATGTTGCCTTCAAAGCCGCCGTACTCCAGGGGGTGATCTTCGACGTGAGCGGCCAGGTGCTTGACCGTGGGATCGAGTGTAGGCCCTTTGGGGACAGCCCAGGACTTCAGCACGCCGTCCACTTCCAACCGGAAATCGTAGTGCAGCCGGCTGGCATTGTGACGTTGCACGCAGAAATAGGGCGCCTCTGGCGTGGCCCCCGGCTTGCTTGTTTTTCCGGTGGAAGGAGCAGGCTCGGGCGTGCGATCGAAACTCCGTTTTCGGACGTATTCTTCTAAGGCCATAACGCGGCAGCACTTACCTGTTTACATCGGGTTGGAATTAATTGTATGTTAGAAACCAAGCAGACGCACGCAAAGACGGGGGTTCGTAAGGATCGATCTATGGCGACTACAGTCTGGAGAGGGCATCTGACATTTGGCCTGGTTTCGCTGCCGGTGAAGCTGTTTACCGCGGCTCGAGGGGAAACCATCAGCTTCAATCAACTGCACGCAACCGACCATTCGCGCATCAAGCAGGTCACGTTCTGCCAGGCAGAAGACAAACCGGTTCCGCGCAGCGAACTGGTCAAGGGCTACGAGTATCAAAAAGACCATTACGTGGTGATCGCGGACGAAGACATCAAGAAAGTCGCGCCCAAGACCGCCAAGGTGATGGAGATCCAGGAATTCGTGAAGGCGGACCAGGTCGACCCGGTTTACCTGGAGAGTTCCTACTATATGGCCCCGGACGAAGGTGGCGAGAAGCCCTATACGCTGCTGTTTTCCGCCCTGCGAGAGACCGGATACTACGCATTGGCAAAAGTGGCCATGCACAATCGCGAGCACATGGTGATCATTCGCCCCGGAAAAAAGGGCATGCTGCTGCACACCATGTACTTCGCCGATGAGGTCCGGCACATGGAGGAGTTCCGCACGGATCCGAGCCTGATCAAGGATAAGGAACTCGACCTGGCCAAGATGCTGATTGAGACCCTGGCCGCCGATTTCGAGCCGGAAAAGTATCACGACACGTACCGCGAAAATCTGAAGCAGATGATCGAAGCCAAGGTGGCGGGTCACAAGGTGGTGGAGATGCCCGCGCCCGCTGTCGCTCCGGTGATCGACATCATGGAAGCGCTCAAAAAGAGCCTGGCGGAGCGAAAGCCGGTAAAAGTCGCGACCGCCGCGGCCGGCAGCGAAGAGACCGAAGAAGCCGAAGCGCCGGCGGCCAAAAAGCGTACCCGGCGCGTCAAGGCGGTTTGACCGGTAGAAAGCAAAGCACCGTAGCGTGCGCTTCAGCGCGCAGCGTCGACGCTCCCGTCGACGTTTTGGGACGCTCTACTAATTGCCGCGCAGCTTTTGCAAAACGACTTCGGCGTGGAGTGCGCCGTCGGGCGTATCTTCGTGCTTGAAGAGCAGGAACAGGTCTTTTCCCTGCTGTAACAATTCGCCGGCATGGTCGGCGATGGCATGCACGTCTTCGGGGCTGTACTCGGGCTTGCGCAGGCGGAAATAGACGAAGCCGGCGGTGATCACTTCCGGAACTTCCAGCTTCTCCGATTCCGCCACGCACAGGGACACGTGGTGCGACTCCAGCAGCCGGTAGGTCTCCTCATTCAGCCAGGAAGGATGGCGGAACTCGAAGGCATAGCGCAGGTCCGGCGGCAATTGGGCCAGAAAATCCGCCAGCAGCGGGACATCCGCCCGCATTTGCGGGGGCAACTGGAACAGGATGGGGCCCAGGCGGCGGGCGGAACGCAGCGGATCAATCGCCCGCAGGAACAACTCGGTGGCCGCATAGGCGTTTTTCAGGCGCAGAATATGCGTGATCCGCTGATGCGCTTTCAGAGCGAACAGAAAGTGCGGCGGGGTGGCGGCGACCCAGTTTTCGAGCGTCGCCGATGCCGGCATCCGGCGGAATGTATAGTTAATCTCCACGCAGTTCAACCGCTGGGCGTAATGCTCCAGGAATTTCTTGGCAGGTACGTTAGCGGGATAGAACCGCGGTTTCCACTGAGGGTAGGCAAATCCGGAGGTGCCAGCAAAAATCTGCGCCATGCCTTACCATTATGGGACACGACTGCAAGTCGTCGGAGAGGCCGTGCTGATTCATTTACTGGTTAATTGGCTGCTCAGCGCGCTGGCGCTGTGGATTGTGGCGCAGGTGGTTCCCGGAATTACGGTGGCCGGGTTCGGCACCGCGATGTTCGCCACGGTGGTGATCGCGATCGTGAACGCCACCATCGGGACGGTGTTGAAGATTCTGACCTTCCCGCTGACCCTGCTGACCCTGGGGCTGTTCCTGCTGATCGTGAATGCCTTCCTTCTGAAACTCGCCGCCGCCCTTGTGCCGGGCTTCGCGGTGCGCGGGTTTCTCTCGGCCGTGATCGGCTCCGTGGTGCTGACCCTGGTCGGCTGGGCGCTGCGGAGCGTGGTGTTTTCTTGATGCACCCTTTGCGCGGGAGCCACAGGTACCGTAAAGTAGTGGCTTGCGCAAATGAACGTGCTGACGCCTCAGAATCCAGAAGAGCTTGCGGCAGCGATGGAGGCGGCGGCGTCCCGCGGCCAGACCATCGAGCTGTGCGGCCGGTCGTCGAAGCGGCGCATGGCCGGCCCGATCGCTCCCTCCGATGTGACCATATCGACCACAGCCTGCAATCGCGTGGTCCAGTATGAGCCGCAGGACCTGACTATCAGCGTGGAAGCGGGACTGTCCTGGTGCGAGCTGACCCGGATGCTGGCCGCGAATTCGCAGATGATTCCGCTGGACCCGCCCTTCAGCGATACAGCCACGGTAGGAGGTGTAGTCGCCGCCAACTGTAGCGGACCGCGGCGCCGCCTTTACGGCACCGCGCGGGATGTCGTGATCGGCGTCCGCTTTGCCACCCTGGAAGGGAAACTGGTGCAGTCCGGCGGAATGGTGGTCAAGAATGTGGCGGGGCTGGACATGGGGAAGCTGCTGATCGGCTCGTTCGGCACGCTGGCCGCCATCGCGGTAGTGAATTTTAAACTGATGCCGCGCCCCACCCACGAGCGCACGTTTCTTCTGCCGTTCGACACCGCCGCCGAGGCCATGGGAGTGCGCCAGGCGATTCAGAAAAGCGTCATGCAGCCCGAGGCCCTGGATGTGCTCAACCCGGCTGCCGCCGCCATGGCGGGTCGTGACGGTTGGCTGCTGGCGCTTCAGGTGGGAGGGAATGGCCCCGCCATCGAGCGGTATACGCGCGAAGTGGCCGCCTGGGGCTCCGGCGCCACCCTGGACGGGCCGGAGGAATCCGCCTTCTGGCGCAATATCCAGGATTTCGTGCCGCGCTTCCTGGACACGCATCCGGAGGGCGCGGTGGGGCGGGTTTCGTGTACGCTGAAAGAGGTGCCGGGCGTGATGGATTCTACTACAGCCCCACTGGTCGCCCGCGCCGGCTCGGGTGTGGTCTACGGCCATTTTGCGAACGCGGATGAGGCGGTCGAGTGGACCGCTGCCGCGGCAGCGCGGGGCTCCAGGGCAGTGGTGGAATTCGCTCCCGAAGACCGGAAGGACCAGTTGGAGCTATGGCCCTCGCCCGGCAACGATTTTGACCTGATGACCCGGATCAAGCATCTGCTGGACCCGGACCGACTCTTGAACCGTGGCAGACTCTATCGTCGTATCTGAAACCACCGCCGGACCCGATAAGCCGCAACAGATCGACCTCGACCGTTGCGTCCACTGCGGGCTTTGCCTGAACGCCTGTCCCACCTACCGCGAGTTGGGAGTGGAGATGGATTCCCCGCGGGGGCGCATTTACCAGATGGTCCAGGTGGCCAATGGCGCGCCGGTCTCTCCCTCGTATATCGAACACATCGGGCTATGCCTGGCTTGCCGCGGCTGCGAGACGGCTTGTCCCTCGGGCGTTCAGTACGGACGCCTGGTGGAGGCCGCTCGCACGGAGATCGAGGCGCAGATGCACCGCCCGCTGCCGGCACGGATATTCCGGCGGCTGATTTTCGGCTACCTGCTGCCATCGCCGGCCGCCATGACGGTGGCCGGAACGCTGCTTTGGATGTACGAGGCCAGCGGATTGCAGAAACTCGTCCGGGCGCTGGGCCTGCTCAAGCCGTTCGGGCGGCTGGCGGACCTGGAACGGCTCGCCCCTCCCGCCGAACCGCCGTTCTTCTTCAGCCAGGTCGGCAAAGTCTTTCCCGCCGAGGGCGCCACGCGCCACCGGGTGGCCATGCTGGCCGGCTGTATCGCCAATGTCTCGTTCGCGCGGCTGAACGAGGCTACAGTGCGGGTCTTGCAGAAGAACGGGTGCGAGGTGACCATTCCCGAAGGGCAGGGCTGCTGCGGCGCACTGCACGTCCACAGCGGGCTGCGGGAAGACGCGCGCAAGCTCGCCCGCCGCAACATCGATGCCATCCTCAAAGGAAACTTCGACGCCATTATCACCAACGCGGCGGGCTGTGGCTCCACTCTCAAGGAGTACGACGAGCTTCTGGAGCACGACGCCGCCTATCGGGAGAAGGCCGCCCGCTTCGTCGATCTGATGAAGGATGTGAACGAGTTCCTGGCGTCGATCGAGCTGAATCGCGAGATGCGCAAGCTCGACCTCTCGGTCACCTACCAGGACTCCTGCCACCTCGCCCACGGGCAGAAAGTGCGCACCGCGCCGCGCAAGCTGCTGGCCTCCATTCCGGGATTGAACTTCCGCGAAATGCCGCTGGCCGATGTGTGCTGCGGCAGCGCTGGCATCTACAACGTCGTGCAGAACGAGATGGCCATGCAGATTCTGGAAAAGAAGATGACCAGCGTCAACAGCACCGGGGCGCAGGTGATCGCCACGGCCAATCCGGGCTGCCTGCTGCAGCTCCGGGCCGGTGCCGCCCTGCACGGGCACGGCCAGCGCGTGGTGCACGTGGTGGAACTGCTCGATGAAGCCTATCGCCGGGAGTAGCGCGGCTCAGCTCTTCTGCGCTACTTCCTGATCCTTGTACTGCAACTGGTAGAGCTTCCAATAGATGCCGCGCATGGCCAGAAGCTCCTGGTGGGTTCCCATCTCGCGCAGGCGGCCCTTGTGCATCACCAGGATGCGGTCGGAGCGCTGGATGGTGGAAAGCCGGTGGGCGATGATGATGGAAGTGCGCCCTTCCACCATGCGGCTCAGGGCCTCGCGCACGCGGAATTCGGTATCCGTGTCCACGCTGGAGGTGGCTTCATCCAGGATCAGGAAGCGCGGGTTGTGGGCCAGCGCGCGGGCGAAGCTGATGAGTTGCTTCTGGCCGGTCGAGAGGCCGCTGCCGCGCTCGCGGATGGGCTGGTCGAAACCGTCGGGCAGGGACTGCACAAACTCCAGCAGATTGACCTGCTCGGCAGCCGATTCCACCATCTTGCGGTCGATCCACTCCGTGCCCAGGCGGATGTTGTCTTCGAGCGAGCCGGTAAACAGATAGGGGTCCTGCAAGACTACGCCGAAGTGACGCCGCAGGTCGAGCGGATCCACCTCGCGCAGATCCACACCGCCGATGCGGATCTGGCCTTTCTGGATGTCATAGAAGCGCAGCAGCAGGCTGATGAGCGTGGTCTTGCCCGCGCCGGTGTGGCCTACTACGGCGACCGTCTCCCCAGGCTCGATCGAGAAGGTGACGTCCTGCAAGACCCAGTCCTGGTCTTTGTAGGCAAACCAGACGTGGTCGAACTCGATGAGGCCGGTCTCGGGAAGGCGGCGAGGAGCCGGCGGAGCGACGATCGCCGGCGGCGTGTCGAGGAGTTTGAAAATCCGCTCGGAGGAGGCCATGGCCCCCTGCAGGATGTTGTACTTCTCGCTGAGGTCCTGGATGGGCCGGAAAAAGCGCAGCCCGTACTGAAGGAAGGCCACCACAATGCCGAGGGTCAGGTGCCCCTGCTGAATCTGGAATCCGCCCCAGGAGAGAATTCCGGCCAGCGCCAGCATGGAAAGAAACTCCACCACCGGGTAGAACCAGCCATAAGCGGTGATGGTGTCCTTGTAGGCGTCCATGTGCTCATAGTTGACCCGCTCGAATTCCTGCGAACTGCGGGCTTCCCGGTTGAACAGTTGCAGCACCACGATTCCCGTCACGTGTTCCTGGAGGTAGCTGTTGATCCTCGCCAGAGCCACCCGGATGCGCCGGTAGCTCTGCGTCACACGGCGGCGGAACAGGGCGGTTACCAGGATGACCAGCGGCATTACCGCCAGTAGCAGCAGGGTCAGCCCCAGGCTCATCTTGGCCATGATGGCGACGATGAACGCCAGCACCAGGACGTCGCCGAGAATGGTCACCAGGCCCGAGGTGAACAGGTCGTTCAGCACGTCCACATCGCTGGTGACGCGGGTCACCAGACGGCCCACCGGGTTGTGGTCGTAGTAGCTCAGGTCCAGTTTTTGCAGATGGGTCATCAACTGCCTGCGCAGATCGAACATGGCCAGTTGGCCGATGTACTGCATCAGGTAAACCTGGGCAAATTCGAATACGAAGGTCCCCACCAGCACGCCCAGATAGAGCAGCCCGACGGCTGCCAGGCCGTCCCAGGCGTTAGCGGGGAGCCAGGCATCGAGCGGCGTACGGATCTGTTGTGGATTCGGCTCCAGGTAACGGTCTACTGCGATCTTAGTGAGATACGGTCCGATCACTTGCAGCACGGACTGCAACAGCAGGAACACGAGCGAGAGCAGCACCAGCCCGCGGTATGGCCGCATATAGGAAAGCAGCCGGCGCATCAGGCGGGAATCGTATGCCTTACCGAGGACCTCTTCTTCCACTGACTTCAGTTTGCGGGATCGGGTGCGCGCTTGTCCACCGGGCTCCCCGCCCTCCGGCGGGCATATAATGAGTCCGACACGGCACGAGGAGGAGCACTCATCATGAAACGATTCGCAATGCTGCTGGCCGCCGGATCTCTGTTCACTCTGGCAGCGCTGGCCGAGACCTGGTCCGGGACGCTGGTCGATGTGATGTGCAAGAACAAGGACCTGGCCGGCCACACCACCCGCTGCGCCCTGGGCTGCGCCAAAAGCGGATTCGGCGTGGTTACCGCGGACGGGAAGTTCGTGAAATTCGACGAAGGCGGCAACGCCAAGACTCTGGCTGCGCTCAAAGCCACGAATAAAGAGAAAGACCTGAAAATCAAGGTGAACGGCTCGCTCGACGGCGAGGTGATCCGGGTGGAATCGCTCGAACTGCAGTAGAGCC
>CAZMRK010000656.1:0-9058 GCA_964568355.1 uncultured Solibacteraceae bacterium | reverse complement strand
CTTCAGCGCGACGGGCCAGCTTTGGGGGAACCCGATCTACCGCTGGGACCACCTTGCCGCATCGGGCTACGCCTGGTGGATCGAGCGGTTGCGGGCGACGCTGGCCCTGGTCGACATGATCCGCCTGGACCACTTCCGCGGATTCGAAGCCTATTGGGAGGTTCCCGCCGTCGAGCGGACTGCCACCAACGGCCGCTGGGTGAAGGGGCCGGGCGCGGATCTGTTCCGCGTGCTGGCGAGAGAGCTGGGAGAGCTGCCGATTGTGGCGGAGAACCTCGGGGTGATCACGCCGGAGGTGGAGGCGATTCGCAAGGAATTCGGCTTTCCGGGGATGGCCATTCTACAGTTCGCGTTCGGAAAGGACCCGCAGGCACCCAGCTTCAAGCCGCACAACTATCCCCGGGATGTTGTGGCGTACACCGGAACGCACGACAACGATACGACGATTGGCTGGTGGACCAGCGAAGGGGCGGGGGACAGCACGCGCACGCTCGGAGATGTGGAAGCCGAGCGCGCCTTTGCCCGGCGCTACCTGGCGACCGACGGCGGGGAGATGAACTGGGTGCTGATCCGGACCCTGATGGCATCCGTGGCGGGCATGGTGCTGTTTCCGCTGCAGGATGTGCTGGGTCTGGGCAGCGAGGCCCGCATGAATACGCCGGCGACGCCCAGCGGCAACTGGCGCTGGCGCTTCCGCGCCGAGACGCTGACCCCGCAGATCGCGCGGCGCCTGGCCGAACTTTCTGTAACCTACGATCGCTGAGCCGCGCCTGAAGTCCGGAGGGTGCTGTGGGATTCGGATGCCGTGTGTTCAAATAGGGAAGTTGTGAGGTATGTCCCAATTCCGCGGAGTGGATTACCTGTACATCGATTCCTTGCTGAATGAGGAAGAGCGCCTGGTGCGGCAAACCGCGCGGCAGTTTGCCGAGGAACGGGTGCTGCCAATCATCCGGGACTGCTATCGGGACGCTCGCTTTCCGGAGGAGTTGATTCCGGAGATGGGCCGGCTGGGGTTCTTCGGGGCCAATCTGGAAGGCTACGGCTGCGCCGGCATGAGCAATGTCGAGTATGGGTTGATCATGCAGGAGCTGGAGCGCGGCGATTCCGGCATCCGCAGCTTTGCGTCGGTGCAGGGCGCGCTGGTGATGTACCCGATTCTGACCTATGGCTCCGAAGAGCAGAAGCAGAAATGGCTCCCGAAGCTGCAGAGCGGCGAAACGATCGGCTGTTTCGGGCTAACGGAGCCGGATTTCGGATCGAATCCCGCGGGAATGCGGACCGCTGCGCGGAAAGACGGCGCGAGCTGGGTGATCGAGGGCGAAAAAACATGGATCACCAACGGCTCGCTTGCCCACGTGGCGGTGGTGTGGGCGCGGACACCCGATGGCGTGCGCGGATTCCTGGTGGAGAAGGGCACGCCGGGGTACCGGACAGCAGACATCCACGGAAAGTGGTCCATGCGGGCGTCGGTGACCTCCAGCCTGTCCTTTTCAGAGTGCCGCGTGCCGCAAGCGAGCCTGCTGCCGGGGGCGAAGGGGCTGCGGGCGCCTTTGAGCTGCCTGACCCAGGCGCGCTACGGGATCGGCTGGGGCGCGATCGGAGCGGCGATGGACTGCTATGAAACCGCGCGACAGTATGCGGTGGTTCGCAAACAGTTCGACGACCGGCCGATCGCCTCGCACCAACTGGTGCAGGAAAAGCTGGCCTGGATGATCACCGAGATCACCAAGGCGCAACTGCTGGCCGTTCATGCGGGGCGGATCAAGGACCAGGGCAAGCTCGAACCGGCGCACGTTTCGATGCTGAAGCGCAACAACGTCACGATTGCACTCGAAACCGCCCGGCTCAGCCGCGACCTGCTGGGGGCCAACGGAATCACGGATGAATATCCGATCATGCGGCACTTGTGCAATCTCGAGACCGTCAAAACCTATGAAGGGACGGACCACATCCACGCCCTGGTAATCGGCGAGCGGGTGACGGGAGTGGCCGCCTACCGGTAGGAGCCCGGCACCGGCCGGCTCCCCCATCCTATGATTCTTTACGCACTCACAATACTGGTCAGCGCTTTCCTGCTGTTTCAGGTAGAGCCGATCATCGCCAAGATCATTCTGCCCTGGTTCGGCGGGTCGGCCGCGGTATGGACCGTTTGTCTGCTGTTCTTCCAGGTAGTTCTGTTGCTGGGGTATCTGTACGCCTATTGCCTGCACCGCTACCTGCGGCCGAGGATGCAGATGATCCTGCACCTGGGGCTGCTGGTGGGAAGCCTGGCTGTGCTGCCGGTGATCCCGGGCGCGGGCTGGAAGCCGGTGGGCGGCGACGATCCTACCTTCCGCATCCTGGGGCTGCTGGCGGCGACTGTCGGGCTGCCCTATTTTCTGCTTTCGACGACCGGTCCGCTGGTGCAAGCCTGGTATGCCGCCAGATACAAGGATGGGGTGCCCTACCGGCTGTATGCCCTTTCGAATGCCGGATCGATGTTCGCCCTGCTGAGCTACCCGATCGTGTTCGAGCCGGTGCTGGCGACGCGCATCCAGGCGCTGGCGTGGTCGGTGGGTTACGCCGTGTTTGTGGTGGTCTGCGGGGCTACGGCGCTCTCGCTGCGAAATCTCCCATGGAGGGCAGCCGGGCCGGTGGAGGACGATGCCGCGCCGGGCTGGAAAGAATATGGCCTGTGGATCGCGCTGCCCGCGTGCGCCTCGGTGCTGCTGCTTTCGGTGACCAACCACCTTTCGCAGAATGTCGCCGCCATCCCGTTCTTGTGGGTGCTGCCGCTGAGCCTCTACCTGTTGACCTTTATTCTGTGCTTTGAAGGCTCGGGATGGTATCAGCGCAATCCCTATCTGCAATTGTTTGCGGTCGCGGTAGGGAGCATGGCTTACGCGCTCTCGGAGGACTTCCAGAACGCGGGGATCAAGGTGCTGATCCCCTTGTTTGCCTGCGGGCTGTTTATCTGCTGCATGGTGTGCCACGGGGAACTGGTCCGGCAAAAGCCCCATCCCCGGCACCTGACGGCTTTCTATCTGATGATTTCGCTCGGCGGAGCGCTCGGCGGCGTGTTCGTGGGCCTGGTGGCGCCGCGGGTCTTTAAAGGACTCTATGAATTGCCGATCGGGCTGGTAGCCAGCGCGGCGGCGGTACTGGCCGCGCTTTGCCAGGATCCGGAGACGGACTTTTCGAAGGGATGGAAGCAGCCCGTTACGCTTGTTTCCATTCTGCTGACGCTGGGGCTGGCGGTCTACCTGGGCATTGAGATCCACAAGAGCAACCAGGGGGTCCGGGTCCGCGTTCGTAACTTCTACGGCGCCCTGAAGGTGACCGATAGCGGGGGAACACCGGACGAGGCTGCGATCCGGAAACTGACCCACGGAACGATCGATCATGGGGAGCAGTTTCTGGACTGGGCGCGGCGCGACCATCCCACCACTTACTACGGGCCGAACTCGGGGGTTGGTCTTGCGATCCGGACCTGCCAGGCGCGAGGCCCCCTGCGAATGGGAGTGATCGGGTTGGGCACGGGAACGCTAGCGGCGTATGGCCGACCGGGGGACTATATCCGTTTTTATGAGATCAATCCGCTGGTCCAATGGCTGGCGAATCGCGAATTTACGTTTCTGAAAGGCAGCAAAGCGAAGGTGGAAGTTGCCCTAGGCGACGCCCGGCTTTCCCTGGAGCGGGAGCGGAACGACGACTACGACGTCCTGGTCGTGGATGCGTTTTCAAGCGATTCGATTCCGATCCACCTGCTGACCCGGGAAGCTTTTGCGGTGTATTTTCGGCAGCTCCGCAGCAATGGCGTGCTGGCGGTGCATGTCTCTAATAAATACTTGAACTTACAGCCGGTGGCGCGGCAACTGGGAGAGTCGCTGGGAAAGTCGGCGAAGGTGGTGGACACCGAGGACGAAGATTTTAATGACATTTTTGGGGCTACATGGGTCTTAGTCACGGGAAGCCCGGATTTGTTCGATCAGCCGTTACTGAAGTCCGCGGCAGCCCCGATTCGTTTTAGCAAGAGTCTACGGTTGTGGACAGATGACTACAGCAACCTGTTTCAGATTCTCAAGTAGGTCTCCGCGGGCGGATTTTCGCGGGGGAAAACCAGAGAAAGTGGTCTGTTATCCGAGTTTGTTCTGTTGTATTATGCGATGTGGCTGAGGAAAACTTAATGCGCACTTCAAAACTAATCGGGATTTATCTTTGCCTGGCGCTGCTGGCTCTCGGCGTGTTTGCGTCGCCTGCCGCCGCAGCCGGACTTAATGCGTCCCCATCCAGTCTGACGTTCTGTTCCCCCTTGGCGCAGACTGTTACGGTGACGACTACCTCCGGTGGAACGCCAAGCGGACTGCACGCAGCCCTTAACGACCCGTTGGGTATTTTTGCCGCTCAAATTACCGGCAACATCGTCACGGTCTCGGTACAAAGAGGCACTCCGGGCAGCGCCCAGTTGACGATCACCGACGACAGCAGCAACAGCGTGATTGTAGGCCTGGCCCTGCTGAATAGCAGTTCGGACCCCAATTGCGGAGGTGGAGGCGGGGGCGGGGGAACCGGCGGTACGCTCGCCGTAACGCCTCTTTCGGTGCCGCTGACGGCCTCGAGCGTGAATTCCTATTCCACAGCCGCAAATCTCAGCATCACCTCTACTTCCGGCACGGAGATCCCTTTTTCCGTGACGGTCTCGACCACATCGGGAGGAAACTGGCTCATTGCGACCCCCGTCAGCGGCACCAGTCCGGCCACGTTGACGGTCTATGCCTTGACCACCGGTCTCACGATGAACACCGGTTATAGCGGATCGATCACGATCAGCGGGGGCAGCAGCGTGGTGAACATTCCGGTGACCCTGATGGTCGGCACCGGAACCGTGACCGGCCTGATGGCCAACCCATCGGCTCTGAACCTGAACGACGGCATCGCGCAGGCCCTGGCGATCAGCAATACCGCGGCCACCGGCTATACGGCCTATGCCATGCCGGACTCCGGGAGCTGGCTGCTGATGAATGGCCATACGGTCCCCGTTGCAGGATCGCTTCCGGGTTCGATCTCGGTATCCGCCAACACGGCGGTGATGACCGCGGGTACGACCTATACGGGGAAAATTCTCATTGTCGACAACTTCGGTAACCGCATCGAGGTACCCGTGGCGGCCAATCCCGCCGGAGGCAGCACCGGGCCGCTGACGTTGAGCCCCTCCACAGTGAACCTGACCAGCCCTGCCGGCAGCACGTCTCCGGTCAACTCCGCAGTCGGGGTCTCGAGTATGTATTCCGGGGTCACGTTCTCGGCCGCGGTCACGGCCGGCAACAGTTGGTTGTCCCTGAGTGTGAGCGGCACCTCCATGCCGGGGACGATCACCGTGCGTGCCAATCCCAGCGGTCTTTCCGGAACGCAGACGGGCCAGATTACGGTCACGACGTTCGGGACAGGGGCAACTACAGCGGTTTTGCCGGTTACTTTCGTCATCGGCAGCGGCACCGCTACTTCGCAGGTAGCTCCTTCGGCCTTCAGTTTCGCATATCAAGCCGGATTCTCGACTTCCGTGCCGAGCCAAACGCTCTCGATCAACGGTACCGTAGGGAGCAGCTATTCAACGGCAATTACGTACACGAAAGGCTCAGGGTGGCTATCGATCAGCTCACCGAGCGGCACAATTCCGGCAACCGGTCCGGCCAACCTGACGGTTTCCATCGCCAACACCGGTCTGGCTGCCGGAACTTACACGGCAAACATAGGGGTCACCTCGTCCGGTGGGACACAAACCGTCCCGGTCACGCTGATCGTAAGCAGCGGAGTCGTGCTGACTGCTTCGCCGACAGGTTCGTTGTACTTTAACATCACCGCAGGCAGCACAGCGGACACGTCGCAGAATCTCGTTCTCAACACGAACAGCGGGCAAGCCGCTTCGTTCAGTGTGAGCAGCGCGGCGAACTGGATCACGGTAACACCGGTAAGCGGCACGACGCCGGCATACGTGTCGGTGCGAGTTAGTCCTGTTGGTCTTTCTCCGGGGTTGAACAGCGCCAGCCTGCAGGTGACGGGCTCGCCCGTGGGCAACAGTCCGATGACGATTCCGGTGGTGGTGGCGGTCACAGGCGGAATCACGGTTTCTCCTACGAGCTTAACCTTCAGTGCCGCGCCGGGCGGCACCCCGGCCGCGAAGGGGTTGAGCCTGTCCGCCGCCAGTGCGACATCCTTTACGGCGGCGGCTTCCACGACCAGCGGCGGGAACTGGCTCTCCCTCAGCGCAACGACCGGAACGACTCCCGCGAACCTGACGGTTTACGTTTCTTCGGCAAGTCTGACTGCCGGTACCTATAACGGGAACATCGCCATCAGCTCGAACGGGCTCATCCAAAATGTCCCGGTCACGCTGACGATTGGATCGGGAACGGGCGGCACGCTGACCTTCAATCCGACCTCGCTGACGTTCGCGGGTGCGGCAGGCGGAGCGGTTCCATCGATACAAGGGGTGCAGGTAGGCTCCGCGGTGGTGGGCCAGGCGATTACGGCAGAGGCTTCGACCACCAGCGGCGGAAACTGGCTGACCGTGAGCCCAACCTCCACGAACGCGCCGATCACGCTGACCGTTTCTGTTAACCAAGCCAACCTGGCGGCAGGAACCTACCAGGGGACCATCACGGTAACTCCGTCCGGCGGTACGGCCCAGACGATTCCGGTGACGTTCACGGTGACCGGAGGCGTGACGGCGAATCCCGCGACGCTTTCGTTCAACTACCGGGCGGGCGATAATCCGCCGGACGCGCAGTCGGTCGCGCTGACCGGAACGGGTGCGGCGGCCGCGACGTTTACGGCGTCGGCCTCCAGCCAGGGGAACTGGCTGGCTGTGACGCCGGCGAGCGGAGCGCTTCCCGGGTCGCTGAGCGTTTCGATCCATACCGACAGCGTGACGGCCGGGAGCTTCACGGGCACGATCACGATTACGCCCTCTACGGGCGCGCCGGTGACGGTGAATGTCACTCTGACGGTGACGGCTCCGCTGCCGACGCTTTCGAGCGTGGTGAATGCGGCCAGTTATCTCGGCGGCGCGGTATCCCCCGGGGAGATCGTGACGCTGTTCGGCGAATCGCTTGGTCCCTCGCAGGGAGTGGGGCTGGCGCTCGATTCGACCGGAAAGGTGGCGACAACGCTGGCGAACACACAGGTGCTGTTCAACGGTATTGCCGCGCCGATGGTCTATACCAGCGCGGGACAGGTCTCGGCGGTCGTACCGTACGAGATTGCCGGCCGGCAGACTACGTCGGTGTGGATCAAGTTCGCCGGGGTATCCTCCAATGCGGTCAACCTGGGGGTGACGACGACGGCTCCGGGCCTGTTTACGTTGAACGCATCGGGCTCCGGAGCGGGCGCGATCCTGAACCAGGACTACAGCGTGAACTCGAGCAGCAGTCCGGCGAGTCCGGGCGGCATCGTCCTTCTCTACGCAACGGGAGAAGGGCAGACGGTGCCCGCCGGCGTTACCGGCTCGGTTACCTCGGGGAATTCCCTGCCGGCGCCGGTGCTGCCGGTGGCGGTGCTGATCGACGGGCAACCCGCCAGCATCCTTTATGCGGGCGCCGCTCCGGGTATGGTGGCCGGCGCGATGCAGATCAACGTCCGGATTCCGGACGGGGTCCGAAGCGGCCAGGTGCCGGTGGTGGTCAGCGTGGGCGGCAACAGCAGCCAGAGCGGGGTCACCCTTACGGTAAGATAGAAGTGCGCGCGGGGCCGGGTATCGCCCGGCCCCTCCCTGAAATCATCCACGTTTCCGGGTCTGGCCGCGTCTAGATTGTTGTGAACGTTTGTCAGGCATTATTGCCTCTGCTGGTCGTGTCTGCCTGGGCGGCGGAGCCCGATCTGAAATCCCTATTGAAGACCGTAGAAAACCGGTACAACCGTGCCCAGACATTAGAAGTCACGTTTCATGAGGCATATACGGGTCCCGGGCGGCCGCGCCAGACGGAATCGGGAACACTCCGGCTGCGCAAACCGGGACGGATGCGCTGGGACTACACCTCGCCTGCCGGGAAGCTGTTCCTTTCGGATGGAAAGAATCTGTGGCTCTACACGCCAGCCAACCACCGGGTGGAGAAAATGAGCCTGAAAGAAACCGAAAACCTTCGGGCGCCACTGGCCTTCCTGTTAGGTAAGCTCAATTTCCAGAAAGAGTTCCAGAACATCCAGAGCGAGGCCGACCCGGGCGGCATCAAGATTACGGCAGAGCCTAAGTCCAACAACCTGCCCTACACCCAGGTGGTGTTTGTCGTCGGCCCCGACAACCAGTTCCGGCGGGTGCAGGTGACCGGCTACGACCATTCGATTCTGGAGTTCACGTTCGAAGCGGAAAAGCTGGACGTGAACCTGGACGCCAAACTGTTCCGGTTCGAAATGCCTCCGGGCGCGGAGCTGGCTGAGGAGAACGGGCGGTAAGCGTATGGCCGAGTGGGTCATGAAGTATGCCGACAGCCGTGGAGAAATCCATCACCACGTAGCCCAAGGCACTTCGGAAAGAGAGCTGCGGGACCGCTACACGCAGCAAGGTTTCCTGATCTACTCGATCCGGCCGAAAAACGCCATCACCGGGCTGACCTCCGGCTCTTCCGGGGTGCTACGGCGCCGGGCGAAGCTGAACCTGGAAAAATTCCTGATCTTCAACCAGCAGTTCGTCACCTTGAATAAGGCAGGCCTGCCGATTCTCAAAGCCCTGGACCTGCTGGCGGACCGGTTGACCGATGCCAAGCTGGGGCCGCACATCGTGGCAGTGCGCGACGAGGTCCGCAGCGGCACATTGCTATCCGACGCTTTCAAACAGCGCGGAATCTTCCCCAAGATTTACGTCACCTCGGTGATGGCCGGCGAGAAAAGCGGCAGCCTGGCGGAGGTGCTGGACCGTTACATCACCTACCAGAAGCTGACCCTGGCGGTACGCAAGAAGGTGATGCTCTCGCTGATGTATCCCAGCGTGCTGATCGTGCTGGTGATCTGCCTGATTGTCTTCCTGGTGACGTACGTGGTGCCGAACTTCGCCCAACTCTATAGCAGCATGCAGGCGGAGCTGCCG
>CAZMRK010000655.1:0-12167 GCA_964568355.1 uncultured Solibacteraceae bacterium | reverse complement strand
GATCTCGCTGCTGCCTCCGGCGCACGTGGCCATCGTGCCGCGCGAGCGCATCCTCAGCGGCCTGGATGAGCTGTTCACGCTGCTGCCGCGACCGGCCGAACAAACCAGTTCCATGGTCCTGATCACCGGCCCCAGCCGCACCGCCGATATCGAACAGATCCTGGTTCGCGGAGTGCACGGGCCGGGCCAGATTCACGTAGTGGTGGTCGGCTAACCGCCCGGCGGCCTGATTTACAATAAGTGTTCCATGTCCGCTTTTTCGAAGTTTCTGCTGACCGATGGACAGATTCCTTCGGTTTGGGTCAACGTGCTGCCCTCGCTGAAGGAGCCGATGGACCCGCCGCTTCATCCGCAGACCCGCCAGCCGCTGGGACCGCAGGATCTGCAGGCGATTTTTCCGATGTCGCTCATCGAGCAGGAGTTCTCTCCCAAGCCCGAGATCGATATCCCGGGCGAGGTGATGGATATCTATCGCCTGTGGCGCGCCACGCCGCTGTTCCGCGCCCGGCGGCTGGAGCAGGCTCTGGATACTCCCGCCCACATCTACTACAAGTACGAGGGTACCAGTCCCGCCGGCAGCCATAAGCCTAATACCGCCGTGGCGCAGGCATGGTACAACAAGCAGGCCGGCATCAAGCGCCTGGCCACCGAGACCGGTGCCGGGCAGTGGGGCAGCGCTTTGGCCCTGGCCTGCCGCATGTTCGGGCTGGAATGCACGGTCTACATGGTGAAGGTCAGCTATCAGCAGAAGCCCTATCGCCGCATGATGATGAACACCTGGGGTGCGGAGGTGTTCGCCAGCCCAAGCGATCACACGCAGGCGGGCCGGTCGATTCTGGCGCAGCATCCCGATTCGCCGGGAAGCCTGGGCGTGGCCATCAGCGAGGCGGTGGAGGACGCAGCCACGCATGCCGATACTAACTATTCGCTGGGCAGCGTACTGAACCACGTGATGCTGCACCAGACCGTGATCGGCCAGGAGGCCCGCCTGCAAATGGAACTGGCGGGCGAGCGGCCGGATGTGGTGATCGGATGCTTCGGCGGCGGCAGTAACTTCGGCGGTCTGGCGCTGCCCTATGTGCTGGACAAGTTCTCCGGTTCGCCGGTCCGGATCCTGGCGGTCGAGCCGGCGGCCTGCCCCAGCCTGACGCGAGGAGCCTACGCGTACGACTACGGCGACACGGCGAAGCTGACCCCGCTGCTGCGGATGTACACCCTGGGGCACGACTTCATGCCGGCCAGCATCCACGCGGGCGGGCTGCGGTATCACGGTGCATCGCCCCTGCTGAGCCACTTGAAGAAGCACGGCTGGCTGGAGGCCAAGGCCTATACGCAAACGCCGGTCTTCGAAGCGGCTGTCGAGTTCGCCCGGACCGAAGGCATCCTACCGGCGCCGGAATCGGCACACGCTATCCGCGCCGCCGTGGATGAAGCGCTGGCGGCGAAAGAAGAAGGCCGCTCCCGCGTGATCCTGTTCTGCCTGAGCGGCCACGGCCATTTCGATCTGGCGGCGTACGATACGTACCTGAGCGGAAAGCTCCAGGACTACGAGCATCCGGGTAAAGAGATCGACGAAGCCATGGCCGCGCTGCCGCAATAGACGTCGACGAGAGCGTCGACGCGGCCCGATGAATCGGGCGCTACGTGGCTTCCGCTACTTCCCGCGCGGGGGCGCGCTCAGGCGGCTTAGAAACAGTTCCAGGAACCTTGCGACGTCCACTTGCCGCGCGACGTGCGTGGTGGCGGTCTCGCCCGGCGGGAGGCGACTGGCCGGACGGAACATGGTGATGCCGTTGGTCAGCGGGCTATTGGTTTCCACCTGCACGCTGCCGAGTTGCGTCTCCACCAATCCGGGCCGCAGCGCGACCGCCACAGCCAAAGGATCGTGCAAAGTTGGATACTGATCCGGCTTATGGTTCTGCCACAACTCGATCAGGCGCACCAGGAACGCGGAGGCCGGATTGCCGGCGGCGCGCATTCGTTCGATATCGGCGCGTTGCAGCTTACACTTGGTCGTGACGTCCAGCCCCACTGCGGTGATGGGCACACCCGAGCGGAAAACGATCTGGGCGGCGGCGCGATCGCGCACGATGTTGTATTCCGGCTGCAACATCGCGAAAGCTCCGCCCATCAGCACGATGCGCTCAATGTGCGGCTTGATGCGCGGCTCCAGCTTGAGTGCCAGGGCGATGTTGGTCAGCGGACCGACCGGAACCAGGGTAATTTTCTGCGGCGAGGCAAGCAGCGTCTCTACGATCAGGTCTGCCGCCCGGCGGCGCGCCGCTTCCGGAGCCGTGTCGGCATCGGTCAGAACCGAGAACTGCGGGGCCCGTCCCGTCCGCATCGGATCGAGCAGCGGCTCCCCGGCTCCGGTGGCCAGGGCGACATCGTGCCGCCCGTACAGCCCCAATTCTTTCCACGCCAGCCGCGTGCGGGTCTCCGTGTCGTCGACAACGGTGGTCACCGCCCGCACGTCCAGTTCGGGCGATTGCAGCGCCAGGGCCAGCGCCAGCGCATCATCGATGTCATCCCCGATATCGGTGTCGAAAATAACGGGGATGCGGCTCTGCCCGGCGCACATGGCCGCCAGCAGAGGCAAACAGAAGAGCACTTTGCGCATAGCGCAATTATATCGGGCCGTCGGGAACCGTTCATGCGCCGGAAAGGTACCACGGCCAGAACAGTACCGATTCGTTTGAATAAGCGGATTGTTGACTTTTGCTACTGGGATTTTCCCCTATCAGTCGCCCGGTGACAGTGTTGCAGTACACCGGGGGAGATGGTATTCTCGTCATGGGTAAACTAGTACTAGTCCATGTGGTGGGAACAGATCGGCAGGGGAGAGAATGACGGCTACTGGTGCACTAATCCTGTTTTCTTCTCTCTTCCTGATCGGGTACTGGTTTCGCTACACCTGTACCCTGATCCTGCGAGCCCATGCGAATGAAGCGGCGGCGGTCGAGCAGGCCAGGGCGAACCACCTGAGCTTCCCGGTCATTCGCGAAAAACTCCGCAGCCGGACCCAGGACCTTCCGTTATCCTCCCTGCACCAATCCCTCGAACGCGACTATCGCTTTGTGCGGTTTCTGCTGCGGCATGCCCGGCGCAGTGGAGCCGAGGCAGTGGAAATGCGCCTGCTGGCTCTTGACTACCGCCTGATGCAGTGCTGGTACGCGCTCACCCGGTACACCTACCGGCCGCAGGCGTACAAGGCGCTCGATGAGATGTCTCGTATTGTCGGGTACCTGGCGCAAAAAATCGGTGCCGGTAGCGGATCGTTTCAGGAAGCCTGATCGCGCCATTGTGCAATACAATAAGTACGTGGCATCAGACGCGGCTCTGCAGGCGGCTGTTGAAAAATTAAACGCAGTCCGAAGTGAAATCGGGAAGGTGATTGTCGGCCAGGACGATGTGGTGGAGGGTGTCCTCATCTGTCTGCTGGCGGGCGGCCATGTGCTGCTCGAAGGCGTGCCCGGCCTGGGGAAGACCACTCTTCTCCGCACCTTGGCCCGGGCGCTGCAACTCAAGTACTCGCGAATTCAATTTACTCCCGACCTCATGCCCGCCGATATCGTCGGCAGCATGATCATCGAAACCACCGATCGCGGCAGCAAGGGATTACGCTTCCAGCCCGGGCCGATTTTCGCCCACCTGGTGCTGGCGGATGAAATCAACCGGGCCACGCCCAAAACCCAGTCGGCGCTGCTCGAAGCCATGCAGGAGCGCACGGTCACCAGCGGCACCACCACGCACGAGCTGGAGGCCCCTTTTCTGGTGATGGCCACGCAGAACCCGATCGAAATGGAAGGTACCTATCCCCTGCCGGAAGCCCAGTTGGATCGCTTCCTGATGAAGATCCTGGTGACCTATCCCACGCGTGAAGAGCTGAATCGCATTGTGGAGCGTACCATCCAGCGCGAAGTCGTCCAGGTGAACCCGGCGGTGGATCGTGACGCGATCCTGCACATTCGCGGCGTGTGCCGCGAGGTCATGGTGGCTCCTCATGTGCAGGAATATGCCATACAACTGGTGATGGCGACGCAGCCCGAGCAGAAGGAGGCTCACGAGCTTTCGCGCAAGTACATCCGCTACGGCAGTTCGCCGCGCGGCGCGCAGGCTCTGGTGGAGTGCGGCCGCGTGCTGGCCCTGATGCGCGGGCGCTATCACCTGAGCACGGAAGATATCGAGCGCGTGGCCCCAGCCGTGCTGCGGCACCGCATCATTCTGAATTTTGACGCCCATGCCGACGGGCAGACCCCGGAGACGATCCTTCAGGCCATCATTAAAGCGGTAACGTCCCAAACCGCCGTCGCGTAGGTTTTGCTATGTCCCCAGCTCCACTCCTGGACCGAGAGTTTTTGGAGAAACTCGAACGGCTGACCATTCAGTGGCAGAAATCGTTCCCCGGACTGGTGGGTGGGCACAATCCCTCGCATTTCGCCGGCGCCGGGCAGGAGTTTTTGGACCACCGCAATTTTCACTACGGCGACGACCTGCGCGCGGTCAACTGGCGTGCCTATTTGCGCCTGGACAAGCTTTTTCTGAAGATGTTCCAGGTGGAGCCGCGAGTGCCGGTCCGTATTCTGCTCGATACCAGCGACTCCATGGGCGTCTATGGCGGTGAAAAGTTCGACTACGCGCGCAAGCTGGCCGGAGCGCTCTGCTATGTGGGGCTGGTCCGGCTGGATTCGCTCGAAATCCACCCGTTTTCGAGCCGCCTGGGGCACCGCTATCTTTGCAGCGGAGGCCGCCACCGCTTTGGTCCGGTAGTCGAGATGCTGAACGGCCTGCGCATGGCCGGCCAGACCGATTTTTCCGCGGTGATCCGCGAGTTCATCTCCAATTACACCCAGCGCGGCCTGGTCATCGTGATCTCGGATTTTCTGGATGACCGGGATTGCGAGCGCCCCTTGCAGTACGTGGCGGACTTCGGGCACGAACTGCTGCTGATCCAGATCTGGTCGGAACAGGACCGCACCCCGCCCTGGGAGGGTGAACTGGAACTGGAAGACGCCGAGACGAATACGCAGATGCGGCTGCAATTCGACGAGGCCGCCCGCGAACGCTATACCCAGGCCTTCGACGCTCACGCCAAATCGCTCGAACGGCTGGCAGTGCGCACCGGCGGGCGCTACCTCGGTTTTGCCACGTCGCAGCCCATCGAAGAAGTAGTCTTCGGTTCCCTGGTTCGCGCGCGTGGAGTGGCCTGATGTATTTTCTCAATCTGACTCTGGGTCAGTTCCTGGTTTTGTTCGGCTCCGTCTCGGCGGTGATGGTGGCGCTCTACCTGCTGGACCGCTCGCGCCGCAAGCAGGTGGTCTCCACGCTGCGTTTCTGGATGGCCGCCGAACAGCCGACGGTCGTGGTGCGCCGCAAACGCATCCAGCAGCCCTTTTCGCTGATCCTGCAACTGATCAGCATGGCCCTGCTGCTGCTGGCTATCGCCCAGTTGCGCTGGGGGCCGCAAGCCGGCCAGCCGCACGATCACGTGCTGATTCTCGACACTTCGGCCTGGATGGCGGCGCGCACCCGGACCGCCGGGGAATCCTCCCAGGGGCGCACCCTGATCGATTTAGCCAGGCAGCGCGCGCGCGGCTACCTGCGGGCCCTCCCTCCCCGCGACCGCGTCATGCTGGTGCGTGCCGACGGCTTGGCTACGCCGGCCACCGCCTTCGAGCCGGATCACCAGAAGATCGAGGAGGCGATCGACCGTTCCACGCCGGGAGCCACGGCCCTCAACCTGGACCAGGCGTTGAGCTTCGCCCGGCGCATGCAATCGCAGAGCGGCCGCCGCGCGGGCGAGATCGTATTCGTCGGAACGGGCAAGATCGCCGAGCGCGACCCCCGCGTGGCGGTCCGCCAGCTTCCACGCAACCTGCGGGTTCTGCCGGTGCAGGATACCGTGGAAAACTGCGGCCTGCGCAAGATCGGCATGCGGCGTTCGGCAGCCGATGCGGAAGTCTGGGAGATCTACGTGTCCGCGCACAACTACGGCACGCGTCCGCGTACCTTGACTCTGTCTCTGGGGTTCGGGCCTTCCCGCGACGGCAGCGGCCGTTCGCCGGTGGGAGCGCAGCGGATTACCATTGCTCCCGGCGGTGATGCCGAGGCCAGCTTCGCCTGCCGCACTCGCGCCGCGGGCTTCCTCGAAGCCGACCTGGTACCCGGCGACGGATTCGCCGAAGATGACCGCGCCGTCCTGGAGTTGCCGCAGTTGAAGACGCTGCGCGTGACCGTCTATTCGGCCGAGCCCGACCTGCTGCGTCCTGTGTTCAACGCCAGCCAGCGGGTCAGCGCGGTCTATCGCAAGCCCTCCGAGTATCGTCCCTCCGGGGAAGGCGAGTTGATGATCCTGGACCGCTTCCGCCCGCCCAGCGCTCCGGCCATCGATTCCATCTGGATCGATCCTCCCGCGGGGGGCTCGCCCGTGCCGGTTCGCGAACACCCGCAGAACATCCCCTTTGCGCACGGGCTGGCGAATCACCCCTTGGGGGCGGGCCTGCATACGAAAGATTTCCGGCTGGACTCCACCTCGGTTTTCGAGGCGGCTCCTACGGATATCAAAATCGGCGAGGTGGAAAAAGGACCGGTCATCGTGGCCCGGCCGGGCAAGCCCAAGGTCGTGGCGCTCGGCTTTCATCCGGCGCTTTCGGCCATGCGCTATGAGCTGGCTACCCCCCTGCTGTTCGCCAACATTTTGCGCTGGATGGCGCCGGACAGCTTCCGCCGCTGGGAGCTGAGCGGGACCTCGGTGGGCACGGTGAAGATTGCGCTCAATTCCGACATCCGGCCCGCAGATGTGCGGGCGGAGCGGGAGGACGGCTCGCCCGTGCCGTTCACGCTGCGCGATCGCGCGCTCTACCTGTTCTCCGGCACCCCTGGCGTGGTGCGGGTGATGGCTGGAGATGACGAATATGTCTATTCGCTGACCATCCCCGAGCTCTGGGAATCGGCGTGGTCCATTCCGGCGGATGTTCGCCGGGGCATTCCGCGTTTCCGCACGACCGAGACCGGATCGTTTGATCTGTGGCAGATCCTTGCCGTTCTCGGCGGCTTGGGCTTGATCACCGAATGGCTGCTCTATGGACGGCTGCGCCGCGGATTCCTGCGCATGGCCGCTTCGGTGGGGAGGCTGCGGAAACCCGCGCGCGTCGCGGAACGGGCGGCCAGGATGGTGCGCGGATGACCTTCGATCGTGCCTGGGTACTGCTGTTGGCCTGGCTGCCGCTGGCCTGGGTGATTTGGGAGTGGCGTTCCGCGGCGCGCCGGGGCGCGCTGGTGCTCAAGGCCGCTTCCATTCTGGCGATTCTTCTGGCCCTGGCCGAGCCGCGCCTTACCATCTATGAATCCAAGGTGGCCCTGGCCATCCTGCTGGACACTTCCGCCAGCGTGTCGCCGCAGGACCTGGAGCGGGCCTCGACGCTTGCCACCAGTATCGAGAAATCCAAGCGTAATAACTGGACCCAGGTGATGCCGTTTGCGCGCGGCGTCCGCAATCTCTCGCCCCAGGAGCGCCGCAAGCATTCCTGGCAACTCGAATACAGTGCCGCTTCCGATTCCCACGGAACCAATCTGGAAGCCGCCGTGCGAGAAGGCTTGGCGACCCTGCCGGCCGGGCTGGTGCCGCGCCTGTTGCTGGTCTCCGACGGCAACGAGAACCTGGGAAGCGTAACCCGCGCCATCTGGCAGGCCCGGCAGTTGGGCGTGCCCATCGATACCGTCGCGCTGGGTGGAAGGCCCAAGCCCAGCCTTCTACTCGATTCGGTCAGCATTCCGGCGCAGGTCTTCACCGGCGAGCAGTTTCCGATCGACGTTACGCTGACCTCGCCGCGCGCCGCCCGAGCCGAAGTCGAGATCTCCGCGGAAGGCAGGCGCCTCGGCACCAGCCGTGTGGATCTGGTGGCGGGCGTCAATCGCTTTCGTGCGCACGCCAATTTGAGCGCCGTCGGAGCCATCGCCGTGGCCGGCACCATTAGCGCTCCGGGCTTGGGTGAGGCGCGTTTCGAAAGCGCCGTGACGCTGCGCCGTCCCAAAGTGCTGTTGATTTCGCAGGATCCGCCGGCAGCCGAGGCGCACCTGATGCACACGCTGGAGGCCAACCAGTTCGAGGTGCAGCGCGCGCCCGAAGGCGTGCCCGATCGCCTGGACGACTACCAACTGGTGCTGTTCAATAACTGGTCGATGGAAAGCGTTCCCCCCGCCCGCAAGGAAGCCCTGGAGCAGATGGTCAAGCAGGGCGGCGGTTTGCTGTGGATTGCGGGAGAGCGCAACGTCTACATCGAAAAGAAGGGCGAAGAGGATCCGCTGGAGCGCACCCTGCCGGCCAAACTGGCGCCGCCGCGCACGCCGGAAGGCACCTGCGTCGTCCTGATCATCGATAAGTCTTCTTCCATGGAAGGCAAGAAGATGGAGTTGGCGCGCCAGGCGGCGATCGGCGTCGTCGAGAACTTGCGGCCCATCGATGCGGTGGGCGTGCTCATCTTCGATAACTCCTTCCAGTGGGCCGTGCCCATCCGCAAGGCGGAAGACCGCACCCTGATCAAGCGGCTGATCTCGGGCATCACTCCGGATGGCGGCACTCAGATCGCCCCGGCGCTCTCCGAGGCCTACCGTCGCATCCTGCCCCAGCATGCGGTCTATAAACACGTGGTGTTGCTCACCGACGGTATCTCTGAAGAGGGCGACAGCATGTCCCTCTCGCGCGAAGCCCTGGCCAACCACGTCACCATCTCCACGGTCGGTTTGGGACAGGATGTCAATCGTGCCTTTCTGGAGAAAGTGGCCACGGTCGCCCAGGGCAAATCGTATTTCCTGAACGATCCTTCGGGACTGCAGCAGATTCTGCTGCGGGATGTGCAGGAGCACACCGGCAGCACGGCGGTCGAAAAGAACCTGCGGCCGCAGATCGTCAAGCAGGCCGAGATCCTGGAAGGCGTGGAGATGGAGCAAGCGCCCGCGCTGAAGGGCTACGTGCGGTTCACCTCGCGGCCCACCGCCGACACGATTCTGAACGCCGACCCCAAAGATCCGCTGCTGGTGCGCTGGCAGTACGGGCTGGGGCGCGCGGCCGTCTTCACCTCCGACGCCAAGAATCGCTGGGCGGCCAATTGGGTCAACTGGCCGGGTTTCGACCGCCTGTGGACCAACCTCTTCCGCGACCTGCTGCCCCACGCCGAAGCCACCGAGGCCAGCGCGGAGTACGATCGCGCCAGCAATGAGCTGGTGGTGGACTATCACCTGGGGCGCAATGTGAACGAGCCGGCCCGGATTCCGGACATCTACGCGTTCGGTCCGAACGGCTTCCAGTCTCCGCTGAAGGTCAGCAAGGTGTCCGCCGGGTATTATCGCGCGCGGGTCTCGATCGGAGAGAATCAGGGGTTGTTCCGTGTGCGCCCGCTGGTGGACTCGCGGGCTTTTCCCGAGATCGGGCTGTATCGCCAGGAAGACGAGATGATCGAATACGGCGCCAATGAGCAGTTGCTGCGGCAGGTGGCGCAGTCTACCGGCGGACGTTTCCATCCGCCGGTGGAGCGCATGTTCGATAACGGCGGACGTACCGTGCCCGGCACCATGGAACTCTGGCCCGGCCTGCTGGCCATCGCCATCCTGTTGAACCTGATTGAGCTGATTCTGCGCAAATGGAAGGGCCTGCTGGAAGGCCTGCGCCCCGCCGGACAGGCGGCTCCGCCTGTCCTCACTTCATGAAAGCCGTGGCCGTCTTCCCGGAGAAGCGGGAGGTCGGCATCATCGATCATCCGGAACCGCGGATTGTAGAACCGGACCAGGTCCGGATCCGCATGTTGGAAGTCGGCGTCTGTGGCACCGACCAGGAGATCATCTCATTCGTGCTGGGCACGGCTCCGCCCGGCTCGGACTACCTGGTGCTGGGCCACGAATCGCTGGGCGTGGTGGAGGAGACCGGGCCGGCCGTCTCGCGCGTCAAGCCTGGCGACCTGGTGGTGAGTGCCGTGCGCCATCCCTGTCCCCACGCGAGCTGCGAGGCTTGTCGCGCCGGCCATCAGGATTTCTGCCTCACCGGAGACTACCAGGAGCGCGGCATCAAGGAACTGCACGGCTTCATGACCGATTTCGTGATCGATCAGGAGCGCTATCTGCACGTGATCCCGCCCGGCCTGCGCGACGTCGGCGTCCTGATCGAGCCGCTGACCATCGCCGAAAAGCTCTTTCTGCAACTGGGCGACATCCAGCGCCGCCTGCCTTGGCGCGGCGACCGGCAGCGCGCCGTGGTGCTGGGCGCCGGACCGGTGGGACTGCTGGGAGCCATGGGCCTGATCCAGGCCGGCTTCGACACCTGGGTCTACTCCCGTGCCCGGGAGCCGAATCCCAAGGCCGCGATCGCCGGCGCCATCGGCGCTGCCTATGTCTCGTCCCAGGAAGTCCCGCTCGATGAGTTCGCCGCGCGCGTGGGCAATATCGACCTGGTGTATGAGGCGATGGGCGCGCCACAGATCGCCTTTGATATGCTCAAACGGCTGGGGTCGAATGGCGTGTTTGTCTTTACCGGAGTCCCGCGCATCGATAGCGCCGTAAGCTTTGATACCGCTCCCGTGGTGCTGAACCTGGTGGTGAAGAATCAGGTCGTCATGGGCACCGTGAATGCCGGGCCGGCTGCTTTTGACGCCGCGGTTCGCGATCTGGAAAGCTTTCTCGACCGGTGGCCGGAAGCCGTGCGCTCTCTGATCACCGGCCGCTATCCCATCGAAGAGTTCCGCGATCCGGTATTCGGGCAATCGGGCGGAATCAAGAACGTCATCGTGTTGTAGTCAGGCACCGGCCGGTTATACGTTATGATCACAGCCGAGCACCTTCGTTTGGCCGAAGAGGCGCATCGCATCCGCAATTGGCAGCGCTGGGGACCCTATCTTTCCGAGCGCCAGTGGGGCACCGTGCGGGAAGACTATTCGGCGGATGGAAGCTGTTGGGAGTACTTTCCGCATGACCATGCCCGCAGCCGCGCCTACCGTTGGGGGGAGGACGGCCTGCTCGGAATCTGCGACCGGGAGTGCCGCCTGTGTTTCGCCCTGGCCCTGTGGAACGGCCGCGATCCGATCCTGAAGGAGCGCCTTTTCGGACTCACCGGAAACGAAGGGAACCACGGCGAGGATGTCAAAGAGATCTATTTCTATCTCGAATCCACGCCGACGCACTCCTACATGAAGGCGCTCTATAAATATCCGCAGGCCGCCTTTCCGTATACCCGACTGGCGGAGGAGAACCGCCGCCGCGGGCGCAGAGACCGCGAATACGAGCTGGTCGATGCGGGAGTGTTCGAGGAGGAACGCTATTTCGACGTGTTCGCCGAGTATGCCAAGGCGGCTCCCGACGATGTGCTGATTCGGCTTACCGTCGCCAACCGCGGCCCCGATGCCGCGGAACTGCACCTGCTGCCCACGCTGTGGTTTCGCAACACCTGGTTGTGGGGGCGGGAGGGCGAGGGCTACTGGCCGAAACCTTCCATCCGCCGGGATGGTGGCTCGCTGATTGCCGATCACGCGTCGCTGGGCCGCTTCCGGCTGGAGGTGGATCCGCCCACCCGGTTTCTGTTCACCGACAACGAGACCAACATGCAGCGGCTGTTCCAGTTCGCCAGCCCCGGTCCGTACGTGAAGGACGCGTTCCATGACTATGTGGTCGCCGGGCACCACCACGCCGTGAATCCGGAGGAGGTGGGCACCAAGGCGGCGGCCTACTACGTGCTGGCCGTGCCTTCCGGCAGTTCGGTGCAGGTGAATCTGCGGCTGGTGGCCGAAAGCGAGTATCGTCCGCTCGATCGCGAAAAAATCTTCGCCGATCGCATCCGGGAGTGCGCCGAATTCTACGAGCAGGTGCTGCCCCGGCAGCAGGAGGAATCCGCGCGGCTGGTCTCGCGCCAGGCCTATGGCGGGTTGCTTTGGAGCAAGCAGTTCTATCACTATGCCGTGCACCAGTGGCTCGATGGCGATCCTGCCCAGCCGACACCGCCTTCGAGCCGGCGGAAAGGCCGCAATCGCGACTGGCAGCACCTCTATAACCGCGACATCCTCTCCATGCCGGATAAGTGGGAATATCCGTGGTACGCCGCCTGGGATCTTGCTTTTCACATGATCCCCATGGCGCGCGTGGATCCCAATTTCGCCAAACAGCAGCTCGTGCTGCTGCTACGCGAG
>CAZMRK010000654.1:0-3921 GCA_964568355.1 uncultured Solibacteraceae bacterium | reverse complement strand
GTAGCGTAGGGGCGGTGAGCTACGATTCGACTTCGCAGATCTTCACGGTAAGCGTTGCGCCGGACGCCGATCATTCCGCCGTGGTGCAGATGTCCGCGCCCGGGGCCAGGGTCCCCGTTGTCACCTGCGACCCATCTATTTCCGATGACTGCGGATGGCCGGGCCGCAAGCCAAATCCACGGCCGGGGAACACGCTGTAGCCGGTTAAAACCGGCTCGCAGGCTCAAGCCTGGCTGAAGCCTGCCCCACTTTGCAACACAGTGGTGGTCAGGGAGTGGACTTCAGGGTTAGCACGCTACTGGCCGGCGGCACCGCGCGTGGAGAGCATTGCCAGTTCGCGGCGGAACAGGGGATTCGAGGGATAGTCTCGGGCCAGTTGGGTCAGCAGTCGTTCTGCTTCCTCCGGCCGCTTCTCGCGCAGGTAAATGATGCCCAGCAGGATCTTGGAAAAGGGCTTGAGGTAACGGCCCTTTTCCGCAACCAGTTGAAGATTTTTGATCGCTTGTTCCTTGCTGCCTTCGATGTTATCGAAGCGCACGAACCACTTGATGAAGAAGGGCAGGCAGCCGATGAGGTATTCGTCGATACCCGCCGTCACGTAGGCGTCGTACCAGGGTGGATTGCGCTTCAATAGCTTTTGCGCATAGACATTGGATCGCTTAGCTACGGGAAGGCTGCTTAACTGGCGCTTTTCCACCAGGGCCATGTAGTCGGAGGTGATTCCCAGGGTCATGCACATGGCGAACAGAGCGTGCGGATCGTCGGGTTTTGAGGCAAGAATAGCATTGGCTCGCGATTGAGCGTCGCCGATGGCTTTGTATAGCAGCTCGCGCACCCTGGGATCGGGCTGCACTTTTTTCTTTTTCTCCGCGATGCGCTTATCGCTGACGAAAAACTGGCTCTCCAGCACTCCCATGCGGTCGAGCTCGTAAAACAGATAGGCGGACGCGCGCACGGCGTAAGGCAGCGGCTCGGACGGATGCGCCTGGATATAGGGGTCGAGGATGGCGTGCGACCCACGGAAATCGAAGTTGTAGAGGCGGTCGAATGCCTGGTCCAGCTCCGGCGGACCGGTTTGTGCGAGTGCCGGCAAAGCCAGGAAAGGCAGGAGGAGCAACACACTCCTCACGGCGGCCGGAAGCGAACCTTTGGCTTTGCTCATTTTCAGCACCCGAACAACCTGTTAAAAAACTCTCGCGTCTTCTGGCGAATCTCTCGCAATTGGATGTCCAATCTCAGGTCATGCAGATGGGCAGGTGTCCATCGCCGGACCAATTCTGTCAGGATCTCAAACTGTGCCTGGGCCGTGGGGAGGCTACCCTCCGCATGTCCAGTAGATACACGCAAGCCGTGATCGATAGCACGGTAGTAAGTGGCGGCATCGCGGAGGAAGTCTGCGTCCTCGCGCTCCAGGTGCCCCATTTTTTCGATCACGTCGATGCGCGCGGGAGTATTAAGAACTTTGTAAAAGATACCGGCTCCTTTCAGACGCAGATACATCAGGGCGAAGTCGATATCATAGTAGCCGCCGAGCCCCGCTTTCAGAGGATTGCGCGCGCCCTGTTCGCGCTCCAGCCGGGCGCGCATTTGAGACAGTTCCTTGCGGGACCGGCCACCCTGGCCATAGCGCCGCCAGTCGACTTCCTGAAGCTCGTGCAGGAATTCGGTGGCGCGCTCGACGTTGCCGGCCACGGCGCGAGACTTCATGTACGTAATTCCTTCCCATGCTTCGGCATGTTTTGCGAAATATTCTTTATACGCCGATTCCGTCTGCACCAGGTGGCCCTCGCGGCCGTTTGGCCTCAGGCGCGTATCGAAGGTGAACATAACGCCTTCGCCGGTGTAGGCGCTGAGGATGTGAATCATCTTCTCGGCGATGCCGGTCCAGAACATGGTTTCGGGCGCGTCGGCATCGGGAAGGACAAAGACCAGGTCCGCGTCGGAGGCCAGGTCGAACTCGCGCATACCGAGGCGTCCGAGGGCGATGACCATCATCTGGTTGTGGGGAGTGTAGGATTCGCTGGCCGGCGGCTTGGCCTGGTCCAGGGCGATCTGGTAAGCGGCGGCAATGACCGAATCGGCCAGCTCCGAGGTGCGCTCCAGCGTATCGAAGATGGGGGCCGGGCGGAAGATGCTGTCGCTTTCGATGCGCAGCATCTGGCGCCGGAAGTAGCGCCGCAGCGCCATGCTGTCCTGGAGCGGCTCCAGGTCGACGCGCCCCCTTGCTTCGAGCTCGTTCAGCAATTCCGGATAGCGCAGCAACTGGTCCGCGAAATACTGGCTGTGCTCGAACAGATCCAGGCAGCACTCGGCCAGATGCGTGTCGCTGTTCAGGCGAGCCAGCCATTCCGGCTGGTCGAAGACGCGTTCCAGGAAATACTCGAAGCGTTCGCGCCCCCGGTATAGCCGGGCGCGCGACAGGCAGGCCGCCAGGTTGGGGGCGCGCTCATCCAGAAAGCGGGTGAGGTTGCTGCTGCCGGCGAGAGTGGCGGGCGGAGGCACGGGCTCGGCTTCCGGTTCGGCCGCGGCGGCAGGCTCGGACTGCATGTAGTAGACCGGTTTCTGAGCATGGATCACCCGTTCGTAAATCTCCCGGACTGCGGTGAGATGCTCGTCCAATTGCTTGCGTAAGGTGTCGGCTGTGGCGGTCTCTCCCGTGGTTAAGGGAGGCATCTTGCGGGCCAGGATAGCCAGTTCCTCCGGGGCGGTGGGCAGGGTGTGAGTCTGGCGGTCTTCGGCGAATTGCAGGCGGTGTTCGAGATGCCGCAGGAACTGGTAAGCGGAGGCCAGGCGCGCGTACTCGGTGGCCGAGAGCAAGCCCTTGTCGCGCAGCCGGAAGAGCGCAAACAGCGTGCCGCCGTGCCGCACCCAAGGCTCGCGCCCGCCGTGCAGGCGCTGGAGACATTGCACCAGAAATTCGATATCGCGGATCCCGCCAGGCGCCAGCTTCACATCCACACCGGCGTTGCCGCCGCGCCGGGCGGCCAGCTTTTCGCTGATGCGTTCGCGCGTCTCCGAGACCGATTCCACCGCGTGGAAATCAAGCGAGCTGGAGTAGATCAGCGGCTCGACGAATTCCAGCAGATCGCGCCCCAGTTCCCGGTCGCCGCCCGAGACGCGCGCCTTGATCAGCATCTGTTTTTCCCAATCGCGCGCGCGGTTGGCATAGTAAGCTTTGGCGCCTTCGAGCGAGAGGCATACTTCCCCCAGCCGCCCGTCCGGCCGCAGGCGCAGGTCCACGCGATAGCCCAGCCCTTCCGGCGTGTAAGTGGAGAGCAGCTCGGTGAATTGATTGGCGACTTTCTTGAAAAATTCTTTGTTGGCGATCCGGTAAGGACCGTCTGTCTCGCCGTTGGCCGAATAGAGGAACATCAGATCGATGTCCGAGCTGTAATTCAGCTCCTGTCCCCCCAGCTTGCCGAGCGAGATGACGCAAAACGTAGCCAGGTCGCCGTTTTCGGCGCGCGGCCGTCCGTAGCGGGCCACCAGGCTTTCGCGGATGCGGCGGTAAGAGAGGTCGAGCACGGCGTCGGCCAGATGAGACAGCTCTTCGGTTACATCGGAGAGCGTGGCCAGCCCGAGCACGTCGCGGAGGAAGATTCGCAGGATCTGGCGCCGGCGGAAGCGCGCCAGGATCAGGGCCGAGGGCACACCGGTGGAATCGCTGCCCAGGAAATCGACCAACTGCGCCTGGTAGTTCTCCACAGTGAGCACGCGCTGCATGTCGCCGGTGTTGAGGATCTGCAGGACGGCTTCGGGTCGGCGCAGCAAGGCTTCTGAGAGGAAGCGGCTGTAGGAGAACGTAACCACGATGTAACGCAGCGCCGCCGGGGAGCTACTCAGGCGATCGAAGGCGGCCGGCGATTCTTCGCGCAGGCGCTCCAGGTAGTGCAGCGCTTCATCGGGATCGGCAACCGAAGC
>CAZMRK010000653.1:0-6697 GCA_964568355.1 uncultured Solibacteraceae bacterium | reverse complement strand
CGCGCCCTGGTATACGAATATCGCCCCCAGCTATGCGGGCGTCTTTCTCTGGATCGCCTTTTACATCAAGCTGGCCGATGGCACTCTGAGCCACGGCAGCCTGGGCCTGTGCATCGCCGGCGTTGCGGTGGCAGGCCTGTTGAGCTGGCTGCTTTATTATTACGCCCCGGCCATGCTGGGCATGCAGACCGGATTCCCGCTCTAGGTGGTAGGGAGTTCCACGTTCGGGACCAGGGGCGGCTACCTGATGCCGGGCCTGCTGATGGGAGTCCTCCAGGTCGGCTGGTTTGCGGTCAACACTTACTTTTCCACGCAGTTCATTCTGAACGGCCTGGGCTCCAGCGCCGCCCCAGGCAGCCTGGCCTTCGTGGCCATCGGCATCCTGTGGGGATACGCCATGGCGCTGGTCGGCGTGATGGGCATTCAGTATGTCGCGCGCCTTTCCCTCTTTCTCAACCTGATCCCCTTCTTGATGATCCTGCTGGTCTTCTTCCGGACCGCCCCGGGCATCGAAGGCTACGTTCCAGAGCAGCCGGATTCCTTCCTCGCTTTCGCCATGCTGCTGCAAATCATCATCGGCTTCTTTGCCACCGCCGGCGCGGCGGGAACCGACTTCGGCATGAACGCGCGGCACGCCGGCGATGTGCGCTGGGGCGGCCTGGTGGGCATCGCGCTGGCTGTGCTCTACGCCGGCGCCCTACCCCTTCTCTCCGTAGCCGGAGGCCGGCAGCTTTTCCACCTGCAGAGCTACACCTACGACGGTGTGATCGGCGGCATCGGCGGAGTGCTGGCCACGGCCATGTTTTTCCTGTTCGCCATCGCCTCGATTCCCGGAGCATGTTTCTGTTCTTTCATCGTCGGCAACAGCTTCGCCACCATGGTCCCGGGAGTCTCGCGGATGCTCTCCAGCATGATTGCGGCTACCATCTCGATCGTGCTCGCGGTAACCGGTGTCGCCGCGGACCTGATTGGCTTCTTCACCATCGTGGGAGCGTCCTTCGGCCCGATCTGCGGAGCGATCGCCGCGGACTATCTGCTCTCCGGGCGCCGCTGGGCCGGCCCGCGCGAAGGCGTCAATCTCGCGGGTTATGGCGCCTGGGCAGTGGGATTTCTGGTCGGCATCCTGCCCTTCCTGCCGGTTCCCACGGAATGGAAGACCTATGCGCAGCCAGCCGTGTTGTACAGCTTTCTTACCGGATTTGTGGTCTATGCCGTGCTGGCCAAAGCGGGGCTGGAGCCACAAAAAGCGATCAGCGGTCAGCAGTCAGCTGAAAGCTGACAGCTATGAGCTACTTACGGGATTTGTTTTTCAGCATGATGGGCGCGCCACGGAACCCGAATCTGCGGCGAAGCTGATTGATCAGGTAGCGTTCGTGCGAGAAGTGCAGCGGCTCTTTGCGGTTGGTAAATAAAACAAACGTCGGCGGACGAACTGACGGCTGCGTGATGTAGAAGATTTTGCGCTCGTCGTAGTGCAGGCTCTCTACAAAGCGATTCAGCTCTCCGGTGGTCACGCGCTGCGAGGCGGAATCGTAGACTTCCCGGATCACTTTGAACAGCCCGGGGACCCCGGCGCGCGTTCTGGCGGAGAGGAAGGCCACCGGCGCGTAGTCCAGAAACTTCAGATGGTCACGCACCTTCCGCTCAAAGGCCGACCGGTTCTTCTCCCCCGCCTGATCCCATTTGTTGACGCAGATGATCAGGCCTCGCCCCCCCTCGTGAGCGTACCCGGCGATCGTGGCGTCGAGCGCCAGCATGCCTTCCACGGCGTCTACCACCAGTAGTACGACATCGGCCAGGCGGATGTGCCGGCGAGCCATGACCACGCTCAGTTTCTCGGCCATGAGCTTGGTCTTGCCCTTGCGGCGAATGCCGGCCGTATCCATGAAAACGTACTCGGTGCCATCCACCTGGATATGCTCATCCACGGTGTCGCGCGTGGTGCCGGCGATGGGCGAGACAATGGAGCGTTCCTCCCCGATCAGCGCGTTCAGCAGCGTGGACTTCCCCACATTGGGCCTGCCGATGATGGCGACCTTGATCACCGGGCCTTCCGGCTCCAGCTCGATTTCGGGTAGCCCCCCGGTCACGTGCTCCAGAAGCGCGTCCACGCCGATGCCATGTTCCGCCGAAACCGGAAACACCTCGCCGATGCCGAGGCTGTAGAATTCAGGGACCAGCAGCTCGCGAGCGGCACTATCGATCTTGTTGACCGCCAGCGAGACAGGCTTGCCGAGGCGCAGCAGCAGCCGCGCCAGATCGCGATCCGCAGCGGTAATCTCGCTGCGTCCGTCCACAAGGAAGATGATGTGGGCAGCCTGCTCCAGAGCCACCCGCGCCTGCTTCAAAATCTGCGCCGGGATGAACTCTTCATCGTCGACTACGATGCCCCCGGTATCGACCAGGCGGAAATGCCGGCCCAGATATCGGGCAGTCCCTTGGATCCGGTCCCGCGTGATGCCGGGCTCGTCGCCGACAATGGCGCGCCTTTGACCCGTGATCCGATTAAAAAGGGTGGATTTTCCAACGTTGGGCCTGCCCACGATGACGACCGTGGGAGTGTCCTGCGACATGTCCTTCTATCATATCATCCGCTTGCACCCGCACTATAATCGAAACGCCATGTCCCCGACGAACCGGCCACCCTACTATCCGCTGTTTCTCGATTTGAACGGAAAGCCCGTGCTCATCGTCGGCGCGGGGAAAGTGGCCCTGCGCAAAGCCAAAGGGTTGCTCGAAGCCGGAGCCCGCGTGACGGTGGTGGCCCCCGCCTGGGACGCCGGATTTGAGCGCCTGCCGGTACGCCTCCTCCGCCGCGCGTTTCGGCCTTCGGACCTGCGCGGCGCCTGCCTGGTCTTCACGGCCGCGAACGTCCGCGCCGTCAACCGGGCGGTCGCCCGCGAGGCCGCCCGGCGCGGGATTTGGGCGAACGTGGCCGATTCGCTCGAAGAGTGCGATTTTCTGGTGCCCGCCCGGGTTCGCCGCGGCCGGCTCCAGATTGCCGTCTCCACGGGAGGCGAGAGCCCCCGCATGGCCGCGGAACTGCGTCGCCGCCTGGAAGCCGTGCTCCCGTGAGGCTGCGCGGACACACGCTACAATGAAAAATATTCCCTCCCATGACGACTCAGGCGAAAGTGGCGCCGACAGCACGGCAGTTTTTCTCCCGGCACGGCACGCTTTCCAAGTGGCATCCGCAATATGAATACCGGCCCGGGCAGGTGGAAATGGCTGAGGCCGTGGAATCAGCTCTGGCCGACCGCCGCCACCTGATTGTGGAAGCCGGCACCGGCACCGGCAAGACCCTCGCCTACCTCGTCCCCGCCATCCTTTCCGGTAAACGCATCGTGGTCTCCACCGGAACGAAGAACCTTCAGGAGCAGCTCTTCTTCAAGGACGTGCCCTTCCTGCAGCAGCACTTCTCGCAGCCGCTGCGCGTCTGCTACATGAAGGGACGCAGCAACTATGCCTGCCGCCAGAAGATCCAGGACGCCGAGCGAGAGCCGATCCTGAGCGGCCTGGAGGAGGTGGCCGATTTCCAAATCATCCGGGAATGGGAAAAATCCACCGAGTTCGGCGACCGCGCCGAGATCCGGCAACTGCCCGAAGCCAGCACTGCCTGGGCCAAGGTGGATGCCCGGCGCGAGATGTGCACCGGACAGAAGTGCCCTCAGTTCGACCGCTGCTTCGTGACGCTGATGCACCGCCGCGCGCAGGAAAGCGACATCATCATCGTCAACCACCACCTGTTCTTTGCAGACCTGGCGATCCGCGGCGAAGAGGACATCGAGAGCAGCATCCTGCCGGAATATCACGCCGTCGTCTTCGATGAGGCTCACGAGATCGAAGATATCGCCGGCCAATATTTCGGCGTCTCCGTCAGCAGCTATCGTTTCCAGGAACTGCGGCGCGATATCGCCGCGGTGGCACGTCAGAAGAAGTTCGGAACCGCGGAATTGGACCGGATTCTGGAGCGGCTGGACGAGCTGACGCTGCGCTTTTTTTCGCTATTCGGCGCGGGAGACGGACGCATCGGCTTTACCGGTCGTGCCGCCTTTGTGGAACGCCACAGCGAGGCCTACCAGGATCTGCTCCAGGGGCTGGAGCTGACCGGATCGTTTCTGAATACGCTGAGCCCGATGCCAAACGAAGCCCAGCCGCTGTTGACGCGCACGGTCGAAATCGCCTCCGCCCTGAAATTCATCCTGGAGAGCGACGACCGCAACTACGTCTATTGGATCGAGCGGCGCGGGCGCGGCTGCTTCCTGCAGGCCACCCCCATCGATGTCTCTTCGATTCTCTCCGAGCGCCTGTTCGACCGCGTGGATACCACCGTGCTCACCTCGGCCACCCTCGCCGTAGGAGGCAATTTCGATTTCATCGCCCGGCGCCTGGGATTGCGCGGCGCCCGCACCCTGATCGTCCCCGGCCATTTCGATTATCCCCGGCAAGCCCTGCTCTATGTGCCGCAAAAGCTGCCCGATCCGCGGGATCTCTCCTTCGCCCACTACGCGGCGGGCGAGGTGCTCCGCCTGCTGCGCTATTCGCGCGGGCGCGCCTTTGTGCTGTTCACCAGCTATCAACAGATGCGTCTGATCTATGACAAGGTCTCGCCGAAGCTGGAATATCCTTCTCTGCTCCAGGGCACTCGGCCCCGCAGTGTCCTGCTCGAAGAGTTCCGCACCACACCCAATTGCGTATTGTTTGCGACCTCTTCCTTCTGGCAGGGTGTGGATGTACCCGGCGAACAGTTGAGCTGCGTGATCATCGACCGGCTGCCGTTCGCTGTTCCCTCGGACCCGGTCGTGGAGGCGCGCGTTCAGAACATCCGCGCCGAGGGCGGCAATCCCTTCTACGACTACCAGATCCCCCAGGCGGCCATCGCTCTCAAGCAGGGCTTTGGCCGCCTGATCCGCAGCCGCTCCGACCGCGGGGTGCTGGTGCTGCTGGATAACCGCGTGACCCGGCAGCGTTACGGCCAGGTCTTCTTCGACAGCCTGCCGGACTATGGATTCACCACAACAATTAGCGACGTGGAGAAATTTTTCAATGTTTGAAGTGACAGTAGAAGAAACCTTTGCGGCGGGCCACGCCCTGCGCAATTATCACGGGAAATGCGAAAACGTGCACGGGCACAACTATAAAGTTCAGGTGACCTTCGAAGGAGCGCAACTGGACTCGATCGGCCTGCTGGTGGATTTTGTCGACGTCAAGCAGAAAATGCACGCCGTGGTGGAGCGGCTGGATCACCAGTTTCTAAACGAATTGGCCCCCTTCGACCAGCTCAACCCCTCTGCCGAAAACATGGCAAAATACTTCTACGATGAACTATCTAAAGAACTTAAACGGGAGAATTCGGTGCGGGTAGAAAGGGTAAAAATTTGGGAGACCGATACGTGTAGTGCAACGTACCGGTCTTCTCTGGAGGAAACAGGGACCCGTCAGCGGCCGTAATAGGCCGCGTTCTTGGCCGTGAACTCCTGCCACTTTTCCGGCAGATCGTCTAGCGCAAAGATCGCCGAAACGGGACATACCGGTACGCAGGCGCCGCAGTCGATACATTCGACCGGGTCGATATACAGCATCTCCGCTTCGGCATGATTGGCTTCGTCCTTCTTGGGATGAATGCAATCTACCGGGCAGGCGTCCACGCAAGCGGTATCTTTCGTTCCAATGCAGGGTTCTGCAATTACGTATGCCATGGTAATTTCCAGAAGTTATATGTACCATAGCACCGGAGGAAACACAAATCATGTGACAATAGTCACTGGCCGGCCTCTGCAGCCGGTCACCGTTGCATTTCCATCCCAATTCCAAGAGGAAAAGGACGAAACTGAGAACGATGGCATCCAAGGTACGCAAAGCCGTTTTTCCCGCAGCCGGGCTGGGCACACGGTTTTTACCGGCTACCAAGGCACAACCAAAGGAGATGCTTCCTTTAGTAGACAAGCCGATCATTCAGTACGGAATTGAAGAAGCCATCCAATCCGGCATCGAGAATATCCTGATCGTGACCGGGCGCGGCAAGACGGCGATTGAAGATCACTTCGACGTCAGCTTTGAGCTGGAGTATCTGCTGGAGTCGCGCTCCAAGAAAGATCTGCTGGCATCGGTCCGCAACGTGTCCAAGATCGATGTGGCCTACGTGCGCCAGAAAGAGGCGCTCGGGTTGGGCCACGCCGTCCTGCGTGCCAAGGAACTGATCGGCAGCGAACCCTTCGCCGTGGTTCTGGCGGACGACGTGATCCACTCCCAGGTCCCCTGCCTGCGGCAGCTCACCGACGTTCACGATTTCTTCGGCGCCTCGGTAATCGCGGTGATGGAGGTGCCGCCGGACAAAATCTCCTCCTACGGCTGTATCGACGGCGAGCCGGTCGAGCACAATGGGAGCAACGACCGCCTGTTCCGGGTGCGCAACCTGGTCGAGAAGCCCCAGCCTTCCGAAGCGCCATCCAATCTCGCCATCATCGGCCGCTACGTGCTCACTCCGGAGGTATTCGACGCGCTCGGTGTAACCAAACCCGGCGCGGGCGGAGAGATTCAGTTGACCGATGCCCTCAAGATCCTGCTGCGCAAGCACCCGATCTATGCCTATCGTTTCGAGGGCACGCGCCACGATGCCGGCGATAAACTCGGCTTCCTCAAGGCCACTGTGGAATTCGCCCTGCTCCGGGACGATCTTGGCGGACCGTTCCGCGAG
>CAZMRK010000652.1:0-5911 GCA_964568355.1 uncultured Solibacteraceae bacterium | reverse complement strand
GGCCATAAAGAAGGCCGCGAACTTCATACTGCTGTATTCGGTGTGAAAACCTGCCACCAGCTCGTTCTCGGCTTCCGGCAGATCGAAGGGCACGCGGTTGGTCTCGGCAAAACTGGCGATCAGAAAAATGAAGAAGCTGATGATCTGCGGCCAAGGCCCCTGGAAAATGCTCCATCGCGGCAGAAAGCCGAATGCGAAACCCGCCTGCCGCTCCACCAGTTCGCGCAGGCTGAGCGTATTGGCAATCAGCAGCGGCGCGGCGATGGCCAGGCTCATCGGCAGCTCGTAGCTGATCATCTGCGCCGAGCTTCGCAAGCCTCCCAGCAGCGAGTACTTGTTGTTGGAGGCCCAGCCCGCCAGCACAATCCCGTAGACGCCCATCGAAGAAACCGCCAGAATGAACAGCACGCCGATATTCAGGTCCGTAAGCTGCATCCAGGTCGTCTGCCCCAGAATCTCCACCTCGGATCCGAACGGGATGACTGAGATCGAAAGCAGGGCCATCGTGACCGCCAGAAAAGGAGCGGCCAGGTAGAAAAACTTATTCACATGCGGGGGAATCAGGTCTTCTTTGGTGATCAGCTTGATCACATCCGCCAGGGGCTGCAATAGCCCGTGCGGGCCGACCCGTGAAGGACCAAGGCGCACCTGGATGTGCGCAATAACCTTGCGTTCCACCCATTGCAGGTAGGCCAGCGTGGTCAGCAGTACGAACGCGACCACCAAGGCCTTGATCAGGCTCAGGAGGAGGAAGTTCATTAACGGTTGCCGCGACTTTCTACCACGGAGTTCAGTACTTTAGAATACCGCCCCAGGGTCCCCGACGTGAACAGATTGTTCTTGGCGGACCAGATCAGATCCGGGCGGCTTTCCATCGGAATGCGACCATTGACCGGCATCGTCTGCGCCGCGCCCCCAGTGGCGATCACCGGCGCCGGAATGTCGTACCCCGGCACCGACTTGCGAATCTGCTCGAACACCTTTGCCGGGATCCATGGACCCACCACCGGCGCCGCGCCCATCTCCTTGGCGATCAGCCCGATGATCTCCAGGTCCGGCTTGGTTCCCATCGCCTCCGAACCTTTCTTGAGCCGCTGGACCTCGCCCGTAACGTTGGTGACCGTGCCGTTCTTCTCATAGGCCGAAGCCGCCGGAAACACCACGTCCGCCGCCTGGGCCGTCTCGGTCAGGAACATATCCTGCACCACAACGAACGCCTTGCTCGATTTCAACCCGCCGTTCTTCAGAGGATTGGCGCCCACCACCCACAGCACGTCCAGATCTTCGGACACCAGCATCTCGGGCAGTGTCAGGCCGCCCGGTTCGGGCAGCAGCCTCATATCCATCGCGCCGCGCGAGTTGGAATAATCCACCAGGCACACATAGCGGACCGGAATGCCCAGCCCTTCGCCGAAATCCACCAGCTTGCGCAAGGCATCGCCTTTTACCGAGTCGCCGAAGACGATGACCAGTTCCGGCTCCGCCGCCAGTTTCTCGCGCAGGCTCTCGTAAGCCTCCGCTCCGCCGCGGATGCTCACCGCGGAATACTTGTCCTCCCGCACCGGCTCCGGCGTCACGACATAGACATGCGCCTGGTGGTGCCGGTAGTTCGCCCGGATCTGATAGGAAAGGAAGGGATGCTCCAACGCCAGGTCGGCTCCGATCACCAGCACCGCCTTGCGCTCGTACAGATCGGCCGCGGAAGCCAGCTTGCCGGTCTTCCCGCTCAGCGCATCCAGCAGGGTCAGCACATCGCCCGTGCGGTGATGATCCAGATTTCCGGTTTCGAGCACCTCCCGCGCGAATTTGCGCAGGTAGAAGTTCTCTTCGTTAGTGGTGTGGTTCGAGCCGATAACGCCGAACTGGCCCTGGCGTTCTTTGACCTCGCGGAACTTCTTTGCCACCGCTTCCAGCGCCTCGGACCACGACACCGGTTCGAGTTTCCCGTTCACCTTCATCAGCGGCGATTGCAGCCGCTCCGGATGATCCGAAAAATCGAACGCGTAGCGGCCCTTCACGCACAGGAACTCGCCGTTGATCCCGGACCGGTCGCGATTGTTGCTGCGGATGATCTGGTTGTTGCGAACCCCCAGCGTCGTCTTGCAGCCGTCGGCGCAGTGCGTGCAGATCGTGCCCACATGCTCCATCTCCCAGGGCCGCGTGTGGTAGCGGTATGCGCCGCTGGTCAGCGCGCCCACCGGGCAGATGTCGATGCACATGCCGCACTCATCGCATTCCAGGTGGTCCTGTTCGTTGGGCGCGATCTCGGAGACCACGCCGCGATTGATGATGCCCAGGGCATTCACTCCCATGCCCTCGTTGCAGATGCGTACGCAGCGAAAGCACAGGATGCAGCGCGGCGCGTCATAAAAGACCACCGGCGACCACTGCTTCTCTTCCACATGCTGCTTCACTTCCGTGAAACGGCTCTCGCCGGCGCCGTAGCGGAATGTCATATCCTGCAATTCGCACTCGCCGCCCTTGTCGCACACCGGGCAGTCCAGCGGGTGATTGCTGAGCAGGAATTCCAGCATGGATTTGCGCGCCGCGGCTACGGTGGGGGTCTCCGTCCGCACCACCATCCCTTCCGCGACCGGCAGCGTGCAGGATGCCATCAGCTTGGGCATCTTCTCGACTTCCACCAGGCACATGCGGCAGGCCGCCTGCAGCGTAAGGCCCTCGTAATAACAGAACGCCGGAATCTCGATGCCGGCCCGCTTTGCCGCGTCGATCACCAGCGTGCCGGGAGCCGCCTGCACCGCCTTGCCGTCTATCGTGAGATTTACCAGATCAGCCATTTCGGTCCTGTCCTACGCGCTCACCAGTTCCCGCGATTTCTCATAGGGGCACGGCTTGCCGTTCAGATGATCCTCGAACTCGTGGTAGAACTTCTCCACAATGGACATCATGGGCATGGCCGCCGCATCGCCCAGAGGGCAGAACGTGCGCCCGAACATGTTCTTGGCCAGGTCGCCGATCAGGGTGATGTCGCTGCGCTGCCCCATCCCGTCGTGAAAGCGCTGCAGCAGCTTGCGCAGCCACGTCGTCCCTTCCCGGCACGGGATGCACCACCCGCAGCTTTCATGCGCGTAAAAGCGGATGATGCGCAGCGCCGCCTTCACCATGCAGGTATCTTCGTCTATGATCACCACGCCGCCCGAGCCCAGCATGGTCTTTTTCTTGGCCATGGCGTCGTAGTCCATGGTCAGGCCCTCGCACTCTTCCCCGGTCAGCACCGGGCACGAAGATCCGCCCGGAATAAACGCCTTCAACTTCTTCCCGCCGCGTATTCCCCCGCCCACTTCCTCGATCATCTTCATCACCGGGAAGCCCAGCGGTAGTTCATACACGCCCGGCCGGTTGATGTGCCCGGTCAGGCAGGTCAGTTTCGTTCCCCCGGCCTTGGGTACGCCCAGTGCCGCGAACGCCGCGCCGCCGTCCCGCAAAATGGCCGGCACCGCGCAGTAGGTCTCCACGTTGTTCAGCACCGTGGGGCACTGGAAAGCGCCCACCACCGCCGGAAACGGCGGCCGGATGCGCGGCACCCCGCGTTTGCCTTCCAGCGATTCGAGCAGCGCCGATTCTTCTCCGCACTCGTACGCGCCCGCGCCCGTGTGCGTATAGAGATCGAAGCTGAAATTCGATCCCATGATGTTCTTGCCCAGGTAGCCGCGCGAATAGGCCTCGGCGATCGCCCGGTCCATGATCTCGATCAGGTAGCGATACTCGCCCCGGATGTAGATGTAACCGGAATGCGCGTCTACCGCCAGGCCCGCGATCAGCACGCCCTCGATCAACTGGTGCGGATCGTTTTCAATCAGCAGCCGGTCTTTGCAGGTCCCCGGCTCGCTCTCGTCGCCGTTGACCACGATGTATTTGGGCTTGGGCGACGTGCGCGGCACGAAGCTCCACTTCATCCCCGTCGGAAATCCCGCCCCGCCGCGCCCCCGCAGGTTCGAGATCTTGACTTCTTCGATGATCTGCTCCGGCGTCATCTCCAGCGCCTTTTGGAACGCCTTGAATCCGTCGTTAGCCAGGTAGGTGTCCAGCGAGGCCGAGTTCTCCAGGCCGAAGCGGCGCGTCAGGACCTTGATTTCAAGCGGGCTGGGTTCGTTGTACAGCATGGCGCGGTTACTGAATCTTTCTCAGGCTGTCGAGAAGCTGGTCCAGCTTCTCGGGGGTAACGTTGTGGTGGAAATCGTAGTTGACCTGCAACGCCGGAGCCCAGGAGCAGGCCCCGATGCATTCCACTTCCTCGAGCGAAATCTGTCCGTCCGCCGTCACTTCCTTGTGTCCGATGCCCAGCTTCTTGCAGGCGTGCTGCCACAACTCCTCGCCTCCGGTCAGCAGGCAACTGATGTTCGTGCAGATCTGGACGTGATACTTGCCCAGCGGCTTCTTGTGCAGCATGGAGTAGTAGCTCATCACTTCCTCCACCTGCAGCGGTTCCACTCCCACCCGGTGTGCCACCTCCGACACCAACTCCGGCGTCACCGAACCGATCTCGTCCTGCGCGTACAGCAGCATTGGAATCATCGCCGAACGCTGCCGTCCCGGGGGGTAGCTCTTCAGGAGCTTTTCGAACCTGGCTTCCAACTCAGGAGAAAACGTCATGTGATTTTCTTAGGACCGCGCCGCGTCTGACCGCGGCCGCTACCGATCGCAATCTCCCAGCACGAAATCCATGCTGCCGATCGCCGCGATCACGTCCGCGATCAGGGTGCCTTCGACCATCCGGGGGACCGCCTGAAGATTGCCGAAACTGGGGCCGCGCACATGCACCCGGTAGGGATGCGTGGTTCCGTCGCTGACTACGTAGTAGCCGACCTCGCCGCGTGGCGATTCGATGACCTGATAGACCTCGCCCTCCGGAACCCGGAAGCCCTCCGTTACGATCTTGAAGTGATAGATGAGCGCCTCCATCTGCGTCTTCATCTTCTCGCGCTCCGGAAGCACCACGTGCGGAGCGTCCGCCGTCCAGGGACCTTCCGGCATGCCTTCGAGAGCCTGTTTGATGATGCGCGCGCTCTGCCGCATCTCCTCGATCCGTACCTGGTAGCGCGCATACACATCGTTTTCCGTGCGCGTGGGGATCTCAAAATCAAACTGGTCGTAGCTCGAATAGGGCTGCGCCTTGCGGCTGTCCCACTTCACTCCCGCCGCCCGCAGCATCGGCCCGGTCACGCCGAGGTCCAGCATGTCCTCCACCGGAATGTACCCGATCCCCTGCGTCCGTCCCTGCCAGATGCGGTTGGAGGTCAACAGCTCCTCGTACTCGTCCACCCGGCTGGGAAACACATCGATGAATTTCTTGACCCGCTTCTGCCAGCCCCGCGGAGGCTCCAGCGCCAACCCGCCAATACGGAAATAGCTGGTCATCATGCGCTGGCCCGAAAATGCCTCGAAGATGCGCAGAATCTCTTCCCGCTCCCGGAAGCAGTAGAGAAACACGCTCATCGCGCCGATGTCGATGGCGTGCGTGCCCAGCCACACCAGGTGGCTGTTCAGCCGCGTGAACTCGGTCAGCATCACCCGCATCCACTGCGCCTGCGGCGGTATCTCCAGACCCAGCAGTTTCTCCACCGCCAGGCAGTAGCACAGGTTATTCGATAGCGGAGCCAGGTAGTCGATGCGGTCGGTCAGTGTCACTGCCTGCTGGTAGGTCTTGACCTCGCATTCCTTCTCGATGCCTGTGTGCAGGTAGCCGATGTCCGGACGGCAGGAGAGAATCGTCTCTCCGTCCAGTTCCAGTTGCAGCCGCAGTACCCCATGCGTGGAGGGGTGCTGGGGACCCATGTTGAGGGTCATGCTCCGGGGCTTCGCGACTTGGTCGGTACTCACGTCAGGAGTTGCTGTGTCACTCACGATATGTCCCTGTTTTCAGACCCGGTTCCCGGTAACGGGATAGTCT
>CAZMRK010000651.1:0-7339 GCA_964568355.1 uncultured Solibacteraceae bacterium | reverse complement strand
CTCGCAACTGATGCGCTCGGCGACATCCAACTGGCTGGGGCGATCCTTTTCGTTGAGGAAGGTCAGGCCGAACTCGTCCAGGGTGGTTCGCGCCACCATCAGGCAGGAGGGATGAATGTAGTCGCGGTGATGGCGGATGCCAGCGGCTTTGGCGCCGCCGTCCAGAAGAGCGCGCAACTCCCGCAGCCAGTTGTCGGAGAGCGGGAAGGCATCGCTATCCAGGGTCACCAGATAGGGCGAGCGCGTGACCCGGCGCGCCAGTTCGAGCGCGGGGCCGTGTTCCAGATTCGTAGCGTTGTGGACCAAGTCGATCTCGCCGCGCGCGTGTAGCGCGGCCAACCATTCACTTGCGCCGTCGGTGGACGCATTGTCCACGACAAACAGCCGGGCGCTCTGGCCGGCGCAGTGCCGCAGTGTCCGCAACGTCGAGATGCGCACGATCTCGCGAGCGTTGGAAACGGCCATCAGGATGGCATATTCGGGGCAGGCCGGCTCGCAGGACGCTACCGGGCCGGGCCGGTAGAAGGCCAGGTCCGCTCCCAGGCGCTGCTCCACGGCTTCGCACGGCCACGGTTTCCAGTAACTGGCGTCGGTAGGCGATTTGGGACTGGTATTGCCGCGGTGGACCATGGCCACGTAAAAGCTGAAGTCATCCAGAAAGGCCGCGCGGTCGAGCGCGCGATTCCAGATGAAGTACGTATCCGAGGCCACCTGCACGTCGGGAAACGGGCAGGCGCGCCAGAATGCTTTGGTGTAGAGCAGCGATCCGCCGGCCAGCCAGGGCCGCTGGGATTTCGGATATTCGTAGAGCCACGCGGAGCGAGCGGCCGGATCGTAGAACAGCATGCGCGAAAGGCCGCAGACTTCGGCCTGCTCGCGCCCGAGCGCGGCTACCTGGCAGGCGATCCGCTCCGGCGCCATCCAGTCATCATCGTCCCAATGCAGAATCAGGTCGCCGCGGCTGAGCTCGACGCAGAGGTTCCGTTTGGATCCCAGGGTGCGGCCGGGAGGGATCGCGATGTAGCGGATGCGAGGGTCGGCCCCCACCGCGGCCGCGATCCAATCGCCTGTTCCGTCGCTGCCGTCATCTACGATGACCAGTTCGGCGTGGGAGTAAGTTTGCCGTTGAAAGTAACGGACAGCCTGTGACACCCAGCGCCGGCGGTTGGCAGTGGGCATTACGCAAGAGACAAGCGGCAGCATGGTCGCGAAGAGGTCTGTTCATTATAGTCAACGGCCGCTGCCGGGTGGACGCGGCGCACCCGACTATAATTAGGAATACTTAGGAATCACCCTGCGGAAAGACGCCTTGCGGAAAGACGCCTCCAAACCCTCGGCTGACATTCTTCGGCTCATTGCGAAGAATCTCACGGAAATGGTCCTGGCTTACGACATGAAGCGCCAGCTTGTTTTCGCAAATCCGGCCGTGGAGACGATGACCGGCTATTCGACCGCAGAACTCGAAAGAGCCAATTTCATTTGCTGGATTCATCCCGAGGATCAGGCCCGGATGCTGAGTCTTTGGGATGGACTCTTTCAGGGCCAACGAGTACACGAAGAGTATCGACTGGTCACGAAGGACGGGCGGGTGAAGTGGATGGCGGCGTCCTGGTCACCGCTGATCGACGATAGCGGGCGGCAGGTGGGCGTGCAGGGGCGCGAATTCGATATCACCACGCGCAAGCTGGCGGAATCGGCGCTGCGCCACTCGGAGGAGAAGCTGCGCTTCGACGAGGAGCGCTATCGCGAGCTTTTCGAGAGCTCTCCTTTTCCGATGTGGGAAGAGGACTTTTCCGAGCTGAAGCGCTACCTGGATTCACTGGCCGCTTCCGGCGTTACCGACCTGCGCACGTACCTGCGCGAGCATCGCCGGGCCGTGGAGGAATGTCTGCGGCGGGTGCGGGTTCTGGACGTCAATCGCGCCGCGCGCGAGTTCTACAGGGCATCCAGCAAAGAGGAATTGCTGAAAGGGCTGTCCAAGATCTTCGACGAGGCGGCTTTCGAGGTTTTTCGCGAGGAGATTGCGACCCTGGCCGAAAACCACAGGTCGTTTCAGACCGAGTTTTCGGTACGCACGCTGGAGGGCGAGGAGCGGCTGGTGGACATGATCGTCTCCATCGTGGATTCGGCACAGCCCGACTGGTCGCGGGTGATCGTCTCGTTCTTCGACATCACCGACCGGAAGCGGCTGGAAGAGCAGTTCGTGCAATCCCAGAAGATGGAGAGCCTGGGGCGGCTGGCCGGCGGGATCGCGCACGATTTCAATAACCTGCTGACGGTCATCAACGGATACAGCGAATGGATGCTGAGCGAGATGGACGTGGACCATCCTTACCGGCAGCGCATCGCCGCGGTCCACGAGGCCGGCCAGCAGTGCGCCGAACTGACCAAGCAGCTTCTGACTTTCAGCCGCAAACACATCGCGCAGCCCGGACCGCTGGACCTCAACCACCTGATCCGGGATTCACAAAGCGTACTGAATCGTCTTTTAGGCGACGATATCCAAATCTGCACGCGGCTGGCGCAGGACCTGGGAACCATCAAGGCGGACCGCGGACAGATGCACCAGGTGCTGATCAACCTGGCTGTCAATGCCCGGGAGGCCATGCCGGGCGGTGGCATTCTGACGATCGAAACGCACAATGTTCCCGAGCGGAAAGAAGTGCTTCTGGAGATCCGCGACACCGGCAAGGGAATGGACGAGAGCACTCGCCGGCACCTGTTCGAGCCATTCTTCACGACCAAACAGGGCTCGCGGAATACGGGGTTGGGCCTGGCGATCGTGTTCGGAATCGTCAGCCATGGAGGCGGGCGCATCGAAGTCAGCAGCCAGCCCGACGAAGGCGCCGTGTTCCGTATCTATATGCCGCGCATTCAAAGCCCGGCCGCGGCAGGACCGGAACCCGCGGCTAGCGCGAGCGGGCACCGGGGCAGCGGCACCGTGCTGGTGGTGGAAGACCGGGAGGAAGTGCGCAGACTGACCTGCCAGATGCTGGAGCAACTCGGCTACGAAACACTTCCGGCAGCGAGCGGAGCCGAAGCACTGGCGATTGCCGCTTGCCAGCCTGACCCTATCCCGCTGCTGCTGACCGATGTCGTGATTCCGGGCATGAACGGGCTGGAGGTCGCCGACCGGGTGCAGAGGCTATATCCGCAAATCCGCGTGGTCTTCATGTCCGGCTACACGGACCGGATTCTTGCTCACGATGGCGCGCTCGATTCCTCCGCCGCCTATCTGCAAAAGCCGTTTACCCTGTCCGAACTTGCGGCAGCGCTGCGCAAGGTGGAGCAAACGCCGCAATAGGCCGGGCTGGATAGCGAAGATTGCTATCCTGAAAGCCGGTGCGGTTCTTCGAGAACACAAAACTGCTTCTGCGTTTGTGGTGGCGGCCGGATCAAACCATGAGCGGCATTCTGGACCAGGGCAGCCTGCTATTCGCCAGCGTGGCTGCGCTGGCGGTTTCGCTGCCGCCGGTCTGGGCGTTCGCCTTCTATACGCCGCTGCTGGTTCTTGCGCTGATCTATGTCCCGGGAACGCTGCTGGTGACGAATCTGGTCGCGCGGCTCGGCTCGCTCGGCAGCGTCTTCACACGCGACTACGCTCCGCTGCTGACCTGCGCCGCCATGGCTTGGGCGGCGGCTTTCCTGCCCGCGGCAATCGCAGCCGGTACGGCGCCGCTGGTGGTGCTGCGCGCCGTGTCGGGCGTGGGCTTAGTGTATTTCCCGGTGCTGATGTTCTTTGCCATCCGCACGGTCTTCGGCATCGGGAACGGCCTCTCGCTGGCCGCGCTGCTGCTTTCGGTGATTCCCCTGGCCGCGGCGTGGCTGTTCCAGGGCCCCCTCAGCATGATCCTGGGATGGCTGGCATCTCCCTTTTTTCTGTTCTATGCCTTCTACTACCTGCGCGGCGAATTCGGAAACCTGGGCGCGGGCCTGCGCCGGCAGCAGACGTTTCGCAGAATGCTGGAGGCGGCCGCCATCAACCCGCATGACGCCGAAGCGCAGTATCAACTCGGGCTGATCTACCAGCAGCGGCGGCAGTACACAGCGGCCATTGAACATTTTCGCAAGGCGGTGGCAATCGATCCGCGCGAAACCGACGCGCATTTCCAACTGGGCCGCATCGCGCGCCAGCAGGGCCGGTTGCAGGACGCGCTCGGGCATTTTCAGATGGTCATCGATCAGGATGATACGCACAGCCTGAGCGAGATTCTGCGCGAGATCGGCGCGGTTTACCTGACGGCACAGCGCTATGAAGACGCCGGCCGGGAACTGGAGATGTACCTCAAGCGGCGGCCCTACGATCCGGAAGGGCTCTGCTACTATGCGCAGACGATGGAACACACCGGGCGGGCCGCCGAGGCGCGGGAGTATTATGCGCGCGCGGTAGAGTCCGCCCGATCGGCGCCGCGCTACCTGCAGCGGGCAACGGCCCAGTGGAGCCGCCTGGCGCAGAAGCAGTTGCGGCGTTTGGGGAAGTAGGCCCAGCCGCCCCTCAAGCGTGGCACTGCTTGCAGGCCGCTTCTTTGCTCATTTTCAGGTGCTTCCGAACCGTGGATCCGTGCGGGCTGTGGCAGAGCTGGCAGTCGATCAACACCTCGGTCTTGTGCGAGTGGACCTTGACGAATGCTTCGGCGTCGTGGCACTCCATGCAGCGATCGCCTGTCACGCCTCCCTTGATTTCCCAGGCGCCCTGCACCACCGCGTGACACGTCGTGCAGGCCGCTCCACCCGGAGGATGCGGGCGAAATTCCAGCCAGCCTGATGGCGCGCCGGCGCCGGCGAAGAACCGGATCCTGACGCCATCCACCTCCAGCTCGTGCAATCCAGGCGACGGAGTGATGGTCGCGGTGAGCGCCTCCGGCCCGGGCCGCGCGGCTGCCAATGGCTTCCCGTCGAGCTTGAGCGCTTTGCCCTTAGCCACGATCGAGACCGGCGCCACCGGCACTACCGACTGATCGGCTGGGCGGAGGAACCGCGGGCCGGTGCCCTCCTCGGCCGCGCCGATCCAGGCCAGCGCCAGGAGCAAAGGGACCAGCCGGCCATTCACGCCTGCTCTCCGCGGATCCGGACCAGATTGCGCGTGATCGATTTCAGGTTCGGCACGCCGGCCAGGCCCATGTCGAGGGCCAGTTCCGTACGCAGCAGCTCGATCACGCGCTCCACGCCCGGCTGGCCGAACGCCGCCATGCCGTAGAGGTACGGGCGCGCGACGCAAATCGCCCTGGCGCCCAAAGCCAGCCCCTTCAGGATGTCCGTCCCACGGCGGAAGCCGCCATCCACCAGCACGGGGATCTTGCCGTTCACCGCGCGCACTACCTCGGGCAGCGCCTCAATGGTGGCTCCGACATGATCCAACTGGCGCGCGCCATGGTTCGATACGATGATGCCCGACACGCCATTTTCCACGGCCAGCGCGGCATCCTCCGCCGTGAGAATCCCCTTCAGCAGAATCGGCAGGCTGGTCAGGCTGCGCAGTTCGCGCACCGATTCCCAGGTCGGCGTGGGAAACGGGCGCGAGGGATAAATCCCGGGCACCCAGGGGTGCTGCGCCGGCGGCAGTTTTCCGCTTGCATCCCGCTTCGGCAGGCCGGTCTCACACCAGGAGCGCTCCAGTTTGTTACGCATCTCGCGCTCGCGGTGCGAGACGTACATAATATCGGTTGTAAAGCAGATGCCCTTGCATCCTTGCGCCTGCAGGCGCTTGACGAAGGCGCGCATGGTCTGGGTATTGCGCAGCTCTCCGCCCGTGGTGAGCTGGAACCACACCGGTCCTTTCCCCGCTTCGAGCGTCTTCTGAATGCCCCCGTTGGTGATTTGCAGCGCCCTGGCGTTGGCCGCGGCGCGGGCCACCGTGTTTTCGCCGTCCGGGTAGAAGCAGTTCTTGCCGCCGGCCGGATCCAAAATGATGGGATAGTCCAGCTTGATTCCGAACAGCTCCAGCGAAAGATCCACCTGGTGCACATCCACCAGCGCTCGCGGCCGGAGAATGATGCGGTTGAACGCGGCGCGATTGTCGTGCAGCGATACCTCGTCTTCCGAGCCTCCCTCCAGATAGTCCCAAGCCACCGGATCCAGCTTCTGCTTCGCGGCCTTGGCGAACTCGAAGACGTTCATTGGTTCCAGGACGGGGTCCTGCGGTGATATGCTTGGTTGCGCCTGCGGGCTCTCCTTCTGAGCCTCTAAGAACGGCGCAGCGCCAAACATCGCCACGAGTTGTCGAAATGCGCTTCTTCGTGTGACTCGCATGGTGGTTACTCACATGGTCAGGGGGAATTATATATGAGAATCGGCGGAAAAATGGTGAGGGAAGCCGGCCTGTCTATTCTGCTTGCGGCCGCCGCGCTGGCGCAGCAGGGACCGCGCGTTCTGATCATTACGGACATGGAAGGCGTCGGGGGCGTGAACAGCCGCGAAGAGCAGGTGCTGCCCGGCCAGCGCCGCTTTGACGAGAGCCGCCGCCTGCTCACCGGCGAAGTGAATGCCGCCATCGAGGGCGCCGTTCAAGCCGGCGCCGGCCAGGTAGTCGTTTTCGATGGGCATGACGGCAGCCGCAGCCTCGCCCTTGACGAACTCCACCCCCGCGCGGAGCTGATCCAGGGTCGCCCCACGCCTCCCACGTACTATCTTTCCGACCGTCTCTTCGACGGCATCATGTTCGTCGGGCAGCACGCCATGGCCCGCGCCGATGGAGGCGTCCTGGCCCATTCTCAGAGCTTCGCCGTCGAGCTGATCACCATCAACGGCAAGCCCGTCGGCGAGATCGGACAGGCCGCCGCCATCGCCGGCTACTTCCACATTCCCGTGATCATGCTCTCCGGCGATCAGGCAGCCTGCGAGGAGATTCGCGACCTCCAGCCGAAGGCCGAGACCGTCGCCGTCAAACGGCTGGTGGGCAAGAATTCCACCTGGAGCATCTCCCATACCGTGGCCAAAGAGCGCATTCAGGCCGCGGCCGAGCGCGCCGTGCGCCACATCTCCCAATACCAGCCCTGGCAAATTACCGGTCCCGTCGAGCTGAAAATCGTCATGTACCCCGAGACGCCCGGCGTGGCGAGCGGCGTGCTCAACGGCCGTTCAGAGAGCAAGCAGGTCTCCCCACTCACGACCATCTATCGCGGGCAGACCGTGCTGGAAGCCTTTCAGGCCTGGCTGGGGAAGTAGCCGCCCGTTGGCGGTAAAATAGCCCTCGTCCGAATTTCCATCTCTTCATCCAACGAGGCAGGTACATGAACGGAACGTTGAACGGCAGAATCGCGTTGATCACCGGTGCGAGCAGGGGCTTGGGAAAAGCCATGGCGCTGGCAATGGGAGCGGAAGGAGCACGCCTGGCGCTGGT
>CAZMRK010000650.1:0-3521 GCA_964568355.1 uncultured Solibacteraceae bacterium | reverse complement strand
CTCTGGGAGACTTCGGAACACAGGGCGACCGGCCCAGTCATCCCGAATTGCTGGATTGGCTGGCCGTCGAGTTCATGGACCGCAACTGGAGCATGAAGCAGATGCACCGGTTGATCGTCGAATCGGCCGCCTACCGGCAGTCGTCGAACACCCGCAAGGAACTGCTCGAGCGCGATCCCTATAACATCCTGGTGGCCCGGCAGGCGCGCCTGCGGCTGGACGCCGAACTGGTTCGCGACGCGGCCCTGGCGGTGAGCGGCCTGCTCTATCCGGAGATCGGAGGTCCCAGCGTGCGGCCGCCCCAGCCTGCCGGACTGACAGGCTTGGGCTACGGTGATTTCGTGAAATGGCCCGAAAGCCGCGGCCGCGATCGCTATCGGCGGGGTCTCTACATTTTCTTCCAGCGCACCGTCCCCTATCCCATGCTGATGAATTTCGACGAACCGGACTCCAACCTGGCCTGCACCCGGCGGTTGCGCTCCACCACGCCCCTCCAGAGCCTGAATCTGCTCAACGATCCGGTCTTCTTCGAAGCTGCCCAGGCCTTCGCCGGCCGCGTCCTGCGCGAGGGGCCGGGCAACCTGCAGGCGCGTATCGCCTACGCCGTGCAATTGGCGCTCGGCCGTCCACCGTCCGCCCGCGAGAGCGAGCGCATCATGACTTACTACCAGCGGCAGGTGCAGATCCTGCAAAAGGAGCCTGAGTCGGTGCGGCTCCTCTATCCCGGTGCGGTCGAAGGCGCCGATGCGCTGGAAACCGCCGCCTGGGTCGGGGTAAGCAGGGCGCTGCTCAACCTCGACGAGTTTATTACGCGCGACTAGGAGCCGCCCCATGAACTGGCACGAATTCACAAAGATCCAAACGCGCCGGAGCTTTTTCGAGCACTCCGCCGGTGGCGTCGGCATCCTGGCCCTCGCTCACCTGCTGGCCGGAGAAGGTCGAACCGCGGAATCCACTCCAGCGGTGAATCCCCTTGCGCCCAGGAAGCCCCACTTTCCCGCCACAGCCAAGAATGTAATCTTCCTGTTCATGGAGGGTGCGCCCAGTCAACTGGACCTGTTCGATCCCAAGCCGGGTCTGCGCAAGTGGGATGGCCAGTCGCTCCCCGAATCCATGACCAGGAACCTGCGCCTGGCCTTCATCAAGCCCACCGCCAAGGTTATGGCCAGTCCGCGCACCTTTCAGCCGCACGGGCAATGCGGCACCGAGCTTTCCGACTTCCTCCCGCATCTTGCCCGCCAGGCCGACGACATCTGCCTGGTGCGTTCCATGTTCAGCGAAGCCTTCAATCACCATCCCGGGCAGCTTTTGCTCATGAGCGGGACCACGCAGTTTGGCCGCCCTTCCATGGGCGCATGGGTTACCTATGGATTAGGTAGCGAGTCGCAGAACCTGCCGGGCTTCGTGGTGCTCAGCTCCGGCCGCGGTACCAGCGGCGGCGCGTCCAATTGGAGCAGTGGCTTTCTTCCCTCGGTGTATCAGGGTGTGGTTTTTCGCAGTACGGGCGATCCCGTGCTGTACCTCTCCAACCCTCCCGGCGTGAGCGGCGCGACGCAGCGCGCAGACCTCGATCTGGTGCGCGACCTCAACCAGGAGCGCTATGCCTCCACCGGAGATGTCGAGATCGCTTCACGCATCGCCGCCTACGAACTGGCCTTCCGCATGCAAGCGGATGCGCCGGAGTTGCTCGATTTCTCCAAAGAGCCGGCGCACATCCTGGAGATGTACGGCGTCGGGCAACAGCCGACACACCCGTTCGCCGTGAACTGCCTGCTGGCCCGCCGCATGGTGGAGCGTGGAGTTCGCTTCGTGCAGTTGATGCACGCCAGTTGGGACGATCACTCCAATCTGAACAAAAACCTGAAGAAGAACACCGACATGACCGATCGGCCCGCGGCTGCCCTGATCCGCGATCTGAAACAGCGCGGGCTGCTCGATAGCACGCTGGTCATCTGGGGTGGGGAATTCGGCCGCACTCCGATGGTGGAGGTCCGCCGCCCCGGCGAAGAGGGCAACGAGGGTCGGGATCACCATCCCTTGGCCTTCAGCATGTGGCTGGCCGGCGGCGGGATCAAGGGAGGCCAGGTGGTCGGTGAGACGGATGATCTCGGCTTCAACATCGTCCGCGACAAAGTGCACGTGCACGACCTGCAGGCCACCATTTTGAACTGCCTCGGATTCGACCACACGCGGCTGACGTACCGCCACTCGGGCCGCGATTTCCGGCTCACGGACGTCAGCGGGCAGGTGGTCCGGAAACTTTTGAAAGGATAACGAATGACAGATCAGCTTCTGGCCGGAGTCGCGCGCGTGGACATCACGCCGCCGGTGGGGATCAGCATGGCGGGATATTACGCCCGCAAGGGAGTCTCCGTCGGGGTGGAACGCCCTCTGACCGCGACGGCTCTGGTCCTGACCAACGGCGCCGTCAAAATCGCCGTCCTGGCCTGCGACTTGATTTTCCTGCAAAGCCCGGACGTGGACCGCCTGCGGAGCGCCATCGCGGCGGCTATCGGCTCGGAGGCGGGAAATATTCTGCTGAACTTCAGCCATACCCATTGCGGGCCCACCCCGCCCAGTTGGGGGTTACATGACGACGAGCGCCAGCAGGCCATACAGCGAACCTACTTTGCCAACCTCGATTCCGTCCTGGTTGGCGCTGTCATCATGGCGGATCAGAATCTGGTGCCCGCCCGCGTGGGCTCGGGTTCCGGCTCCTGCCGCATCGGCATCAACCGGCGCGAGCTCGACACCGACGGCAAAGTCTTTCTGGGCGAAAATCCGGATGGCCCCCTGGACGCCGAAGTGGGCGTCATCCGCGTAGATCGCCGCGACGGGAGCCCATTGGCGCTGTTGTTCAGCTATGGCTGCCACACCGTTACGATGGGGCCGAAGAACCTGCGCCTCTCGCCCGATTTCCCAGGCCCGGCGCGCGATCTGATTGAGGCCGCCACCGGGGCCAAGGCCCTTTATCTGCAAGGCGCCGCCGGCGACATCAATCCCATCACCGGCATCGGTGCCATCGAAGATGACACCGGGAATATGACCCGGTTGGGACACATATTGGGCGCCGAAGCGATCCAGGTTGCGGCGCAGATCCGCACGCACCAGAAGCGCGGGCCGCGGGCCTTATTCTCCTCCCTATCGAAGAACTCCCTATTTCCCTACGTGACGGTCGAAGACACTGCCGTGGAACTGGCTGCCGTCTCCGCCAGCGTCGACCTGCCGCTCCTGCCTTTCCCCCCAGCGGAAGAAGCCGCGCGCGTGCTTGAGTTCCGCCGCCAGGCCCTGCAGAAGGCTATCCATGACGGCCTGCCGCCACACCTGCTCACCGTCTATCATCGCTTTCACGATTGGGCCATCAAGATGTATTCCTACGTGGAGCGTGGGGTGAAGGAGACAACCCTCCCCGTGAATTTCCAGGCCATCCGCATCAACGATCTGGGTATCGCCGCGGTTTCCGGCGAAACCGTTACAGAGTTGGGCCTGCGCACCAAGGCGGCATCGCCGTTTGCCAAGAC
>CAZMRK010000649.1:0-3788 GCA_964568355.1 uncultured Solibacteraceae bacterium | reverse complement strand
CCTGGCGATCCTGTTTGCTTACACCCACAGCAAGGAGATCGACAACACATCGGAGTTGGGCGGCTTCCTCGGATCCACGCCCGGCTCTAACAACAATTACTGCTACTCGTGTGACCGGTCGCTCTCGTTCCAGCACATACCGGACGTCGTGCGCCTGAGCTATCGCAACGAGTTGCCGTTCGGGGTAGGGAAGGGGCGTCTGAGCCACGGCTGGATCGCCCGCGTCGCAGGCGGATGGTCGCTGGCCGGGTTCATCAGCGCGGACAACGGCACGCCGGTGGCGGTGAGTTCTCCGTCTGATTTCTTCACTTATTTCGGCGGCGGCTCCGGACAGCGTCCGACCGCAACCGGACAGTCGGCGCATCTGGACAACATCGAATATGTAGACGGCGCCGCTTATTTCAACGCAGCGGCATTTACCCGGACGGCTCCGTTTACGTTCGGAAACGTCAGCCGCCTGCTGCCGGATGTGCGCAATCCCGGCAACGTCAACTGGGATGCCCTCATCGAAAAGCGAATTGCCATCACCGAGCGGGTCGGCCTGGATTTCCGCACGGAGTTGTTCAATGCGCTCAACCAGGTCATCTTCGGCGGCCCGGTCACCAGCATCACTTCGGGAGACTTCGGCAAAATCCGCCTGAATCAGGTAAATACACCCCGCCAGATTCAGTTCGGAATGCGGTTCAGCTTCTAATCGCTCCCCGAGGCAACTGCGGGGCGGTCCCCTTCCGGACCGTGGGCCGGCGCCTTCGCCGGCCCACCTGATCGGGGAGGAACCGTTGGGAAGATCCTGTCTTTTCCTGGCGGGGGCGCCGTCTGGCGCCCCGTCTTTTCCAACACATTTGTTTCAACGCCTTGTTCCCTTCCGGGGACGTTTGCTATATTGAACTCGATTCACTCGGACGTGTCGAAGGGAAAAATCACTCTGTAGGGGCACGAAAGGAAGGTGTCTGGTGAGTTCAAGAAAAGACCCTGACGTTCCCACTCCATCCAAGACCGGTGTATCTCGCCGCGGATTTATCCGGGGAGTCGGCATCGGCGGCGGAGCTCTGGGGACGGGACTATTAGAGCGAGAGGCACATGCGGAACCGGCGGCGGGCAATGTGGTAGGCCCCGGACCGGTGCCGATCACTCTCAACATTAACGGCAAGCCTCATAACTTGAATGTGGAGCCTCGCGTCACCCTCCTCGATGCACTGCGCAATCATCTGGATCTGACGGGAGCGAAAAAGGTCTGCGACCGCGCAACCTGCGGTGCCTGCACGGTTATCGTTTCCGGCAAGGTGGTCTATAGTTGCACCGTGCTGGCAATTGACGCGCAGGGCAAAGAGATTCAGACCATCGAGGGAATCGCCTCGGGCGACAGACTTCATCCGGTATCGGCTGCATTTGTCAATCATGACGCGCAGCAGTGCGGCTATTGCACGCCCGGCTTCGTGATGGCCGCGAAAGGGTTTTTGGATCACAATCCCAATCCCACCATGGAGCAGGTGGAAAAAGGACTGGGCGGTAATCTCTGCCGCTGCGGCACATATGTAGGAGTGCGCAAAGCCGTGCTCGAAGCCGCCAAAGAGATGAAGGGAGGACGGCGTGCCTAATTACCATTGGCCTCCGATGGAAACACGGAAGGTGATGGGGAAGCCCATCAAGCGTGTGGACGGCCCGCAAAAGGCCTCCGGCCGTGCAAAGTATGCCTCCGACTTCAACCAGAAAGGTTTGCTGTTCGGGGCGCTGCTGACTTCTCCGCACGCGCATGCCAGGATCACGAGCATCGATACCAGCGAGGCGGAAAAGCTGCCGGGGGTGACCGCGGTCCGCGTGATTTCGCCGGCCGGTACGGAAATCCAGTGGCAGGGTACCGAGATCGCGGCCGTGGCGGCCACTTCCGAAGAGATCGCCAAGGACGCAACGCGCAAGATCAAGGTGCAGTATGAAGTGCTGCCGCACCTGGTGAAGGAGGAAGATCTCTCCAAGGTAGGCAATCGCGCCAAGGCGGCGGGTGAGCAGGTCACCGGCGATCCGGACAAAGCATTCCAGGAAGCCGATGTCACCGTGGAAGCCCACTACGGGATTCCGGTCATCAATCACTGCTGTCTGGAACCGCATGGCCAGGCGGTGGAGTGGAACGGCGATCACATCAACTATCACCCCTCCACGCAGAACGTTTCGGGTATCGGCGGGGACCTCGCCAAATCGCTGTCGTTCAACCCCGCCAACATCCACACCACCATGCAGTACATCGGCGGCGGCTTCGGCAGCAAGTTCGCGGCGGACCGTTGGGGCGTCGAGTGCGCGCATCTTTCCAAACAGAGCGGCGGGCGTCCGGTAAAACTCTTCCTCGATCGCGCGACCGAGTTGCAGATCGCGGGCAACCGGCCTTCCTCCTTTGCCAAGATCAAGGTGGCGGCAAAGAAGGATGGTACGCTGGTGGCCTGGGATTCGGAGTCGTGGGCGACCGGCGGGATGGGCGGCGGTGGCATGCCCCCCATTCCCTACGTATTCACCGAGATCCCCAACAAGCGCCTGCGCCACAGCGCGGTCGCGGTCAATGCCGGTCCGGTACGTGCCTGGCGGGCCCCCAACCATCCACAAGCCTCGTTCCTGACCTGCAGCGCGCTCGAAGACCTGGCGGCCAAGCTCAACATGGATCCGCTGGATCTGTTCGAGAAGAACCTCGGGCTTACGGCGCGTGCGGAGGTCTACCGGGCCCAGTTGCGCAAGGGCGCCGAGCTGATGGATTGGAAGAAGCGCTGGCACCAGCGGGGCGAAGGCGGTTCCGGGCCCGTGAAACAGGGGCTGGGCGTTGCCATCAACACCTGGGGCGGCGGCGGCCATGCCAGCCAGTGCCGGTGCAATATCCATCCCGACGGCAATGTGGAGGTGGAACTTTGCAGCCAGGATCTCGGCAGCGGAACGCGCACCATCATCACGCAGGTGGCGGCCGAAACGCTGGGACTGCCGATCGGCAAGATTACGCTCAAAATCGGCGACAGCGTACTGCCGGTTTCCGGTGGCTCGGGTGGATCGACTACGGTGGGCGGCGTGTCGTCATCGACGCGCAAAGCTACGGTGAACGCGCTCGATAAGTTGTTTGCCGCGGTCGCGCCTTCCCTGAGTGCGCAGCCGGACCAGTTGGAAGCTGTCGACGGCCGCATTCAGGTAAAGGGCAACTCCGCCAAGAGCCTGACCTGGGAAGCGGCTTGCCGCAAGCTGGGCGCTACCAAGATTTCCGAGATGGGCGCCAACGATCAGCGCAATCCCGGCGGTCTGAATTCGAGCGGCGTCGGCGGCATCCAGATGGCCGACGTCTCGGTGGACACCGAGACGGGCATTGTGACGATGAACAAGTTCGTCGCGGTGCAGGACTGCGGCCTGATCATCAACCCCAGAACTGCCGAGAGCCAGATCTTGGGCGCCGCCATCATGGGCATCTGTGGGGCGCTCTACGAGGAGCGGGTGCTCGACCAGCAGAGCGGCAAGGGCTTGAACTACGACATGGAGTTCTACAAGCTGGCCGGCGTCGGCGATATCGGCGAAATCGTCGTGCATCTGGATATCACCCCCGAGCACGATAAGCGGGGCGTTATCGGTTTGGGCGAGCCGCCGACCATCGGCGTGATCGCTTCGATCGGGAATGCGGTGGCCAATGCCATTGGCGTGCGGGTGCCGCGCGTGCCGTGCACACCCGACCGGGTGCTGGCCGCGCTCGAAAGGAGGAACGCATAAATGCAGGCCTTCGAATATGCGAATCCCACCAGCCTTCACGATGCGCTGGGGTTGCTCGGTTC
>CAZMRK010000648.1:0-2779 GCA_964568355.1 uncultured Solibacteraceae bacterium | reverse complement strand
GCGCCGGTACGCGTCGGGGTCGTCTTCCGCCACCAGCAGTTGCAGCGCCGAGCGGCCGATCTGCTCGTATTCCGCCGCCGCGCGGGGCTGTTCCTGGTCCAGAAACAGCGAGGTGGCGAGCGCCGAGTTGTAGCGGGTCTCAACGTAAAAAGTCGTCCGGCCGAAATCGTCGATCTGCTGCATGAACGCCGCCGCGTCCACCACCAGGCCCAGCGCATGGGCGACGTCGAACTGATCGCGCATGTTCTGGCGATTGGTGCGCGCGTGCAGTTCGAAATAAGCGTGCTGGATCACCAGATCGGGACCCGCGGTAGCGGCGCTCGACTGATAGGCCGCGGTGATCAAAAAGCTCTCCGCCAGCACCTGCCGCAGTTTTTCGGTATCCGCTCCGAAGTTCAGTGTCGTGCTTTCGATGCGCGAAGCCGTAGCCGTGTCGGTGATCACCAGGTCGCCGGATTGCGGCTCGTACCTCACGCTGCCTTCGAGCGCCAGCCTGCTGATCGAACCAAATCCGTAAATTCCCAGCAGATTCACTTTGAAGGTATGCGTCCGCTGCCGCAGCGTGGTGAAGACGCTTCGCACCAGTTGCACTCCAGCCGGGAGGGTGTCTTCCCGCCACCCGCTCAGGTCGCCGTGCAGCGCGCGTTCGAGTGACTTCCGCCCGGCGTCGTCCAGCGCCCCAAGGTCCACTTCATAGAGAAACGCCGATTCCCGCGATCGCAGCGAGCCAAACGCGAAGCAGGCCGCCAGCGCCAGGCGCCGGTCTACGGCAGCCTGGATGGCGCCCTGAATCTGCGCAATCTGTTCCGGCTTCACACCGGCCGCACCCAGCGCCTCGCTATCGGCCTGCGGATCGGCGCTGATGGCGCTCAGCACCCGCGCGGTCAGATCGTTGCCGCCGATGCCGGCCGAGAGGCTCGCTTCTGCCTTCGCCTGGATATCGAACTCAGCGGCCAGTTTCTTGCGATAAGCCAGCCGCACTACGTTGGCCGAGCGCTTGCCCACTCCAATCTCATACTCGCCGGTCAGCGTAAACGTGGCACCTACCTGAATGGATCCTCCCGCGGATACATTCAAGGGGCCGACCGGCGCCGGCAGAGAGACGGTGGCCAGCGGATTGGTGACTGCCAGCAGGTTGGCAGTGCCCGTGAAGGTCAGGCTGCCTATACCGTCGATATCGACTACCGTCCCCGGCGTCATGGCAGTCAGATCGGTGAAGTCCAACGGTATGGAAAAATTCGACAGGGTTTGCCCTAGCGCCTCCGGTAGCTTGGTCTCGGGGGCGAACGGCCGCGAATTGGTCAGAGTCGCCTGGACACCGGGCTGGATTCCGAAAGCGTCTGCCGATGCGGATATCTCCAAGCTCAGCGAGAGGTAGGTCTGGTCGCCTTGGAACAAATCGTCTTCGCCGGAGATCGTTCGCACCGCCAGATTGCCGGTCGCGCCGGCGCTGACCGGTACGTCCCCGGCGACCGGCTGGCTATCGATTCCGAACTGTAGCGATTGGATCGGGAGGTTGGCGAGTGAGAGATCGGTCAGGGCGCCCACATCCGGAGCAGTGAACTTTAGAGCCGCGATGCTCTTGAGATACCGGGCCAGACTGGAGTCCGGATTGATCTGGGCGTCGACGAGGAGTCCCAGTTGATCAGTGACAGGAATGGTGGGCATGGGGGATTATAGCGCCAGATCGGCTCCCCATGTCCACCAAAGAAATCGGCCTGATGGTCTACCGCCGGTGACCGCCGCCACCCCGCGGCACGCCGCCACCACGGAAACCAGCGGTGCCGCGCGGCATTGGCCGGATCGGCTGAACCGGCCGGACACCGTGCCAACCACTATGCCAGCCGCCATGCCAGCCTACGCGCGGGCCGACGTAAATCGGCGCCCGCCAGGCCCATCCAGGAGAATAGAATCCCCAGCCCCAGGGGCTGTAGAGGACGCCCGTTCCCGGAAGGTAAGAATAAAAGCTCCAGTACGGATCCCAATACCACCCGGGACCATACCAGCCGCCACCGCCTACCGCGATACGGTTGGCCGCGTCCAGGTTCGCCTGAGCCAGGTATTGGCTGCGGACCTTGCTCCAGCGGTACAGGCCTTCGGCTTCTAGAGAATCTCGATCGAATTTCTGAGCTTTGAACGGCTGGTCGCTGGCCAGAACGACCTCGCGGCCCTTCTTCAGCGTCACGGATTGGCCGTCCTCGGAGACCGCGACCTCCCCATCCAGCACGCTGACCACGTAGCGGTCTGCGTCGAAGCGATATAGGCCATTCTTGCGAAGCTCCGTGTTGGAGTTGCCTAGCAGCACGGTAACGTGGTTCTCTTTCAGTAAATCGGCAGCTTCCACCAAGGCGGTACCGCGCCTCACTTCTACGCTGGTATCGGCCAACCCCGGAGAAACCATATGGATTTCGCTGTTCTCGCCCACCCGCAGAAAAACGCCCGGGGTGAGTAACAGCTCCACTTTCCCATTCGCGGTCTCGAGCGTCTGGCCGGCGCCAAGAACGGCGGATCCGGCCGATTGAGCCGTCAGATCCTGACCGTTGATGGCAGCTTCGCCTTCGACGTAGTTGACCGTTCCGGGTCCGGGCATGGTGTTTGGGGCGGCTAAGCCCGTGGTCGCCGCAGCGAGCAGAACCACTACCGCCCGCCAACCGGCTTTCCCTTGCCCTCTCATTTTCTTTCCCTCCACTAGGTAGGATGCAGGCGGATAGCACTACGTTGCAGTGGTGCTTTTGCACCGACGTGGTGCTTTTCGGCCAGGGAGGGAAAACGGCTAGTC
>CAZMRK010000647.1:0-3491 GCA_964568355.1 uncultured Solibacteraceae bacterium | reverse complement strand
GGGAGACGCAGGTAACAGTCCGGCCAACGCGAACGTCCGCTAACTGGCGACAATTTCTAGGCATCCACCGTCCGGTAATGGCACGATGTTAAAATTCGTCCGCGGCGGTTGCAGCCCTCGGACTAAACCGCTTGCGCGGTATGGGGGCGTTTTGATCTGCCTGTGAGTGTGGCGGATCGGTAGGGCTTGCCGATGTCGTGGTCGAGGCATGTGCCTCGCACTCACGACGGAGCAAGCCATGATTGACGACCCGAAGCCCATCAGCCCGCTACGCCAGCGCATGATCGACGACATGACGCTGCGCAAGCTTGGCGAAAAGACCCAGGCCGGTTACGTGCGAGCAGTCCGCGGACTGGCCGCCTGGTTGCGGCGCTCGCCGGATACCGCGACCGACGAAGACCTTCGGCTCTACCAGCTCTACCTTGTCGAGCGCGGCGTTTCGGCGGTGACGATCAATGCGACCATCACCGGCCTGAGATTCTTCTTCGAGATCACGCTGGGCCGTCCCGAGACGATGGCCAAGATGAGCCACGTTCGCGAGCCGCGCAAACTGCCGGAGGTACTGAGCCGGGAGGAGACCGCCCGACTGATCGCCTGCGCCGGCAATCTCAAGCATAAAGCGGCGCTGTCGGTCGCCTACGGCGCCGGCTTGCGCGCCAGCGAGGTTGTACACCTCAGGGTCAGCGACGTCGACAGCCAGCGCATGTGCCTGCGAGTGGAGCAAGGCAAAGGGGATAAGGATCGCTACGCCAAGCTCTCGCCGGTGATGCTTGAGGCGTTGCGGATCTACTGGAAAGACGCTCAAGCCAAGGGCAAGGTGCTCAAGGGCGGCTGGCTGTTTCCGGGCATGCAGCCGATCAATCCGATGACGCCGAAACAGCTCAATCGCGCGATCCGTTATGCGGCCGCCATGGCGGGCATCCGCAAACGAGTGTCGATGCACAGCCTGCGGCACGCGTTCGCTACGCACCTGCTGGAGCAGGGTGAGAATGTGCGCGTGATCCAGGTACTGCTCGGCCACAAGAAGCTGGAAACGACCCAGGTCTACACTCATGTCGCCACCGAGTTGCTGCGCGCGGTGGTCAGCCCACTGGAGACTCTGCCGCCGACCCGCTGATTCCCGACCGTGGCGCGTGCCGCGCTCGAAGTCGCGGACATCTTCCGTGCCTTCGGGCCTGCCTGGCGCCTGGAGCAGCGCGGTCACTTGAGTCTTGCGCAGATCAAGGTCATGTCGGCCGTCGAGCAGTGCCGCTCCGCGACACTGGGCGGCCACGTCCTGCGCTGTGAGACCTGCGACCACTCCCGGATCGCCTATAACTCCTGCCGTAACCGGCACTGCCCCAAGTGCCAGGGCAAGCTTGCGCGCCAGTGGCTGCAGGATCGCGAGGCGGACCTTCTGCCGGTGGAGTACTACCACGTGGTCTTCACGCTGCCGGCGCCGGTGAGCGAGATTGCCTACGCCAACAAGGCCGCGATCTACGGTCTCCTATTCCAGGCAGCATCGGAAACCCTGCTGGGCATCGCCGCCGATCCCAAGCACCTCGGCGCCAGGATCGGTGCAACGCTGGTCCTGCACACCTGGGGCTCGGCGATGACCCATCATCCGCATGTACACGGCATCGTGCCCGGCGGTGGGATGTCGCTGGACGGCAGCCGCTGGGTGTCCTGCACGCCTGGCTTCTTCCTGCCGGTGCGTGTGCTGTCGCGGCGGTTCCGGACGCTATTTGTCGAAGGTCTGCAGGATGCCCACCGCCGAGGAGCGCTTAATTTCTTCGGCGAGACGGCCTCGCTTGCCGATGCGCAGGCGTTCGAAGCGTGGCTCAAACCGCTCTGGCAGTGCGAGTGGGTGGTCTATGCCAAACGCCCATTTGCCGGACCCGATGCAGTGCTGGCTTACCTGTCGCGCTACACACATCGCGTCGCCATTTCCAACAGTCGTCTGATCGCGCAGGACGATCACGGCGTCACTTTCCGCTGGAAGGATTACCGTGCCAAGGGACGCACCAAGCACAAGACCATGACTCTGGCGCCCGGCGAATTCATGCGCCGCTTCCTGCTTCATGTGCTTCCCAGCGGGTTCCATCGCATTCGCCACTACGGCATGCTTGCCAATGCGCAACGAAGGGAAAAGATCGCCCTGGCGCGCGCGCAACTGGCCACGCCGCAGCCGATACCGGAAACCATCTCGACGGTTTCTTCGCAGCCGCCGACTTTCGTCTGCCCGCACTGCGGCGCACCAATGACCGTCCTCGACGTCCTGCTACCGCAGTATCGGCAACGCGCCCCACCGTCATCCCCGTGCATCACCTGAATGCCCAGCGTTTCATCACGCCCATCGGGTTGCACCGATGCGAGCCGCCTCTGCGTGACTGCGTAAACCAACCCTTTTCTTTCCTCGGCGACGGACGCTCGCAACGTTGCACGCGGTCCGGTTTCGCTGCGCTCACGTCGTTGATCATCAAACTGCGTGGCGCCAATCCCGCCTCGGCTCTGTCGGCGAGAGGTCAAATCCCCATAGCCTCATAGGTACCGCGCAAGCGGTTTCCTCCCTGGGGGCTTGTCGGACGCCAGCCATCCGACAAAGCTGCCTCGGCAAGTGCGCGCGTAGGCTGGCATCCAACAACCCTTAACCCAACCAGACACTCGCGAACGGTGGCTTTCGGGTTAATGCTTTAAGGCCGTTGCGCATCGCCGCATTCCTGGGCGGCAATGTGAGGTTCATTTACTGGGCCGTGTAGAGACGTCCCATCAGACTGGCCGTGTCGCTTTGCCACCACACAACGACAAAATTGCCGGCCGGGTCCATGGATACGGTAGGCGAGCCAATATTGGCGTTTGATGTTGCCGCTGGGACAACATCAAATGGCCATCCGAGCGGAGCACCGCTGGCATCGTAAGCTTGGCCGCGGAGGCCTTCGTGCCCAGACGAGCCGGTGATGGTTATGGAAACCAGGCTGCCGTCGCTGTTCGCGGCCATGACGGGAACGGGGCGGCCGTAGGTTGGAATTGTCCGCTTCGCTCCCGTACGGATCCCGGAAGCATTGTAATGCTGCGAATAATAAATCCTATTTCCCCACGTGGACGCACGTGACCACCGTGCCAACCAAGCACCGGAGTCCTGCATGAACAGCGAGGCGAAATCGGTATAAAAGCCACTTTCCCAGCAATGCTCGCTGAGGCCGCAACCACTCGCTGACCACGCGGAGGCGCCAATCTGTATCCGCGTGCCCGCCGGCGTTCCATTCGCCTGGTATCGCTGCACGAAGTTGGTATCGCGTACCGAGGTGGCCACCGTGCCATTCCAAGGGTATGGCAAGCTCTCCTTCAATTGTGTCCAGCCAACCGCGAAATCGCCCGTCTTGCGGCTCATGCCGACAGCTACAGATTCAAAGTCGTAGCTGCCGTAGGACGTCATGGAACTGACCGCGAACGGGCTCGCATCCAGGGGTGCGCCGCTGGCGGTGAAGCGTTGTGCCACCACGGCCGATGTG
>CAZMRK010000646.1:0-7471 GCA_964568355.1 uncultured Solibacteraceae bacterium | reverse complement strand
CGCTTGCAGCGCGCCGTGCAAGGCACCGGCGGCGCCGCCTTCACTTTGCATCTCGACCACCGACGGCACGGTGCCCCAGATGTTCGGCTTCATCTCGGCGGACCACTGGTCCGCCCACTCTCCCATGGGAGAAGACGGGGTAATGGGATAAATTGCGATGACTTCGTTGATCTGGTGGGCAACGTATGCGGCTGCTTCGTTGCCATCGATGGTGACTTTCGGCCGGGTAGGTGAACTGGTCAACTCTCCCCCTCCTATTCTCTGTAGTCTACTTCGGTGCTTAAACCATATTATAGGACTCCTTTGTCGGAAAAATCCACACGAAATCAGATGTAGAGTCCGAAACTGCTGATTCCCCGTATCTTATTTGTCGGAAACGGCATCGGCCTTCATTTGGGCATTTCTATACTTGACGCGCAGAGACCACTCCCTCACGGTCGTGGCTCGGTAACGCATGAGCGTGAGTGGGTGGTTTATAGAAATGCCCTATTTGACATCTTCGCTATCGAGCTTGCCCTTCTCTCGCGCAATGCCCACGATCATCAATTCCAGGTCGGCCGAACCGGTGTTTTCGAAGGAATGGACATCGCTCAGCAGGATGGGAACAGCATCGCCTTTGTGGATGGGGGCCGATTCCTCGTTCACCCGGGCGGTGCCTTCGCCGGTGATGACGTAGTAGAACTCCTCCACCCCGATATGGCGGTGGCGACCCACCGAGGCGCCGGGCGGAACCAGCAGGTGATCCACATAGGCCCAGTTGGTGAAAAAGACCTCCGGGGACAGCGCGCGTCTGTAGCGTACCGTACCTTTCCCGCCATTGAGGCCGGTGACGGGCTTGAGCAGCTCGCGGTCGAGGTGCATGGTGATGAAGGCCGGCTTGGGATCGAGCGGGGCGCCGACGCGGTCATCGCCCAGGTCGAAATTGTCGTACTTGCCCTTCACGCTGCCCACGGCGATATTCATCCATTCGGTAGGACGGCTGCTGGCGTTGTAGATGGCGTGCGAGCGGCCCATGCGGCAGGGCGCGCCCGCGGGACCCTTGAGCGTAGAGGTGCGGCCGTCGATGGTGAACTGCGCTTCATTGTCGAAGATGACGAACATCTCCTCCATCTGGTTGTGGTAGTGGTGGCCGATGCCGCCGCCAGGCGGGAGTACGCCCCGGTGCAGAAAGATCAGGTTCGTCTCCAGGACGTGGGCGTTGAACAGCTCCATAAAGTCCAGTTCGCCGGCGCCCGCGTGCACATGGGGGATGGGACGATATTTGGACGGATCGGTGTGCGCGATGCGCTGGCCGAGCGGTTCGCGCGCCATCAGGGGAGCGAGCAGCAGGAGGGCAACGGGAAGCGATTTTGTGCGCATGAAGATCTCCTTCGAAACAGTCAGAATTGTAATCGTTCAGAATTGTAATCGTAAGGCTACCTGCATTTGCCGCGGATTGCCGACGGTGGAGCTGATCACCGGGGCTTGAGCGTTTCCGATGCTACCGTTGGGTAAGCCGAATTGGGGTGTATTGAAAACGTTGAAGGACTCGGCGCGGAACTGTAGCTTCATGCCTTCATGGATCAGGAAATCCTTGAACAGCGAGACGTCGAAGTTCACGCGTCCGGGGCCGAACAGGATGTCCCGCCCGGCGCTGCCGTAGGTGTAGGGCGCCGGAGTGCCAAAGGCAGTGGGGTCAAACCACCGGTTGATGGAACGCTGGTCGGAGGGCAGATTCGGGTCGCGCAGAAGGTCCGGCCGGCTGCCGCAGCAATTGGTGGTGGGTGTCTGCAACGCCGGGGTAAAGGGCAGGCCGGTTTGCAGAGTGGTGATGCCGTTGATCTGCCATTCGCCGAGCAGAAGCTTGGCCGCCGTATTCCGGAAATGCAGCGGCAGCAGGTAGGTGTAGCTGGCCGTGAACCGGTGGCGGATATCGTAGGCAGAGTTGCCGCGGTCGGCGTTCCGGTTGCGCGGATCCTGCGGGGTGCCGGTGCCGCCGCCGAAATCGGTGGCGACGTTGTCGATGGCGTGCCCCCAGGTATAGCCCACCAGTAGGGAGAGCCCGTGGCTCATGCGCTTCTCCACGGTTAACTGGAAGGCGTTGTAGTTGCTCAGACCGTCGGAGACGGAGTAGGTGACGTCCGCCAGCGTGGGCCGGATGGAATAGAAAGGACGACGCGTGTTGAGCGCGGTCGGACCGGGGACCGGCTGGTTCAGGTTCAAGGTGGTGCCCAGGCGGCGGCCGAGATTGCCCACGTAGGCAGCCTTGATGATCGTGTGCCAAGGCGCGATCTCGTGCTCCACCGTAAGGTTGTATTGCTGTGCGTAGCCGCTCTTGAAGTGCGGGAAGATGCCCACCACACTGCCGCTGGGGTTATCGGCGGCGGCCAGGTTCACCGTGGGCGGGGCAGGGAAGCCGTCGCTGACGCGCGGTCCTACGTTGATGTCGCCCGGACTGATGGAATAGATGGGGCCGAAAGGAACGTGCCGCTCCAGGCGCAGGTTCGCTCCGCCGTTGCCGTTGGGGTTGTAAAAGATCCCGTAGCCGCCCCGAACGACGGTGTGATTCAGGAGGCGGTAGGCGAACCCGAAACGTGGCGCGAAATTGCGCAGATCGCGATCGACCCCCGCCGTGGAGCTTACGCCGTTGCGGCCGGCGATCAGGACCGTGGCCGTGTCGGCGTCGAAATTGGCCCACCGGTTGGCCACCTCGCTATAGGGGCTGTAGTAGTCCCAGCGAAATCCCAGGTTGAGGGTGAGCCGGCGGCCGACGCGCCAGTCATCCGCGAAATAGAGCCCGGTCTCGATGCCGCGCATCCCCACCCAGGCCAGGGTGAAGTCCTGCTCGATCAGGCTTGGATATCCCAGCAGGAAGCTGGCCATGGTGTCGCCCGTGCCGCTCACCCCGGGCAGGTTGGTAAAGGCCGGGCTGAAATTGAAACGGCCGTTGCCGCGATTGGTCTGATACTCCGTGATCTGCCTGCGGGTGATACCGCCGCCGAACTTCAGCGTATGCTCGCCGAGCGTATAGGTGACGTTATCGACATACTGGAAGGAATTCTCGCGCCGGAAGATGGGCAGAGAGCGGCTGGCGCCGGCGCCTGCGTAGTTGGCCGGCGAAAAGATCGGCAGCACGGTCTGCTGCGGACCGGAGTTGGCATTGGCCACCCCCAGGGCATTGCCGAAATTGGCGCCCGGAGCTGCATCCTCGGCGGTGTAATCCAGCACGAAACGGTTGTAGCCTACGCGGAAATCGTTGATAAGCCGTGACGAGAAAATGTGAACGTAGTCGGCCACCGCATGCTGGTCGGGCGAGAACGAGGTTCCCGCGAACGAGTCTTCATTGCCGATGGAGACCGGTTTCGAGAGGCCTTCGATCTGCACCGCAGGGAAGGTGTTGGGAATGATGGTGGAGGTGTGCTGCACAGACCAGCGCGCAAAGAAAGTGTTGTTCGAATTGAACTGATGGTCTACGCGCACATCGCCCTGGTCCCAGTTTTGCTGCTGGCGCAGGTTGGCGACATAGTTGTTAAAAGCATTGCTGTTCTGCGGCAGCGGATAGGCATTGATCAGCTTGCGCGTCACCGGGTCGAAGCGCGAAGACGGAATCACGTTGTTGGGGAACTGCTGGCGGAGGAAGCCGCTCCCGCCCGGATTGGGCTGCGTGGTCAGCGGATCGAAGATGCGGGTTGCGCCGAAATCTCCGCCGCGTATGGCCACGGTGGGGACCGTGGTGGTCAGCGTGGTGAGCGAGGTGCGGCGATACCCTTCGTAATCGACAAAAAAGAAAGTTCGGTTCTTCCCGTTGTAAATTTTCGGAAGGATGACCGGCCCGCCGAACGAACCCCCGAACTGGTTGTACCGGAACGACGGGAACGGAGTTCCTTTCGCGCTGAAGAAATTGCGCGCGTCCATGGCGGAATTGCGCAGGAATTCGAATGCGCTGCCGTGAAAGCCGTTGGTGCCGGACTTGGTCACTACGTCGACCACCGCGCCCGAGTTGCGGCCCAGATCGGCGCTGTACAGATTGGTCTGGACTTTGAATTCCTTGATCGCATCCACGCCCGGCCGCAGCACGATGGACAGCGTCAGGCGATCGTTGTTATCGATTCCGTCGTAGAGAAAATTGTTGGAGCCTTCCCGGTTGCCGTTCGAAAATAACTCGGTGCCGGGCCGGCGGTCGTCCGGACGGGTGCCGCTCATGATGGTGCCGGCGGTGCTGAACCCCGTACCGTTGACGCCGGGGGAGAGAATTGCAAGCTGGACGAAATTGCGTCCGTTCAAGGGGAGCTCGCCGACGAATTGCTCGGCGATCACGCTGCCGAGCGAGGAGGATTCACTTTCGAGCAAGGGCGGCGCGGCTGCTACTTCCACCGTCTCGTTGACCTGGCCCACTTCCAGGCGAAAATTGATTTCCGCCCTCTGGTTCACCTGGAGCGGGATACCGTTCTGTACGACCCGGCGAAACCCGCCCGCCTCGGCGGCTAAGTTGTAGTTACCCGGCGGCAATAAGGTAAGCACATAGCCACCGGCTGCATCGGTCAGAACTTCGCGTCTAATTCCGGTTTGTGTATTGGTTGCGACGATCCTGGCGCCGGCGACACTGGCGCCGGACGCATCGGTTACGTTGCCGCTGAACTCTCCCGTGCTGACCTGCGCGGCCAGGGGGAACCCCGCTATTGCGAGACAGACAGTTAGTACAACCTTCCACTGAGTGGGTGCAAACATGGCGGGATGAGTATATCAATCTGTAATCCCAATAGGAATGGCCGGTCACCAGAATTCAAGATAGTAAAAAAGCAACCGCTGATATGCGCCGATACACGCGGATTATACAGTTCTTATATTGGTGAGGCGCCCGCCTGCTTGAAGCGGCGCAGGTGCTGGTAGACCAGCGCTACGGGAAGCCCCACCACATTCCAATAACAGCCTTCCACGCGAGAGACGAACTTAGAGGCCAGCCCCTGGATGGCATAAGCCCCCGCTTTATCCATCGGCTCGCCGCTGGCCACATACTCGCCGATCTCTTCCTGGGAAAGCTCGGCGAACCAGACGGTGGTGCGCGAATAGTCGCGGATCAGCTCGTGCGGAGTCTTCAAGCAGATTCCGGTGATCACCTGGTGCTGCCGCCCGGAGAGCAAACGCAGCATTCGGGCGGCATCGTCGCGATCGGCCGGCTTGCCGAGAATCTGTCCGTCGACAGCGACGGTGGTATCGGCGCCCAGCACCACATCGTCCGGCGATGCGGGTGCGGCGAGGGCTTTGGCTTCGGCCAGGCGTTGGACATAGGCCTCCGGATCCTCGCCCGCCAAGGGCGTTTCGTCCACCTCGGCCGGCCGCACGGCGAAGGCGATTCCGGCCTGCCGGAGAATCTCGCTGCGGCGCGGCGATTGGGACGCAAGTACAAGCATTTCTTCATCCTACACGGCTTGCTCCGCGGGCTGAGCGGGCGCCGGGGTGCGTGTTACAATCGAGAGGTCCCGCCGAGATGGAACGCGCCAGCAAACTCATTCGAAACCTTCGCATTCCGGGTGATCCCATCAGCGCCGAAGATGTGGCGTGCGCGGCCTGGCCGCAAGCGGTCGGCAAGAAGATCGCCGCTCATACGCACGCGGCGCGCCTGGTGCGCACCCGCCTGATTGTGGAGGTGGAGGACCAGGTATGGCAGCGGCAGCTCTTCGCCCTGACCGGGCAGATCCTGCGAAACCTGGCGCGGAGCGTCGGCGGCGATGTGGTGGAAGAGATCGAGTTCCGCGTGGTTCCCCTGCGGCGGCCGCCGCAGCGTGCCACCCGGAGCAGTACTCCGCTGCTCGATTCTGTGGACGAGGCCGACCGGATTTCCGACCCGGTCCTGCGGATTATCTACAAAAAATCTCGAAAAAAGGCACTGGCGTGAAAATTACCGAAGACGAGGTTCGGTATGTTGCGGACTTGGCGAATCTCCAATTGAGCGACGCCGAAGTCGCGCGGCTGCGGGCCGACCTGGACGAAATTCTGGCGCACATGGACAAGCTCAACGAGGTGGATACCTCTGGTGTCGAGCCGATGGCCCAGGTGCTCTACGAGGCGGGCGAGACCGCTACGCTGCGTCCCGACCGGGAACGGGCGCCGCTCGGCCAAAAGGCTGCGCTGGCCAACGCCCCGCAAGCCGGCTCGGGCTATTTCAAAGTTCCCAAAGTCATTGAACGCTGACGCAATGGATATTCCTTCCCTCACCATCGAGCGGGTCCGCCAGGGCTTGCTCTCGCGGCAGTTCAGCGCCGTGGAGTTGGCGCAAGAGGCACTGCGCTTCGCCGAAGCGGAGAATCCCAAGACCAACGCCTATCTGCAAATCAGCCCGGAGCGGGCGCTCGATTCGGCCGGCCGCGTGGACCGGAAGATCGCGCGCGGAGAAGATCCCGGGCCGCTGGCCGGCGTGCCGGTAGCGGTCAAAGATGTGATCCTCACCAAGGGCGTGCGCACCACCTGCGGGTCGCGGCTGCTGGAGCACTACATCCCGCCGTATGACGCTACGGCGGTCGAACGGCTGGAGGCGGCCGGCGGCGTGATCCTCGGCAAGACCAATTGCGACGAGTTTGCCATGGGATCGTCCAACGAGAATTCGGCCTTTGGCGCGGTGCGCAACCCCGTGGCTCCCGACCGCGTGCCCGGCGGTTCCAGCGGCGGCTCGGCGGCCGTCGTGGCGCAAGGCACCGCCGTGCTTTCGCTTGGCTCCGACACCGGCGGATCGATTCGCCAGCCGGCCTCTTTCTGCGGTGTGGTGGGAATCACACCCACCTATGGCCGGGTGTCGCGTTACGGCCTCACGGCCTTCGCCAGTTCGCTCGATCACATCGGGCCGTTCGCGCGCAGCGTGCGGGACGCGGCGGCGCTGCTGGGCGTAATCGCCGGGCGCGATCCGCTCGACTCCACCTCCGCCGAAGCTCCTGTGCCGGACTATACCGCGCTGCTCGACGGCAACGTAAAAGGTCTGAAGCTTGGCCTGCCCCGCGAGTATCTAACTCAGTTGATGGGAGAAACCGGCGATCTGATCGGTCGCGGCGTCCGCACGCTCGAAAAATTGGGCTGCCAGGTGCGCGAAATCAGCTTGCCGGCGACGGACTACGCGATTGCTGCGTATTACGTCATTGCCACCGCCGAAGCCAGCTCCAACCTGGCGCGCTACGACGGGGTGCGCTATACCTCCCGCTCGGGCGCCGATACGCTGAGCGATATGTATCGCGGCACCCGCGGGCAAGGGTTCGGCCCCGAATGCAAGCGTCGCATCATGCTGGGAACTTACGTGTTGAGCGCCGGTTATTACGACGCCTACTATCTCAAGGCCCAGAAGGTGCGTGCGCTGATTGCCCGGGATTTCACCCGGGCTTGGGAAGAGGTGGACGCGATCGTAGCGCCTGTCTCTCCCTCTCCGGCCTTCAGGCTGGGGGAAAAGATCGACGATCCGATGGAGATGTATCTGTCCGACATCTTCACCATTACGGGAAGCCTGGCC
>CAZMRK010000645.1:0-19432 GCA_964568355.1 uncultured Solibacteraceae bacterium | reverse complement strand
CGCGCCGAACACCTGGCAGTGCATGAACTCGTCGATGCATCTGCTTCATTCCGCTCCGCCCGGCGACCATCGCGCGGTACGGCCGATGGATTCCTTCGCCGTGAGCGCCGATTCGCCGCAGGAAGACGAGTTCGCCATGCTAGCGCAGGGCATTCCTTCCGTATACCGGGCGTTCTTTGACCCGCGCCGGCTGCCGGAGTTGGAGCGCTGGCTGGATCCAAAAGTGTGGGCGGAATTGCCCCCGGACCAGTGGTGGACCCGCTGGCGCCTGTTTCTGGCAAGCGTACAACAGGGCCACTCCGGCCGGCTGCTGCTCAAATCACCCAACCATACGTTTCGGATCTCCGCGATCCTGCGCCAGATGCCCGAGTCGCTCATCGTCTGGGTGCTGCGCGACCCTATCGACGTCTTCTTTTCCAACGTCAAGATGTGGAAGGCGATGATCCGAAGGTATGCCCTTTGGGAAGTCGAGCCGGGGGTCCTGGACAGCCAGCTCAACGCATTCCTGGCCGCGGCGCTTCGATTCTCCAGTGAGGCATTGGCGCAGAGCGTCAAGGAACTGCCCCGGACACAGCTAGCCGTCGTTCGCTTTGCTGATCTGATCAGCAAGCCCACGCAAGTGTTGGCCAGCATTCACGAGCGGCTGGGACTGCCGCCCGATCGTCTGGATGAAGCGGCCCTGCGGCAGGTGATGGCCCAAACCGAATCGCTTTCGAGCACGAATTACAAGGATCGGCCCGTTCCCCAGGCCATTGAGTCGGTGCGCGACGCCGCCGTGGCCAGCTACGAGGAGGCTTGGGCGAGCCACGGAGTGTAGCATAGAATCGGTGATGAACCGTGAAGACGCAAAACTTCGAATATCGCCTGGGTGACCTGACCTTTCGCGGATATCTGGCCTATGACGAAGCCAGGCCCGGAAAACGTCCCGGCATTCTGGTCGTGCACGAGGCTTGGGGCGTCGGAGAGCACGTACGCGAGCGGGCCGAACGGCTCGCCGGGCTGGGCTACGTAGCCCTGGCCGCGGATATGTTTGGCGAAGGGCGCCAGGCCTCGAGCACCCAGGAGGGATTGGGCTGGACTGCCGCTCTGCGCAACGATGTACCTACCTTGCGCGCGCGCATCCGGGCGGCGTTCGACGCCCTTTCGAGTTTGCCGCAAGTGGATCCGAACCGCATCGCCTCCATCGGATATTGCTTCGGCGGTACGGCTTCGCTCGAATTGGCCCGCAGTGGGGCTCCGGTCGTCGGCGTGGTCGGTTTCCATAGCAATCTTTCCACCCAGCAGCCGGCCGAAGCAGGGAAAGTCTCCGCGAAAATCCTGGCCTGTATCGGCACCGAAGATCCGTTCGTTCCGCCGGCTCAGGTCCAGACGTTTGTAGAGGAGATGACGCGCGCTGGAGCCGACTTTCAGCTCATCCTCTATGGCGGCGCTATGCACAGTTTCACCAATCCCAAAGCCGCAGAGCGCGGCCTGAACGGATTGGCGTATCACAAGCCCACCGACGAGCGATCCTGGTCCGCCATGCAAACCTTCTTCCACGAGCTCTTCCAAGCCTGACCGCGCCTCAGCACCGCCACCGAACCGCGCGCGTCAGCAAGCGGACATCTCCATTGCTCCCCCTCAACACCGCCACCGAACCGCGCGCGTCAGCAAGCGGACAATCTCCATCAGCGCTCAAAATTCGAAGCACATCTGGTCGGCGTATTGGGATCGCCGCAATTGGTCCAGGTCCTGCGCCTCGTCCAGGCGATCCCAGCGCTCCAGAATCCAGATCATTTCCCAGGAGCCTTCTTCGAGCGCGCGCCGGTCTTGCCGGCATTCGGCGGCGCGGTAGAGAGCCTCGGCCATCTCGTACGCTTCCGCCAGGCGATCATCCTGGCGCGCCCGCGCGATCCCCCGGCGTCCCAGGCTGCGAGCCAGTTCCCAAGCTTCTTCGTCGGCTCCTTGCGCCAGCGCCCAGGCGAACGCATGCTGCACGGCGGCGAACTCTCCGGCATTGCGGGCATGGCGGCGAGCCAGCCGCGGCGATGGTCTCAGCGCGCGACGCAGCGGGGATGGCAGATAGTACCAGTTACCATCGCGATCGAGCGGCGCCACCAGACCGCGCTCCAGCAAATGAGCCGCCGTCTCCCGCGCCACTTCCTCGTCCATCAGCGCCACCTGCGCGGCGAGCGGCAGGAGGAAGCCTCCGGGCGCGCACACGGCCATGACTTCGAGCAAACGGCGCTCTTCCGCAGACAAGTTAGCAAGTTCCGGCACCGTTGCGGGAGCGGCCTGTGCAGGCCGGACTGCCAGTACCGAAGCCCGCCCGCCGGGATCCACCATCGCCACCTGGTCCTCCGCCAGACTGTCCAGGACCAACAGGTATCGCCGCTGTCTTAGGGACTCGCCCAGCGCTTCCGCGTTCTCTTCCGTCTGGCCATCCAGTTTGAGCCCCAATTGCGAGGCCAGATCCCCGACCAGAGCCGCCGCCGTTCGACCCTGGCCCGCCAGCCAGAAGACATCTTCAAATTCGGATCCAAACCGCCGCGCGAATTCGAGCGCCAGCAGCGTCTGAGATATTCCGGAATCGAGAGTCACCCGGCCGGGCGAGTCGGCCAATGTGGCTTGCAGGCGGTCCACGGCATCCTCTTCGCCCGGCGGCAGGTGGACGCGCCCAGGCACAAAGCGCGGCTCGCGTACCGGACCGCGCAATTCCAGCAGCCAGCGCTTGATCCTCCGGAAGCCGTCCAGGCGGTCTTCCGCCAGGGAGAAGAAGTCCTTGCGCCGCAGCAACTCCGGGAAGCGGCACTCCTCGACCAGCACGGTCGCCAGGGCGACCCCGGCTTCTTTCGGGTCCTCCAGAAAGACCGGCCGCCATTCGTCGAGCACCCAGCGGGGCGGCGAGGAATGAGGGGAAAGCAGCACCAGCAGAACCTCGGCCATCATGCCATCCGCCACTTTGGCGAATAGAGATTCGTCCGGAGCCATGCGGCCCTCCTCCAGGAAAACCGTTACACCGGCCCCCGCTCGCAGGAAATCAGCCAGTTCACGGGCCATCGCGGCATCGGCGGTAGCATGGCAGGGGAAGACTGTCAGCGACACAAGTCTCCATTGTAAGCAGAGCGGATAGTTGCGGACGGATGCTAACATTTCACCCGGCAGTCCGTCTATGGGCGTCAGGAGGAACCATGCAAATTCGCGGATACCAGGCAGCGCTGGCCTGCGCGGCGTTCGCGCTGCCTCTCTGGGCCATGGAGGCAACCGGCTCGTTTGACCGGACTCTTCAGGTCTCTGGGCCGGTAGAACTGGACGTGCAAAACGGCTCCGGCAGCCTGATCGTGCGCGCGGGAGACTCCGCCACCGTCAAAATCCACGGAACCATTCGCGCCCGCGACGGAGCCGAACAGCAGATCGGGGAATTGGAGAAGAATCCACCCATTCAGCAGACCGGCAATTCTGTCCGCGTGGGCCCCATCCGCGACGAATGGCTGCAGCGGCACGTGTCCATCAATTATGAAATTCTGGTGCCGCAGCAGACCAGGCTGCGCTCGCACGGTGGCTCGGGCCATCAGACGGTCGAAGGCATCCAGGGCCCCGTCGAGGTACTGGCCGGCTCGGGTGGTGTGAGCATCGCGCGGATCGGCGGCCCGGTTCGCGCGCAGACCGGATCGGGACGCGTCGAACTGGCTCAGATCCAGGGCGGTGTCGACGCCCACACGGGCAGCGGAGGAATCCAGGCTTTGGGAGTTTCCGGAGCCGTCAACGCGCAGGCTGGAAGCGGATCGGTCAAGGTGGAACAGGTGACGCCCGGAACGGTCGATGTGCACACCGGATCGGGCGGAGTCGATTTGAAGTTGCCTAACAGCGGCGGGTATGACCTCGATGCCCATACCGGTTCCGGTTCCTTGACGGTGGATCAACCGATGACGGTCCGCGGAACCATCAGCCGTCATGCCATGCGCGGGCAGATCCGGGGTGGCGGATCATTACTGCGGGTAAGTACCGGTTCCGGTAGCGTCCGGATCGAGTAGCTTATCCCCTGGCGACCCTGCCAAGCGGGGACTGGCATGAATTTCGCCGCATTTGCGAAATTCGTTGCCTGTACCCGGTTGGCCCTCCAGCTCCGTCAGGAAACGGTTTCCGTCATCGCTTGCTAGTACTCAGGGCGAAATTCAGACCGTTTCTTCCGCAATTGCGAGCGATATACTAGTCGTGACTCGCAATGGGAAGTTTCTTTCAGGATGTTCTTTATACCCTGAGAACATTGCCGCGAAGCCCGGCATTTCTCGCCGTCTCCATCCTATCCATCGGCTTGGGCATAGGTGCCAATACCACCATTTTTACCGTCATTAACGCCGTCCTGTTGCGCCCGCTGCCGGTGGAAGAGCCGGCCCAGTTAGTTTCCATATATACCCTGGATCGGAGGAATCCGGGATATTTTCTTTGTTCCTACCCCAATTACCAGGAGTATCTCAGGCAGAATGATATCTTTTCCGGCCTGATTCTATATTCGTCCACTCCCGTCACCATGAACTTAGGGCGCCGGCCGGAACAAACCGGCGCGCAGATCGTGACGGGAAATTACTTTCGCGTGCTTGGGGTTAAGCCGGTCCTGGGGCGGGATTTTCTGTCGCAGGAGGACCAGGTTCCGGGTGCGTTTCCGGTCGTAGTGATCAGCTACAGCCTGTGGAAAACCCGTTTCGGAGGGGACCCGCAGATATCGGGTAAAACGATCCGGCTGAACGACACTCCCTTCACCATAGTGGGCGTCGCTCCTCCGGAGTTCCACGGCGCCAATGCGCTGGTGAGCCCGAACTTCTGGATCCCGATGATGATGTACGAACAGGTGCTGCCCACCGGAACATGGCTCCGGCAGCGCCGGGCACTGCTCTTCACCGCCATCGGCCGGCTTAAGCCTGGTGTCGATCTGCGCCGGGCCGCGTCCGAGATGCAGACCATCGCCCATCGGCTGGAGCAGGAATATCCACAGGATAACGAGGGACGGACGGTAACGCTGATCCCGCTCAGCGAGGCAGTGATCCACCCGAACTCGCGGGACCGCTTCCTGCTGGCCACCAAAGTCCTGACGACAGCGGTCGCGCTGGTCCTGTTGATTGCCTGCGCCAACGTGGCCAATCTGCTGCTGGTGCGGGCTTCCGGCCGCAGTAAGGAGATCGCCATCCGCCTCTCTCTGGGCGCGGGGCGATGGCGACTCATCCGCCAACTCCTGACCGAAAGCTTGGTGCTGTCGGCGATAGGCGGCATCGTCGGCCTGGCGCTGGCGCGCTGGGGCAGAGATTTGCTTTGGGCGGCGCGGCCCGCCTCGATGGTGACCTCCCGGATCGAACTGACCCTCGATTCCCACGTCCTTCTGTTCACGTTCGCCCTCTCGATCCTCACCGGGCTGATCTTTGGGCTAGCCCCCGCATGGCAAACCACGCACACGGACCTGGTGACCGCCTTGAAGGAGCGCGGCTCCCAATTCAGCGCGCTCCGGCGAAAGTTCGGGCTCCGGGCGGTACTGGTGATGGCCCAGGTCGCGCTGGCCGTAGTGGCTCTCAGCGGCGCCGGCCTGTTCATCCGGAGTCTGCGCCAGGCCCAGAACCTGGACGTCGGTTTCGATGCGGGTCATCTGCTGGTGCTTTCTTTCAACCTGGCCAGGCGAGGCTACAGCGCGCCCGCGGGCCAGGAGTTCTTGCGCGCCGCGCTTGAACGGGCCCGCCAGGTGGCGGGGGTAGAAGCAGTCACTCTTTCCACAAACCCGCCTTTCCAGAGCCCCACGGCGCGTACCATCGTCATCGACGGCGAAACCGCGACAGCCGAAGGTCAGGGGGCGCTCACGCTGCTCAACCGCGTAGAGCCGGGCTATCTCCAAACCCTGCGCATCCCGCTGGAGAGCGGTCGCGACTTCAGCGACCGGGACATGCCGAACACCCCGGTGGTGGCTATCGTGAATCACTCTCTGGCGCGCCGCTTCTGGCGCGGTCCTGTTCGGGAAGCCATCGGGAAACGCTTCCACTTCTTCGGCGAGACGGCCACCTATGAGGTCGTCGGCGTGGTGCGCGACAGCGCCTACCAGGAACTGAGCGAGCCTCCCCGGGCCATGGTTTACCTCTCCTTGCGGCAGAGCTATGCCCCCGCTGTTACGCTCTACGCCCGCGCCTCCGGCGATCCGGCCCGGTGCTTGGGCGACCTTCGTCGGCAAGTACAGAGCCTGGACCCCGATCTGCTCCTGGTCGACGTAATGACCGTGCCCCAGGCGCTCGATCGGTCGCTTTGGGCCCCCCAGTTGGGCGCGGCCCTGCTGAGCATCTTCGGAGCTTTGGCCCTTTTGCTGGCCTCGGTAGGCTTGTACGGCGTCATTTCCTACTCGGTCAGCCAGCGCGTTCAGGAGATCGGCATCCGCATGGCTCTGGGTGCGCGGCCCACTGACGTCCTGCGGCAGGTGATGGGCGAAGGCATGAGCATGGTTGGCTGGGGCATCGGTGCCGGATTGTTGGCAGCCTTCGCCGGCGCGCGAGTAATGACCCGGCTGCTGTTCGGAATCAGCCCCGCAGATGTCACCACTTACCTTGTGGTGGTGGCGCTTCTTGGAATTGTGGCGGCGGCCGCCTGCTACATCCCGGCGCGGCGTGCGACGCGCATCGACCCCGTATTGGCGCTCCGGGCGGAATGAACCTCAGAGCGTGATGCCGCCGTCCACTGACAGCACCTGCCCGGTGACGTAGTTGTCCGGTTCCAGAAAAAAGCGCACCGCGCGGGCGACGTCCTCCGCCCGGCCGAATCGCGCAAGCGTGCCGTCCTCCAGGAACCGGTTGTACTTTCCACTGGCGATGCTGGCCGCTGCCATCCCGGCGGCGGTAATTCCGGGGCTCACCACGTTCACCCGGATGTTCGCGGCGCCGCGGCACTCCTTCGCCAGGATCTGCGCCGCATGGACCAGAGCCGCCTTGGCGCCCGCGTACGCCGTGGATCCGGGAAACAGCGCCACGGCCTGCATCGTCGCGAACAGGACGATCGCGCCGGGCGTGCCGGCCGCGCGCATGCGCTCGGCCGCCTCCCGGGCGAGGAGGATCGGCCCCAGATAGTTCACCTGATAGGAGCGGACCATGGCGGTTTCCATCTGCCAATGATCGCCGACCCGCGCGGGATCGCCCGCACCTCCGGCCAGTCCGTAGATCCCCGGGGCGGCGTCCAGCAGACGCCGGCGATCTTCAGCTTTGGTGAGATCTGCCTCTACAAGGATAGTAGATTGGCTCCACCGGGCCGCCCGTTCCGGCCGGGCGTGATAGCCCAGCACCACGCGCGCGCCCTCGGCGACCAGTTGCTCGGTGACCGCCGAGCCGATCCCGCCCGCGCCGCCGGCCAGCACGATCTGTCGTCCCCGCAGCGTATCAGCCAACCGCCTTGACCTCCGGCTTGCGGATCGCCTCCAAAGCGGCGTAGCCGCAGCCCACCACCACTAGAAACATCGTCAGCACCTCGCTATCTCCAAGATTCAGCTCGAAAAACCCTTCGATCAGAATGGCGATCACCACCGCCACCGCTCCCTGGAGCACAAATCGGGCGTCGCTGCGGCCCGGCGCAAGGCCGCGCAGACCGCGCAGAAAATCGTAGAGGATGCGGCCCAGGAACCACATCAGGATCAGCATGGCTGGAATCCCGCGCTCGGCCGCATAGTGCAGGTAGATATTGTGCAGATGGCCATACCATCCGTCCGGAAGAGGTCGTGGGATATCCCGGGGCACATAGCGATCGAACTGATACTTCACTCCTTCCGGACCCAGGCCGAACCACGGATGCGCACGGATCATCTCAATCCCAGTCCGGCGCGTGACCATGCGGAAGGCATTGGAATCCACTTTGGACGGCTTCAGGATGGAAGTGAAGCGCTCGCGCACCCAACTGGGCGCCACCAGGATACCCAGCAGCAGAATGGCCGGAGCGGCCAGCGCGACTGCGCGCCTCCAGCCCCAGATCAGGTAAATTCCCGATATGCCAGCGGCCAGCCAGACGCCGCGCGTAAAGCCCAGGATCAAGGCAACCGCCATCATGCCGCCGCACACGCACCACAGCCAGGCACGCCGGCCCACGCCTGGGGCAAAAAACAGGAAGGCGCCGAGCATCAGCAGCACGAACATCTCCTGGCCGGAGTACGTCATCCAGTGGCTCATGAACCCGGTAATTCGAGCAGGTACATAGAAATCATAGAAATTCTGGCCTAAGGCATGCGCCTCGCGAAGCTTAGCCGCAAACTGCACGAACCCGCGCAGGGCCAGCACGGCTCCCACTCCCGCCCAGCAAAGAAACAGCCGACGGATCAGCACAAGATTGCCCAAAGTGGAGAATACGACCAGCAATTCCAGAAATACAAAGAACTTACGAATTTGAGGGAGCCCCCCGGCGGGATTGTCGGAAAGGGCCAAAGAGACCAGCGTCGCCAGGAGAAACAGTCCCAGGGGAAGCCAGACCGGGGGGACGCGCAGTTTCGCACCTGAGAAAAGCAGCGCGGCAAACGCCAGCGCCAGCAGGATCTGACAAGCCGCGATGGAGAACAGCACCGAGACAGCAGAGCCCAGGGTGAGCCACCGCGCAGCGCGCAGGAGGACCGATTCGGAGGAGGGCATCGACCCACCAGTATAATATTCTGGTGTAAGGGCTGAATTCCTCGTGGAATCTGTTACCTGTACGGCTCTGCGGTCGTCTGAACAGGAGAGCCGGCAGGAGGGCGAGGGGCGCGGTCCGTCTGCCGGAGGGACTGCTATCGGGATGCATTTTCGTTGTCTAGCTATATTGGTGCTAAGTGCCGGCGCCACTGTGACTTCCTGGGCAGCCCAGGATTCTCCTGATCCCGCTTTCTTCCAGCAAAAAATCAAACCGTTTCTGGCGAGCCACTGCCAGATGTGCCACAGCGCCAAAGCCCGCACAGCAAATCTGGACCTGGGGGCATATGGGAACGCCGCAGCGGTCACCGCACAACCGGAGGTCTGGGAGCATGTGGTCCGGCGCCTGCGGACCGGCCAGATGCCGCCGAAGGGCCTGCCACGGCCGGACCAGGCGGAAGTCCAGGCCGTTACCGGCTGGATCGAAGCCTGGCTCAACCGTCCGGATCCCAACCGGAAGCCCGATCCCGGCCACCTGACTGCCCACCGCCTGAACCGGTTCGAGTACAACAATTCCGTTCACGATCTGCTGGATGTGGATTTCCGGCCCGCCGACGACTTTCCGGCGGACGATTCCGGCTACGGTTTCGACAATATTGGCGACGTGCTGTCGCTTTCGCCGGTCCTGATGGAAAAATACCTGGCCGCGGCCCAGAAGATTGCTCGCATGGCCATCGTGATCGACGCTCCAGTCAAGCCGACCCTGACCAAGCTTCGCGCCGGGCAGCACACCCAGGCCGGTCCGGTACTGGACGCCCCGTATGTGGCCACCGCTTCCGCCGACTACGACATTCTGACTTCTCTCTCGGGAACCCGGCCGAAAGCAGGCGACCAGCACCTGAAACTGGCCCTGATCATTGACGGCAAGCAGGAAAAGCTGTTCGAGCAGGATGTGAAGCGCGATCAGGCGCGCATGTTCGAAACGCGCGTGCATCTGAAAGCAGGCCCGCACCAGATCAAGGCCGAGATTCTGAGCGACGGCATCAATCCCAACGATCCCGATCCCAAATATCGTGATCACACCCAAGTGGACTACCTCGACGTTCGGGGCCCCTACCATGCGGAACCGGCGGCGCTTCCTCCGGGCTACTGGCGCATCTTCGTATGCGGCCATCGCCCGGGCCACCACAACCCCGACTGCGCACGCAACGTCATCGCCAACCTGGCGCGCCGCGCCTATCGCAGCCCGGTGAATGATGAGGAAGTCAACAAGCTGCTGGGATTCGTGCAAATGGCCCAGCAGCACGGCGATTCTTTCGAACAAGGCATCCGCGTAGCGCTGACCGCGATTCTGGTCTCCCCTCGTTTTCTGTTCCGCATCGAGAACGAACCGGCAGGCGACGTCACCGCCCGTCCGGTAAGCGACGTTTCGCTGGCCTCGCGGCTCTCGTATTTCCTGTGGAGCAGCATCCCCGATGAAGAGCTGTTTCAGACCGCAGTGACCGGTACGCTGCACCGTTCCGACGTCCTGGAGGCCCAGGTGCGGCGAATGCTGCGCGATTCCCGGTCCAGCCGCCTTGTGGAAAACTTCGCCGGCCAGTGGCTCGAACTGCGCAATCTGGACAGCGTGAAGCCGGACCCGGACAAGTTCCCCGAGTTCACCGATGAGCTGAGGCGCGATATGCGCCAGGAAACGCGGCTGTTCTTCGATTCCATCGTCAAAAACGACGGCAGCATCCTGGACTTCCTGGACGCCCGCTACAGCTTCCTGAATGACCGACTGGCCAAGCTTTACGGGATTTCAGGGGTCGAGGGCCATGCGTTCCGCCGCGTGGACCTGCCCGGCAATCAGCGCAGCGGCGTGCTGACGCAGGCCAGTGTCCTGACGGTGACCTCGTATCCGAATCGCACGTCCCCGGTGCTGCGCGGAAAATTCCTGCTGGAGAATATCCTCAACGATCCACCGCCCCCGCCTCCGCCCGACGCCGGCGCCCTGGATGAGAGCCAAATCAACATCCATGGGACGGTGCGCCAGCAGTTCGAGCAGCATCGATCGAAGCCGGTCTGCGCGTCGTGTCACGTGCGCATGGACCCGCTGGGATTCGCTTTTGAAAACTACGATGCCATCGGGCGCTGGCGGACGCACGAAGGCAAGTTTCCGGTAGATGCCTCGGGCAGCCTGCCCGACGGCCGCTCCTTCGCCGGAGCGCGGGAGTTGAAGAGCGTGCTGCGGCAGGATGCGGACGCCTTCGCCCACTGCCTCACCGAAAAGATGTTGACCTATGCGCTGGGCCGCGGGCTGGAGCGGTACGACCGGCCCGCTGTCCAGCAGATCTGTAATAAAATGGCTGAGGAAAACTACCGGTTTTCCAGTCTGATCCTGGGAATTGTTCAGAGCCTGCCTTTCCGGATGGGGCGAGGCGAAATCGTGAATGGGACAACGGCGTCCCGGGCGGAGGGGCCGCCCGGCAGGCGCGGAGGGGATTGATGATCACGGGCAAGCACCTGCACAGGCGTACTTTTTTGCGAGGTTTGGGCACGGCGATTGCGCTGCCGATGCTGGATGCCATGGCGCCGGCTTTGGCCAGGGCCGGGCGGCTGGGGACCAAGACCAGTACGCCGCGCCTCGCGTTCGTGTATGTGCCCAACGGCATCATCATGCAGGACTGGACGCCCGCCGCGGACGGAAGCAGTTTCACGTTTCCTCGCATTTTGAAGCCGCTGGAGCCTCTGCGGGAGCATCTCCTGATCATCTCCGGTCTCACCGACAACAACGGGCGTGCCTTGGGCGACGGACCGGGCGACCATGCACGCGCCGCCGCCAGTTTCCTCACCGGAGTACATCCCAAGAAAACTCACGGCGCGGATATCCACGTGGGGGTGTCCGCGGATCAGTTTGCCGCGCGGCAGTTCGATGGCACGACACGCTTTTCGTCGCTCGAACTGGGATGCGAAGACGGACGCCTGGTGGGCAACTGCGATTCCGGATATAGCTGCGCCTACAGCAACAGCATCTCCTGGCGCGGCGCGTCCACGCCCAATCCGCCGGAGATCAATCCGCGCTCGGTATTCGAGCGGTTGTTCGGCGCCGGCGACGAAGACCCGGCCACGCGGGCCAAGCAGCGCGTCTACGACAAGAGCATCCTCGACTTCGTCATGGAGGATACGCGACGCCTCCAGGGCGACCTGGGCCCCACCGATCGCCGCAAGCTGGACGAATACCTCACCGCGGTCCGCGAGATCGAAAAGCGCATCGCCACCGCCGAGCGCGACTCCAAGGACGTCGTGCCCACCATCGAGCGCCCGGAAGGCATTCCGATCGACTACGGCGAGCATGCCCGCCTGCTCTATGACATGCTGGCAATCGCATTCCAGGCGGACCTCACCCGAGTCGGGACGTTCATGATGGGCCGGGAAGGCAGCACACGGGCGTACCGCGAAATCGGCGTACCGGATGCGCACCACCCGCTGACCCACCACCGCAACAATCCGGAGATGGTGGAAAAAGTAGCCCAGATCAACGTCTACCACGTACAGCAGTTCGCCTATTTCCTGAACAAGCTCAAGTCGACGCCCGATGGAGACGGCACGCTACTCGACCACTCCATGATCGTGTACGGGAGCGGGCTGAGCGACGGCAACCGGCACACGCATCATGATCTGCCGGTGGTGGTCGCCGGAGGCGGCGCCGGGACGCTCCGCACCGGACGCCACGTCCGCTACCCCGCGGAAACGCCCATGACCAATCTCTACCTCTCTCTGCTTGACCGGATGGGCGTGAAGGCCGGGCAGGTGGGCGACAGCAACGGCGAACTGCAGCATCTCACCGACCTGTAGTACTACTGTGCTACAAAGTGGGGCGGGCTTCCAAAGCCGGTCCCACAAGGCTTGACTTCCGGCGTGAAGTTCCAGATAACTGGAACTGAAAGTACGTTTACTACAGGCAACCCATGAAACTCGCCACGATCCTGGGGTTGCTGGCCGTTCCGCTCTGGGCGGCCAGCCAGGCCGGCCGTTTTGAGCTTGCCAATGAAAAAGTAGCGCTCGCGCTGGACGGTGCGGGCAACTTGCAGGAACTGACTAACCGGAGCGCCGGCCATCGTTATGTAACCGGACCCGTCCGTCCACCGTGGCGAATGTACTATCGCCTGGGGACATCCATCACCGGCGCCCTGGATCTGGAGATCGACCCGCTTCGCCAAACGGGCCACGTCAGGCGGGAGAACGGCGCGCTGGTGCTCAGCTATGAGCGTTTGATTGGCGAGGCTCCGCGCCGGGGACAAAGCAGAGACCTCCAAATCTCGCTGGAAGTGCGAATCGCGCTGGACGGCGACCGGCTGATCTGGACCGGAAAGATTTTAAATCGCGAAACCGATCCCGCGCTCGATGTCACCGAGTTGTGGCTGCCCTGGATCTATGGCATCGGCGACACGGGACTGGGCCGGGCCAGCAATGTGCTCTATTGGCCCGAGCGAGCCGGACGCCGCCTGGCCGATCCTTACAAGGCCATTCTCGCAGAGGCCACACGCCCATCTGCTTCGGGCATGCGCGGCGAACCGTCTTTGCGTCTCACCTATCCATTCCCAGCCAGCATGCAGTGGTACACCTTCAACGACGGCGAAGAAGGTCTGTATATCGGCAGCCATGACCGCAGCGTCATGACCACATGTCTGCAGGTTGCGGCGCATCGCGACCAGGCTCTCTCGGCTTCTATTGTGAAATATCCTTTCGTAAAGGCAGGCGAGACCTGGACCTCCGAGCCGGCCGTGCTGCGGCTCTATCGCGGCGACTGGCATGAAGCGGCGCGTACCTACCGAACCTGGGCCGGCACATGGATGGCGAAGCCCGATCCCCCCAACTGGCTGCGCCAGACGCCCGGCTGGGTGCTGCCCAATTTAAAATTGCAGTCCGGCCACATTCACGATACCTACGCGGATCTGCCCAAGATTTTCCAGCAGGCCAAGGCGGCCGGCATTCGCCTGCTCAACTGCTTCGGCTGGGTCAAGCAGGGCTTCGACAATCTCTATCCGGAATACGATCCCGACGATGCCCTGGGAGGAGCCGCCGGATTGAAGAATGCACTCGCCGAGATCCATCGGTCCGGCGGCAGCACGATTCTCTATACACAAGGACAGCTCATCGATCCAACCACCGAGTATTACCGCAAGGAAGGCTATCGCATCGTAGCTCGCGACATCTGGGGCTACGAATATCGCGAGAGCTACGGCGGAGGCGGCCAGGGAACGCTGTTGAACGTCATGCGCAACAAGTACTTCGGCATCGCCTGCCCGTCCGCGTCCGGCTGGATCGATCATCTGCTGTGGCAACTCGGAATGGTGCAAGACCTGGGCGCGCAGGGCATCATCTTCGATCAGATGGGGGGCATCCCCCCATATATCTGCTTTTCCAAAGAGCATCCACACAGCAAACCTTCGCTGGCCGTGGGACCGGCCAAGATGCGCAACATGCAGCGGCTCCGCCAGACCATGAAGGCTCGCGATCCCGAATTCCTGTTCGTCATCGAGTTGGCCACCGACTGCTACGCCGGCTACGCGGACATCATCCACTCGCACGGCATCGGCTTCTGGCCCGAGCCCCAGGCCTTCGGAGAAATGTTTCGGTATACCTTCCCCGATCCGATTGTGACCAACCGCGACGGAGGCCCATACGACCGCCGCGCGCAGTTGGGCTACGCTTTCGCCTTAGGCTGGCGCTTCGACGCACGCCTCTCCGACATCACCGATCCTGGCCTGGGACCATTCTTCGAGCGGCTGGTGGCGCTGCGCAATGCGCATCCGGAACTTCTGTTGGCGGGCCGGTTTGTCGACAATGAAGGCTTCCTGGCGGACAACAGCCGCGTTGCCGCGCATGCGTTCCTGGCCGGCGACCGCATGGCGATTACGCTGTGGAATCCCGGCGAAGCGGCCGAGCAGGTACACGTGGTGGCGCCCGGCTACCGGCTGGAGCAGGCCGAGTGGCAGGATCCGGCCTGGACCGGCCCGGCTCATTCGATCCGGCCGAAGGAGGTCGCGCTGCTGATCTTTCGTCGTCAGTCCCGGTAGAGCGGACTGACGACGACGGCGATCGCAAGTGCTTTATAGTACAGTTTCCGGCTCCCGGCCGGTGTTGACTGTGAAGACCAATCCGCCACATAGCGGAACGCCCGAAATCGCGCTACACTGAAAGGTGATAGAAAAGGACAGGGAGATGGGAAATAGGCTGCCTGTCCCCCACTTTCCCCTATTACAAAGAGCGTTTTACCGAAACCGGCATCAATTTTTATGATTCGGGATTTGATTATCCTGCTTGCCCTGTTAGCAATTGTGTGCGTGATTCTTGTTCACACCTTCACTTATGGACGGAGAGGCCGCCGCTGGGGGCGTCTCTGATTAGTACACCGATCCCATGCGTCCTGCTGCTTGCAAGCGTTGATCGACGCGATTGAGGCGGCGTTCCATTGCACCGGTCAAGAGCCGGGTGTGAGACAACGTAGACAGGTGCTCGGGAATCAGCCATAATTCGTCCTCGGCAGTCATCCATCCGATCCGGTCGAACCTGGACAGGTTTACCGGCCTGGAGTAGCTTCGCAGCGTTTTTTCTCCCGCGTCGTTGTAGTAGTGCTCGAAGTAGGAGAGCACCAACTCGCGCAAGGTGCGATAGACCGGCTCGCGAAAGCGTAACCCCGTGAAGTTGGATTTGGCGATGGCGCCCCAATGGCCGCGTTGGCGAAAGATGGCCAGTACGTGATCGTCGTCCCGCACCGCTTCCAGATCCAGCAGCAGCGGAGGGTAACCGTGGACCGCCAGAGCCGCCGCCGCAAACAGCGCCCCCTCCATGCAGTGCGCTACGCGGTCGCGCAACACGCGGCGCGGAGAGCGGCACGTCTCACCGTCTTTCTCCTTGTTGTAGCCGATCTCGCCGTCCAGAAACGACTGCACCTTTTCCGGTGTCGACAGGCTCTGGAGCACACGCCGTTCTGCGGCGTCAAAGCCATTGGAATGCATGGTAACTCGTCAGGGTACCGTATTTCCAAGCCGCCGCGCAGAGCGATACAATCGGCGAGTCAAGCTCATGCCCCTCGAATTTCGCCCTGCCCGCCCCTCTGACTACGACCAACTCGAGCAGCTCACCATTGACAGCTTCGAGCCGATCACCTGGCTGAAAAGAGCCGATCAGCACTTCGGGCCACTCAATGGCCACGACTGGCGCAACCGCTGGCAATTGCGTTTTCGCAAAGCATTCGACACCCAGCAAGTGCTGGTCGGCGAAGACCAGGGCGAAATCGTCGCCTTTGCCAGCGGGACCGTCGACCCGGACACGCTGCTGGGCTTTATCGATTTGCTGGGCGTAGACACCCGGCAACAGGGCAAGGGCTACGGCCGCGCGATGCTGCGCGGCATGCTGCAATTTATGAAAAGCCAGGGCGCCGTGCATTGCAGCCTGGAGTGCCTTACCGACAACGATAAGGGCAATAGCCTCTACCGCGCAGAAGGCTTCGAGGAAGTCGCCCGCTCCATCCGCTGGTTTATCAAAATTCCCTGATTCCCGCCTTGCCGGATCTGTAGGAAGATGGTACGCATCCGCTCTTTGAGGGAGCCATCTATGTCATCCGCCTGCGCTTCGCTGTTTCGCCTGGTGTCATTTCCCGCGCTTCTGCTGGCTCCGGTGTTGACGGCCGCTCCGACGCCGTCCCCCGCGCTGCTGGTGCTCAACAAGGACGTCAACGAACTCGCCATCGTCGATCCCCGCACGCACAATGTCGTGGCGCGCATCCCGACGGGCGAGTCCCCTCATGAGGTCGCCGCGTCTGCCGATGGAAAGCTGGCGTTCGTGACCAACTACGGCACGGGGCAGAATCCGGGCAAGACCCTCTCCGTAATCGACCTGACCGCCCAGAAGGAACTGCGCCGGGTCGATCTCACTCCGCTGAGCCGCCCCCACGGCATCTGGGTCGCCGGCGGAAAGGTTTATTTCACGGCCGAACAGAATAAGGCGATCGGCCGCTACGATCCGGCGGCCGGCGTCATCGATTGGATCCTGGGCACCGGCCAGAACAGCACGCACATGGTCCTGGTGAACCGGGACCAGAGCCGTATTTTCACGGCCAATATCGGATCCGACAGCATCACGCAGATGGATCGCGGCGCAAACCCCGGAGCCTGGAATCTAACGGTGATCCCGGTAGGCAAAGGTCCTGAAGGAATGGATCTCTCGCCTGACGGCACGCAGCTTTGGGCCGCCAATTCCCGAGACGGAAGCGTCTCGATCATCGACACCAGCATGCAAAAAGTCATCCAGACCGTTCCGATCGGAACGAAACGCTCTAACCGCCTGAAGTTCTCACCGGACGGCAAGCTGGTCTTGGTCTCGGACATGGAAGGAGGCGAGGTGTTCGTGCTCGACGCGCAAACGCGCGAGCAACGCATGCGCTTGCGCGTGGGACGCAGTCCGGAGGGCATCCTCATGGCGCCCGACGGCTCAGTGGCCTATGTTGCCGCGGCCGGCGAAAACAAAGTTGCCTTGATCGATTTGAAAAAGCTGGAAATCACCGGTCTGCTCTCGCCCGGCACCGGGCCGGACGGCATGGCATGGGCCGGGCGAGACGGCGACAAGTAGCCTACGGACGCACAGCCGGCAGGCTCGCGGACCCACTGGTGTTCAGGCACGTGGGATGCCCGAATCCGCTGAGGCTTTGTCCGATACCTCCGGCCGGGTTCGGCACGATATCGAAGATGATGTTGTCCGGGCGCTGCGCGTCACCGGCAAACAGGCTGGCGGGACCGGCCACGGCAGGCACCGCGCTATATGCGCCCAGGTGATCGAAGCCAAGCAGGTTGCGGACCCGCCAGGCGATGTTGTGATCGGCGCAGGAGGTATCGCCGCTCACCCCCAGCCCGCCTACGATGACGTGCCGATTGGTGTAGAGCGCCAGCCCGCCGCCGAATACGTTCACCCCGCCGATTTTGCGGCCCACCATGGGGTCCGTAGCCGTTCCATAGCGCGCCGAAGGTCCCTGGTAGGCAGTCCCGGTATCCACCGGATTACTGTGCTGCAATCCATACAGGCTGCCGCCGGGCTGCACGGCGGAGAAGAGATTGGCCGTGGAGAGGGCCAGCCCGGCCGCCTGCCCGGAGCCTCCCGAATTGGACCCGCTGTCCAGGCTGAAGGCATTCGCCGTATTGGCCTTCTGCGCTGAAATCACGCGGCTGCCGGGCCACTGCGCGCCACGGTTGGATCCGGAAAACGCCACCGCGCAAACCACGCCGTCGCGGTCCACGATGGTGGCCCACATTTGGTTGTTCAGTCCGCTGTTTTCCGCCGCCACGGCCGCTGCCAGGGCGGCTTTCAAGTCCGAATAGCGAGGCAAGCCGGCACAGAGGCCGGAGTCGCGATCATCATCGCGCTGCGCCATTGCCGCAGCGACCGTCGCAACCAACAGCACCAGGATCGCGCCTGCCCGCACGAATTGTCGTTTTCGCATGCTCGTTGTCTCCTCTGTATGATCTCCGCGAAATACTGGGCCGAATCAGCATACTCCAGGAGTCAGGGCTTGGAAAGAGGAGAAACGAAAAAACACAAAAGTCCCGCGCGGGGATCGCCCGGCGGGACTTTTGCGAGCTTAGCAGCTCAGCGGAAGCTCTTATTCGGCAGACGCTGTAAAGGTACCTACGAAGGAACTGCGCTTGTCGGGGCTGCTCCAGGTGGTGCCCAGGCCCTTGCCCTCATAGGAATTCGCCAGCGAATAGGCCGGCATGGCATGGTCCAGCTTGGTCAGAGGCTGGTACCAGACTTCTTCGTTGCGGCAGATATGATCGTTGCCGTTGAGCGCGCGGGTTTCGATCTTGGCCAATGTGCCCGCGGTGAGCTTGGCGTGCATGCTGTGTACGTTATTCTCGGCAAAGCTCAACTCAATGGGCTGATAATCTACGCGCACCACATCCTGGAGCAGGTCTCCGCCCATCTTCCTGGCGAAGCTTTGCAACGCCAGACGCTGTTCCGCGTTGGCCTTGCTGTCCACGATAAGGACCGCTTTCACCGGGTAGGACGATTCATAGACGTCACCCAGCGTATGCGCCGCGCGGACCACTCCGACTACCGACAAGCCGTCCAGGTTCACGCCGTGCCACGACCCTTTGTTGACGTTCCAGCCGAACACGGCCAGCGTGCCGATCAGTCCGACTTCAGAATTGGCGAAGCATGGCCCAGTATAGACGTCGGCGGTACGCGCTTCCACGTAATTGCCGTAAATGCTTTGCGAAGGAATTCCAGCGGCCAGACTCATCCCAGCCATCGCAAGCAGAGCGGCGCCGGCTCCCAGAATTGTACGCATCCCAGTCTTTCCCTCCTTCTACTGGATTCATTATATCGCTGAACGAAAACGAAAAATGCGGGGCTCGAGACGCTTGCCCTCCCCGAATTTTCCGAGTGGAGCAAAACGGGGGAGAGGCAACGCATTTCGCAAATGCCGCGAAGTTCATGCCAGTCCCCGCTTGCAGCGTCGTTTCTACACTAAAGCGCTTTATAACAGGGCCGGGCGGGATTGCACTCGTACTCATCCGCCAGCTTCCCGTCCGGACCGAGGCAGTTGTAGGTGTGCTGGCACCAGAAAGCGCGATCGTTTCCATGCGGAACCGTGGGATCCCACTCGGCCTCGATGAACATACCCTTCCAGCGCAGGTTATCGCAGCGTTCCTGCCCGATGTTGGTCAATCCAGGGCGTTCCATAGGCTATGCCTTTCCGGCAGCCGCCAGCAGCGCCCGCTTCACCGCCACGCGCGCCAGTTGCACCTTATACCCGTTCTGGCTCAAGGGCGAAGCGCCGGTTACAGCCGCGTTGGCCGCGGCTT
>CAZMRK010000644.1:0-3244 GCA_964568355.1 uncultured Solibacteraceae bacterium | reverse complement strand
CGCGATGGAAGCGTGGCGCGGATCGCGTTGGAGGCCTATCGCCGTTGGGGTGCGATCGATGTGCTGTTCAGCGGGTTTCGCGGCTGGAATCTCTATCCGATCCAGTATTTCGAATCGTCCGTGCGGCAGTACTTGCTGTTTGTGCCGCCCATGCTGTACGGCGTGCGTCAGTCGATTATGAGCAATGTCGACGAAGCAGTTGATACGGCAGAGGCCTGGCACGCACAATATCTTGTCCCCTATGCGGATGGCGGCGCACCGTGGTTCTCCGATATCGGGTTGGGACCGAAGTTCGGCGAGAACGGCCTGGATCGGGAGGGCGAATGGATTGGTTTTGACGCGCTACCGGAACGCTGCGTGGAGGCCGTGCAGAAGCGCTCTACACCGGTACCGGGCGTAGTGGCGGGGTCCGCTGTCGAGGCGATGCTGCTGCGGCCGGGAGATGCGGTTTCCTGGAGCAAGAAAAAGCCTGTTGTCGTTCAGTCCGAAACACACCGCTGGCCATGGGGAGACACACTGTTATGAAACGTTATCAATTGACGGCATCCGACCGGCGGCTGTTTGACGAAACAGGGTTCCTCGTTCTGGAAGGCGTGCTCTCGAAGAGCGAACTGCAGAAGTTGAACGAGGCCATCGACGGCTTGTACGCCGATCACGGCGGCGATCCGGTGACGGGGCGTATGGAGTTGCGGAACTGCGTGGCCAAGCATCCGCTGCTGCTCGCGATGGCGGACCACCTGACGCTGCTCCCGACGATCGTAGAGCTGCTGGGGCCGGATATTAAGCTGCGCACTTCGGAACTGGATGTGCGTCCGCCGATCACCCCGGAAATGGTTGAAGGAAAGAACGCCCGAAACCGCTGGGGCGAGCCGGAGCAATGGCATATTGATGGTCCGCTTTCAGGTTACCCCGATGTAAACGGGATCGTTCCCATGATGGAAGTCCGGGCCGGCTATTTTCTGACCGACCTGACGGGAAACGATGCGGGGCAACTGTGTGTCGTTCCGGGAAGCCACCGGTTCAATTTTCATGCCCTGGAAGATCCTGCGCTGGTGATCCCGCCCGAAGCTATCTTCCGGGTGGAGGTGCCCGCGGGATCGGCGGTTTTGTTCCGCACGGGAGTATGGCACTGCGCCACGCCGAACCTTTCGACTTTGACGCGCAAGGTGTTGTATTACGCCTACACCTACCGGTGGATTCACGCCAGCGATCACATCGCTCAGGACGAAGATGTGCTGGCTCGCTGCAATCCGCTGCAACGGCAGTTGCTGGGAGGCCTGCCTCCGGGACGGGATCCGCTGGGCGACAAGGCTGAGACGACACCTTGCAGTCATACCTGGTTCACCCGTCCGGACGACATCCCGCTGCTGGCGTGGAGTCAACAAATGCGATCGCGTAGAGCCAAAAGCCACGCGCAATCCGCGTAAAGAGATATCACGAGATTGTTTTGCCTTGTTTGAACGCGCGTTCCCGCACACCTGGTGTGTGCCAAAAGTTGTAAGACCAAAAAACGCAGGGAAGCATCTGAGATGCGGAACTGCAACAAATTGCACAAAGAGGAGATAACGACAATGCCGAGAAAAGCTGGGGCCACCAAGCGCCCCGTGAAAGTCATGGAAACCCTGTCCAACGCTGCGAGCCTGTTTCAGGTTTCGAGCATGCCCATGCTGGCGACCAACATCGGAGTGCCGGTCAATTCCGACATCCTGATGAAGAACCGCCAGGAGAGCGCGCCCGAGCGGGTGCGTGGTCTGTCGCGGCCTTCGACGATCATGTGTCCTTGGTAGACAGCTAGAGAAGTGCTGGGGGAGCTTATCCGCTTCTCCAGCACTTTTCCATTTTGTGGATATGACACCAGCACGCAGCAGCCAAACCTTCCGCGCCACGATCCGTACGGACAACGCCCCGCTCACCAGAATCGGCGGCAGTTGCCGGGCGTGCTCGCCTTCCGAAACCATCCAGCGTTTATCCTCCCATCTTCTGCAATTCGGAATCACGCGGGTGGCCAACATCACCGGGCTCGACCGGATCGGGATACCGGTGTGGCTGGCAATTCGTCCCAATTCGCGCTCGCTTTCGCTATCGCAAGGCAAGGGCCTTACCGACGACGGTGCGCGCGCTTCGGCGATCTGCGAGGCGATTGAAACATTCTACGCGGAGCGCTGCGCCAATCCGATGCGGATTGCCCGCTATGAAGTGATTCGCGAAGAGGCGCGCGTGGCGGATGTGGCCAGACTACCGCTGGCGAAGTACGGTCTATACAGCGACCAGGAATCGATTCCCTGGGTGGAAGGTGTTGACCTGGTCACGGGTGAGACGGTTTGGGTGCCTTACGAGATGGTACACGCCGACGCGACCGTTCCACGGCATCCGGGAAGCGGATGCTTCGTGTTCAGCTCGAACGGGCTGGCCTCTGGCAATACGGCGGGAGAAGCCGCGTTTCATGGACTCTGTGAGCTGATCGAGCGTGATGCTCTGGCGCTTTGGAAACTCCAGGATGCCGGGGCACAAAAGCGCTCGCGGGTATTGAATGCTTCGGTGGACGACCCGATTTGCGTGGACCTGATCCGGCGGATGGATGCCGCCGAGATTGACGTGCTCATTTGGGATGCCACCAGTGACCTGGGTGTCCCTACGTTTCGAGTTTTGATTTTTGATCGCTGGGCTCACTCTGAGCTGGCCTCCCTTCCCGTCGCGTTTGGCGCCGGATGCCATCCGGAGCGGGCGGTGGCTTTGACCCGTGCGATCACCGAGGCGGCACAAAGCCGGCTCACCACGATTTCCGGCTCGCGCGACGATCTGACGCGGCGCTCTTATGCGCGGGCGAAGATGTCGCCCGAAATCGCCGCGGAATATGCCGCGCTCGTGCGGGAAGCCGGCGAACGCCGATGGGCGAGCATTCCCAACCGGCCGGTAAACTCGATGAGCGATGGATTGACTTGGTTATTGGAGCAGTTGCAGTCTGCCGGGATTGAGCAGGTGTGCTCGGTGCCCATCTCGCCGGAAGGCGCGCCGCTCCACGTGGTGCGCACGATTGCCGCGGGTCTCGAAGGGCCATCCTCTTCGCCCTCGTGGATGCCCGGCGCCAGAGCCAGGAGGATCGCAGCTTGAAGACCGTCGTTTTCTTAGGTCCGACCCTGCCGGTCGAAACAGCGAAGAGCTATGTCGAGGCGGAGTTTCTGCCGCCGGTACAGCAAGGCGATATCCTGCGGATTCTGAAGAGCCGCCCGGACGCGATCGGCAT
>CAZMRK010000643.1:0-3179 GCA_964568355.1 uncultured Solibacteraceae bacterium | reverse complement strand
TATCCTCCGCCCCTTGGCTAAACCAACTATTTTGTTACTGAACGTACTGCTGTTCGACGGAGGGGGAGCGGCGCCGGTCCGCGGCGATCTCCTCATCTCCGGAGAACGCATCGCCGCCGTGGGCCGCTTCGACCCACCCGCCGATGCCGAAGTAATCGACTGCGGCGAGGCCGCCATCGCTCCCGGCTTCATCGATGCGCATAGCCATTCCGACCTCCAGGTGCTGGAGAACCGCCACGAAAAGTCCGATCAGGGCGTAACCACTGAAGTCGTGGGCAATTGTGGCTTCTCGCCCTATCCCTTTGTCCACGATCGGGCGCCTCTGCAGGAATTCGCCAATGGCATTCTATACGGCGGCGCCGAATGGGGCTGGCCCAGCGCTGGCGCCTATCTGGACGAAGTGGAACGGAAGGCGTCCCTGGCCAGCGTCTTTTCCCTGATCGGCCACGGCAGCCTCCGGGTCGCCGTCGCCGGACACCGGCAGGGCCCCCTGCCCGAGGAAGCCGTACGGGCCATGGAAGCCCTGCTCTCCGATGCTCTCGAAGCCGGCGCCTGCGGCCTTTCCACCGGTCTGATGTATGCTCCCGGATCGAGCGCGCCCTTCGAAGAACTGCTGCGGCTCTGTAAGGTGGTGGCGCGCCACAACCGCATCTACACCACTCACATGCGCAGCTACTCCTGGACGCTGCTGGAAGCGCTCGACGAACAGCTCGCACTGGCGCGCCAGAGCGGCTGCCGCCTCCAAATCTCCCACCTGCAGGCCGTCGGCCAGGCCAACTGGGACAAGCAGGCCCGTGCCCTGGAAAAAATCGAGCAGGCGCGCGCCGAAGGCATCGATGTAGCCTTCGATATCTATCCCTACACCGCCGGCAGCACCGTAATGACACAATTCCTGCCGCAGTGGGCGCTCGACGGCGGCAACTCCGCCATGCTCGCACGCCTCGCCGATTCCTCCCAGCGCGCCGAGATCACCGCGCAGGTGCGCGATCAGACCGCGCAGCGCTGGAGCGACATCCTGGTAACCTCCGTGCGCACCGCCGCCAATCAGCCCCTGCTTGGGAAGAGCCTGGCCGATATCGCCGCGCTGCGGGATCTCGACCCCATCGAAACCATGCTTCGCATCCTCGAGGAAGAGCAGGGCGAGGTCAACATCGTCTCCTTCAACCAGAGCGAGTCCAACCTGCGCAGCCTGCTCACCCATCCCCTCTGCATCGTCATCAGCGACGGCTTCTACGTCAAAGGCCTGCCTCATCCCCGCCTTTACGGAACCTTCCCGATGTTGCTCTCCGAGATCTGCCGCACTCGCCGCTGGATGCCGCTCGAAGAAGCGATCCACAAGGTCACCGCCAAGCCCGCCCTGCGCTTCCGGATGCCCGATCGCGGCCTGCTCCAGCCCGGAATGTACGCCGACATCACCGTCTTCGACGCCGGCCGCGTCTCCACCCCGGCCACTTACGCCGACCCCATGCGCCGTCCCGAAGGAATCACCCACGTCTTCCGCAAAGGCCGCCAGCTCGCCGGCGCCGCTGCTTGAGGGAAAATACAACCTGATTATGCGTCAAGCCATTCTCTATGGGGCCGGTGACCTGCGCATCGAAGACCGGCCGCTGGATCCCGATACTTTACGAGATGACGAGGTTTATGTAGAGACCGAGGTCAGTGCGCTCTCCACCGGCACCGATCTGGGGAACTATCTGGGGCATTCTACCGAGTTGCCGGGCGCGCCCGATTATCCCCGTACCGTGGGGTATTCGAATGTCGGAATCGTGCGCCGCACCGGCTCGAAGGTTACGGGGCTCACGGCCGGCCAGCGTGTCTTTTCTTTGAAGCCGCACCAGTCTGCCTATATCGCCGGGCCGGCGGATCTGCTGGTTCCGGTGCCCTCCGGCGTTCTGCCGGAGCAGGCATCGCTAGCCTATCTCACCGAACTGGGCGTGGCCGCGCTGCGCCAGGCGCGCTACGAAGCCGGCGAAAACGTGGCCGTTATCGGCCTGGGTGTGATCGGCCTGGCTACCATCGGCATGGCCCGGGTGATGGGCGCCCGGGTGGCCGCCATCGCCAACTCCCCCGAGCGGCTGCGCCTGGCGCACGTGGTGGGCGCGCATGCCTCGTACCTGGCCAGCGATGTCGCCGCGGCCGGGAGCCTGCGCAGCGTCTTCGGCGAAACCGGAGCCGACATCATCATCCTGACCGCCAATACCTGGGACGCCTACCGGCTGGCCGTCGATCTGGCCGCCTATCGCGGGCGCGTCAGCGTGCTCGGATTTCCGGGGCGCGGGCAGGCCGCGCCGGCGTTCAATCCCCTGGCGCCCGAGTGGTTCTACGGCAAGCAGCTCACGCTGATCGGCGCCGGCTACGCGCCCCGCCTGGAATGTGCTCCGGCGCAGGTGCGGTTCAATCTCCGCCGCAATCTGGAATACATTCTGGAGTCCATGGCCTCGGGGGACCTGTCCCTGGAGCAGATCATCACCCACTCTCTGCCCGCCGCACGCATGCAAGAGGTCTACGAACTGGCCCGGCAGCACTCCAAACAACTCGCTGCCGCGGTCTTCGACTGGCGGATCTGAAAATCCGGCCGGCGTTACGGACGGAAGCGGAAGGAGTAGAGGTCGGCGTCCTTGAGGACGAAGCGCAGGCGGACGGTCTTGCCCGCCAGGGCGCTGACGCCGGCGCCCTGTTTCCAGGAAACGTCGCGCGCCAGTTCGTCACCGATCGTCTCGACCGTATCGGCCAGGCTGTAGCCGGGGAGCGGCTTTCCCTCGGCGTCCTGGATCTCCACGCGCACGCCTCCGGCAGCCGAGGTGGCGTAGTTGAGCTCCAGGCGGCTGCCGGTAAAGCGCAGCGGACGGGTCACGGCCTCTCCGCCGCGATAGCCTGCATGCAGGGAAGCGAAGCCGTCCAGGCGCAGGCTATAGCGCCGGAGGTAAGCGGTGGGCTGCCCGTAGTTCTTCGAGACGTACAGCGAAAGCTCGTCCGGCCGCGTCTCGACCACGTTTAGCGCCGGGTAGTTGGAGCGCGAGACCCAGTTCTCCAAACCGGTGCCCGGCCGCAGAAAGCCTTCCAGGAAGGCGCGGTCATAGCGGTTGCCGCCGCGGCTGGTTACCAGGACGGAATCGGAACAGTCTTTGAAGTAACCCGGATCCACGTGTACGGCCCGGGCCTGCTCGGCGCTCAGGACC
>CAZMRK010000642.1:0-8637 GCA_964568355.1 uncultured Solibacteraceae bacterium | reverse complement strand
GTGGCGACTGCGGTGGTCTTTCAGTTCTGCGGAACCTTCGCCGTCTGGATGCTCGCCGAGCGGCTGCAGCTCTCGGGCATCATTACCCTGGTGGTCTACGCGATGGCCGCTTCGCGCCGCGCGCCGGAGATCCTGCCCGCGCGCATTCGTATTCCGGCATGGGCTGTGTGGGAAGTCGCCGTCTTCGTCCTGAATGTGCTTGCATTCATCCTCGTGGGCTTCCAGCTCAAGTCCATCGCCGCGCGCTCGACTGGAGCGACTGGGGCGCGCTATGCAGGAATTGCGGCGGTAGTGTGCGTCGCCGCGATCGTTGCGCGCATCGTGTGGGTGACCGGCGCGGCGGCGTTCAGCCGGTGGCGCTGCCGCCCGCGCTTGAATGGGACGCCGGGGCCGCATGATGCGGTAGCCCTGACGCCCCGCGCCGCGGCGGTCGTCGGATGGTGCGGAATGCGCGGTACCGTCACGCTCGCTGCCGCGCTGGCGCTTCCGACTGGGAGCGACGGCGGCATCCTGTTCCCGTACCGGGACCTGATCGTCGTTGCGGCTTTCGGCGTTGTGCTGGGGACGCTCGTGGTGCAAGGACTCACCCTGCGCCCGCTCCTGCTGCATCTCCGGCTCGAGGATGATGGGATGGTGGACCGGGAGGTGAGCTTTGCCAGGGTCGAGGCGCTGAGAGCGGCGCTCGAGGCGGCTGTGGCCTGCCCTGGAGCCGAGACCACGTCGCTGCTCCGGCACCGTTACGAGTTCCAGTTGCGTCGCGCGGAAATGGAGCTCGCCGGCAACGGCGTGCCGAAGTCGGAAATTGCGATGGACTGTGAGATGCCGGACGCCGACGCTGCGGTTGCGCGCGCCGCGACCGTGGCCCAGCGGCGGCGGCTGGTAGCCCTCCGGACAGACGGCTCCATTGGTGACGCCGCATTTCAGCTCGTAGAAGAGGAGCTGGATCGGGCAGAACTCGATTTGGCGCATCTGCTTCGGGCGGGGCAGTGGACCGGGCGCGAAGGATAGCCCGCGTCACTCGCGTGGGGATGAACTGGCCGGCTCGGGTGGATGGCCCTGGCAAAATATGCGATCATATCGTATATTTTGCACATGTGGATCCCTCGCTCCGTGGAACCCCGGCTGCAACGTTCAGCAAAGACGCGGCCGGTGATCGTGCTTACCGGCGCCAGGCAAACCGGCAAGACCTCCACATTTCTGCGTTTGTTTCCCGGCCACGCGTTTGTATCTCTGGATCTTCCCACCGAAGCGGAGCAGGCGGAAAAAGAACCGCGCAGCTTTCTTCAACGCCATCCTCCGCCCGTCATTATCGATGAAGTGCAATATGCGCCCGCTCTGTTCCGGCATCTCAAGGTGGCGGTGGACGCGCATCGTACCCACAACGGACAATTCCTGCTCACGGGTTCGCAGAAGTTCACACTCATGAAGGATGTTTCCGAATCGTTGGCAGGCAGAGCGGACATTGTAGAACTGGAAACTCTGTCTTTTGCCGAAATTCGCGCGGCGCTCCCACAGACCGGAGTGGAGGCAGCGATCGTACGTGGCGGCTTCCCGGAGTTGTATGCCAATCCGGAGATCGATCTGATTGCTTTTTACAACTCCTATCTCGCCACATATTTGGAACGCGATGTACGTTCCTTGGCGAACGTGGGCAGTTTGCGGGATTTTGAGAGGTTTGTGCGTGCCTGTGCCCTTCGTTCGGCAAACCTTCTGAACAAAGCCGATCTCGCACGCGATGTTGGGATCGCCCCTTCGACGGCCAACCTTTGGCTGTCGATGCTGGAGACGTCCGGTCAGGTCATCTTGCTCGAACCGTGGTTTTCGAATCGAACCAAGTCTATCGTCAAAAGTCCGAAGCTCTACTTTGCCGACACGGGTCTTCTGTGCGCGCTGCTGAACATCCGATCGGAAGAAGCTCTACTACAGTCTCCGGCGGCAGGAGCTATATGGGAGACCTTTGTTTTCGCCCAACTCCGGGACCGTGAACGTCGCGCCGGACGCGTAGGCAGCCTTTTTTTCTGGCGGGACCGAACCCGCGAAGTGGATTTTGTAGTGGATGCAGGCGCGCGACTGGAGCTGTTGGAAGCAAAGTGGACCGAACTGCCGGACACAAGCGATACGGTAAATCTCAAATTCGTGCGCGACATAGTCGGCAAATCACAGGTAATCGCGGGTGCGGTTATCTCTCGTACACCCAACGGCTTTCCTCTTGCGAATGGATTTCGAGCCCTGCCGGTGACCGAAATCGGATGAGTTTGCGGCAAGGGCCCGGCTTGATCCGATTTCTTATCTAGGTGAAGAGTCGTTCCGGAAACCGCTCGGCCACAACCACAGCTTCTTCGTTGGCGGCGGCGGCAGCCGCGACTTTGTGCTTGCACTCCTCGATGAGCGCTACCGTCTCCCGGTACTCCTTAGCCTCGGGCGCCTGGATGAACTGAGCACTTAGGCCGCACTTCTTGACGAACTCCTCGATCTCGGCCAGTTCGACGTCTCGGTAAAACTCCTTCCGGCGGTTGACCATGTTGACGCGGCGGGATTCGAAGAGATCGTGTAACGCCCCCTCCAGCTCCGGCGCATTCTCAGAGAACATCATGACGTGAACGTCAAACGCGAAGGGCACCGATGCATCGCCTAACTCGTAAATTCGGTTCATTGGCTCCATCCTGCGGGTCATGCCGATCTTGAATACCTTTTCCCCGAAGGAGCCAATGTTCGAGATCACGTAGACGAAGCCAGACTTAGTGAGCTGTGCCCTGGCGATCGCCCGCTCCTTACGGCTGCGGGCGTCCTCAATCTTCGCTTGAAGGGAGGCGATCTGGGTGGTGAGCTTTTCCAATTGAGCGCCAGTAGTCTTGGCCGCCTCCTCACGAGCCTTCGCCAACATCTTCCGCGTATAGGCGACATACCGTCAAGTGGTGTGCTTCCTGGTGCCGACGATACGTACGCGGCGGGGACGGGGGTGTGTGCTATCGAAGCCGTATGGCGTCAGCCCCATGAGACGTCGAGTTCGGGCAGCGCGTCGGGGCTCCTCAGGATGTATTCATGACGATCGAGCTTCGTGCCGTCGAGGCAACGTATTGCCGCTTTGTGGGCAACGCGTAGTTTCTGGAATCCCAATTTCTCGACGATGCGCTGACTGGGCTCGTTCCCGTCGAAATACCCGATGCTGATTGCCTTCGCGCCAAGGTGGCCGAACGCATAACGAATAGCCGCGTTTGTTGCCTCCGTCGCCATGCCCTGTCCGGCGTATTTAGGCGCAACCCAGTATCCGGTCTCATAGACGTCTGGCTCATCGGTAAGATCCAAGGCGGTTCGAACGACGAAATCTCCATTGATCCTATGGAATCCGGCCAATGCGATTCCTGCTTGACTCTGGTAATCCATCGTTCGTCGAATAGAGTCTTCCATCGCTTGCCGCGACCGTTGGTTCTCGAAGGCCCAGGCCATCCAACGCTGCAAATCGGGCCACGCATCCTCCTTCGCGGTTTGGATAGAATCCAAATCGCCAAGATTTGGCGGGCGCAAGACCAAGCGCGGCGTAACGATAGGCATCAAATGGCGCATAGAGCGGCTACGCTGCGATTGTAGCGGACTGGAGAAGGCGGAAAAGTTGCCGCTCCGCACTCACTACGAAGCTAGCCGGACGCGAACCTCCTGGAGCTTGATATTCCTGAGCTTAACTTGCCGCGTAACGCGCAAACCACCCCCAACGGCAGCTCACCTGGAACAACCAAGTCGAGTTCACCACGTAGCGACAGTCAAACCGTCGACGTCAAGGAAATGGCGGTCACGCGTAATCAGAACCAATTCGTGACACGTGGCTGTGGCGGCGATCCAGATGTCGTTTTCGGGAATAGGCCGACCTTTCTCGCGAAGGCGTTGCCTCACGCCTCCATAGACACGCGCGACATTAAGGTCACACGGAAGAATGGACCTGCCAGCAGCAAACCGTTCCACCTTGGCGATGTTCTCCGCGGGGCGACCGGATTTCGCGGCACCGAAGAACAACTCACCCACTACGATCGCAGGGATAAAGACTTCCGATGCTCGACCCAAATTAGACAACACTCTGTCGTCGCCCTCTAAAAGGGCGATCACGATGTTGGTATCGAGCAGGAACCTACCATTCGCCGGCATCTACCCGCTCGCATTCCTCTTCGATCGCTTGGATCATTTCACGCGCCGAGGCATGATCCAACGATCCCGCGAAGCGGCGCAGGGCCTCTCCGTTTTCACCTTTGGACAGCGAGGCTCCCAAAGACGAGACGAACCGCAGCACTTGCTCCTGCATATCGGGGCTCAGCTTGTCAACCCGCGCCGCAATCTCGGCTCGAATGTCCATCGTGAGAACCTCCTTTTCAGGATACGTCAACTTGCCGTATCACGCCCGAGCGCCCATACACGGCGCTCATGGCACAAACCATCTGCGCCGAAGCGTGCGCCGCGATCATTGCGGCCGCCGGAAGCGGCCTCCGTACACCGCCTTGGCCAGGACGTGACCCTGAATCGCTTTCATGACGTTTGCCCGAGTCTCGAAAGCGTCGCTGGCGGGTTTCACGTCGAGCTTGGTGTCGAGCGCATAAAGCTCGAACATGTAGTGGTGAAGCGGGCCACTCGCGGCTGCACCAGGGCCGCGGTACACCGGTCCCGTCGCGCTGATCTGATAGCTTCCGTCTGGTAATTGCAATCCCTTCGGCATGCCCTCCGGTAACCCGGTGGCCGTTGCCGGTATATTCCAGACCACCCAGTGCGCCTGGTCGTCGGTGGTCTTGTTCCGCGCTACATCCAGATCGTGCATATGGAGGAAGAAACTCTGCGTGCCGGCCGGCGCGTTGGCCCACTGTATCGCCGGCGAGGTGCCCTCGCCGGGCGCGGCGCCTGGAGCTGCCTGGCTGAAGCGGACGGGGATCTGGCCGCCATCGGGGAATCCCGAAATCGTCAGCGTCATGGCTGCCGGGCGGGGCGTCCCCGGAGTTTGACCCGGAGCTTGCCCTGAAGCTTGAGTAGAGCACAGGAACGCAACAGACAAAAGGATCGCCGCACACAGAGGAAAGCACATGGGACTATCCTAGCCTGGAAATCGGAAGGCGGCGGACGTCACCCGGCATCTCTCAGGGCTGCAGGCACCAGATTGTCCCGCTGTACTCGGCCACCGCAAGAGCCAGCTTGTCGCGCGCGACGGTCAGACCGATATCACGCGGCCGCATCTCCGCGATGCTCAGGAGCATGCCTGGGAAATCCAGGATCAGCTTCGGTGCGGCCTGGGACTTCCCTTCGGCGGAGAGGCGCAGGGCCCAAACTGCCAGCCTTCCCGTCTGGTCAGAGAGGAAATACAGCCATCTGCCGTCAGGCGACCATTCCGGCTGAGAACTGTTGATCGTCTCCGGCGCGAGATAGGTCCAATCCCGTTCGTTCTCGATCACCGTTCCCGAAACTCGTGCCACCGCAAGGCGCGAGCGGTGTGGCGCGAAGGGGACCGGGAATGCAATCCAGCGGCCATCCGGCGACAGCCGCGCATCGGCGAGCGAAAGGTTGAGCTTCGGGTGTCGTAGCAGCACCGTATATTTCCTGCTCGACAGGCTCATGAGTCCGACGGACCCGGGCGGCTCTCGATTGAAATAGAGAACGGCGTCGCCATTTTCCGTCCATTGAAACGATCCCTGGCCCACATTCTCCTCCCGGATCCGGACGGGCTCTCCCCCTTCAAAGGCGGACTCCCATATCGTCACCTTGTCCCCATCGTGGGCGTCATAGACGAGCCTCGATCCATCCGGCTTGAGCGCGGGCATGTGCTCCCGCAAGGGGCCGCTGGTAAGACCCTTTTCGTTCCCCGAGGCGAGATCCCGAACCCATACTTCAAAGTTCCCGCCGCGGCTGGTCTCCCAGGCGATTCGTTTGCCGTCTCGAGACAGGCTCGGCCTCTGATCGAGGGAGGGATCGCTGGTCAATCGTGCCAGTGGGCCCTTTGGCTGCGCGGCATCCGCATCCAGAGGCAGGCTCCAGATGTCGATGTTCTGCGTGCGGCTGGCAAACAGGACCCGTCCATCAGAAGCGGCGGACGGGGTGCGCTCATCGCTTTCGCCGGCCGTCAGGCGTCGGGCTGGCCCCTCCACCCGCCAGGGATCCGGACTCAGGTGCAGAGTCCAGAGCCGTGTGTCATGACCTGTGTTGGCCGTGAAGAGGATTGTCTTGCCCCGAGAAAGCCAAAGATCAGGGCTCGGCTGATCGTCCAGATGCTGCTGCCGGAAAACTTTGGCGGCGCCCGTGGCAACCGGCGTGCTGCCTCCGACAGGACTCACCCACCAATCACAGCTCTCCGTCGAGGCCGACCGGCAGCCGGCAAAGATCAGGTACTTGCCGTCCGGCGACCAGACGGGATCCTTCGCCGAGTAGAAGCCTGCCTGCAGGGGCTGGCGGCGCGTTCCCGAGACATCGCCGGCGAATAAGCTGGTTCTCGAACCGGCAGCCACCCAATAAGCGATCCGGCTGCCGTCCGGCGAGAATCTCGGACGGTGGCCGGCTTGCGCAAAGCGGCGTGGTTTCCCTCCCGTGGTCGGGATCACGTAGATGCCACCGCCGTTTTCCTCGCTGCGGTAAGCCAGCATGCGCCCGTCAGGCGAGAAAACCGGCTCGTGATCGTCGTGCAACCCGGTGGTCAACTGACGGGCATCCCCACCGGCGAGCGGTCTGACCCAAAGGTGCAGGAACTTCGACCCGCCACGATTTGAGGCGAAGGCGAGCCAGCGGCCATCCGGCGAGATTGCCGGGGCAATGGCCGGGCCGGCCTCCTGTATGCGCACCGTCTGTGCGGCGCAGGCAGGCAGAGATAGGGCAATCAGAAGGAAGTGGCGAAGATTCATGGCGGTCGCAGCTCAGGCTAAGGCCGCCAACAGACGATCGATGTCCTCCTCATTGTTATACAGCGCCGGTGAGATGCGGATACGATTTACGCCGGCACTCGTCACCTGGACATGCGCCTTGCGCAGTTTCTCCTGTGTGGCCTTCAGGTTCGCGGCCTGCACGACAACGATCGAACTGCGCGCATCGACCGGCGTGATGAGCTTGTACCCCAGCGCGGGCAGTTCCTTTTTCAACCGGTCACACATCGGCTTCGTGTAGGCGTAAATGTTGTCCATGCCGAGAGCCAGAATGCGCTTCAGCGCCTCGTACTGCCCGGCATAGGCGACATAGTTGACGTTCCCGGGCTCGTAACGGCTGGCTCCCTTTGGCGGGATATACGGGAATTCGTCCGCGGCCGAGTCACGCTGCGGCACCCAGGGCGCATAATTGAAGTGAACGTAGCCGGGAAAGCTGAGGTCCTTGACTACCGATCCCTGGCAGTCTTCCCGCACGTAAAGGAAGCCGGACCCACGCACCCCCTGCAGCCATTTGTAGTTGGAGCAGGCTGCGAAATCAAGACCGAGCGCCTTGACGTCGACGGGGATGCTGCCCGCGGCTTGGATGATGTCGGCATAGAGATATGCCCCGTGGGCGTGGGCGAGCTCGCTAATCGCCTTGGCGTTTTCCACCCACCCGTTTACGTTGGAGACCAGCGTAATCGAGACCAGCTTCGTTTTCTTATCGACGGCCTTCTCCATGTCGCGGAGGTCGATACGCCAGTCTCGGTGCTTCACGATACGTACGTCCATGCCAGCCTTGCGGCGTCCGATGTAGTCGTGAATGGAGCCTGCGTAGTGAAGATCGTTCGTAACCAGATTGCCGCCGGACTCCTGAATTCGCAGACCGTTGACCACCGCGGCTTCTCCGGCCTTGGTGCACATAATGAATCCAATTTCGGATGGTTTTGCGTTGATCAACTTTGCAAAAAGAGTCTTGGCCTGGCGAACCGATTCGCTGGCGTACTGACCGCGCCCCTCGCCGGGTCCGTACATGTGGAAATCCATATAGCGGCGCATGCCCTCGGCCACGTAGTTGGGCAACGGCATATTGGCGGCGGCATCCAGGTAGACCTCCCGTGTTGCGCGCGGGAACTCTTTGCGAAATGACCGGCAGTCCGGGACCGAGGGGGAGGCGGCGAGGCCGGATATGCCGATTGCGGCGGAACCGAGCAGTTGGCGGCGGTTGATCGTCATCGGGACCTTCCTGTTGGCCTCTCATTCTACTTTTTTTGGCCGGGCTTTGTCTCAAGCGGGGTCTCACGCAGGCGGAAGAAGAATCTGCAACGTCTTTGTCGATTTCCCGCGTCCCCGTTCGTTATCGCCATGAAAAGGAGGTCTCGTAGATGTCCGTACTTCTGGCAATTGACGTAAGCCCCCGTATGGAGCATTCCATTTCCCGGAGGCTCAACGCCCGATTCATCGAGCATTGGAAAGCCAGGCACCCCGGCGGTCAAATCGTCAGGCGCGATCTCATGAAGACGCGTCTTCCCTTTATTGATCTCTCCTGGATCGGTGGTGTTTTCACACCTCCGGAGCAGCGGTCGTCCGAAATGCGGGAGGCGCTTCAGGTATCCGATGAGCTAACCGCCGAAGTTATGGCTGCCGACCACATCGTCATCGGGACGCCCATGTTCAATCTCTCCATTCCTGCCGTGCTGAAAGCCTACATCGACCACATCGTGCGGATTGGAGTCACACTGACCGCGCAATTCGAAGGTGTGTTACGGAACAAAAAAGC
>CAZMRK010000641.1:0-6877 GCA_964568355.1 uncultured Solibacteraceae bacterium | reverse complement strand
ACCTTCGCGGCCGATACGCCGCTGGCCGTAACCGGCATGGTCGCCCGCAATGGCATCGCCGGCAACTGGTTGTGGTGGAATTTCGTGTTCAGCGGCATGCTGACGGTCTTCTTCTATGCGCGGCTGTGGCGCCGCTCGGGCGTGATGACCGATGTGGAGTTCGCCGAGATCCGCTATGCCGGCAAGCCCGCTGCCTTCTTGCGCGGCTTTCGCGCCCTCTATCTGGGCATTCCGATCAACTGCATCATCCTCGGCTGGGTCAACCTGGCCATGGTCAAGATCCTGATGCTGATCCTCGGCGTCACCAAGATCCAGGCCCTTTTCATCGTGCTGGCCATGATCGCCCTCACGTCGTTCATCTCCACACTCGCCGGGCTCTGGGGCGTGCTGGTAACCGATCTGTTCCAGTTTGTGATCAAGATGTCCATGGTCATCGCCCTCGCCGTGGCAGCGGTCATGGCGGTGGGCGGCATCGACCAGATGAAGCTCAAACTGGAGGCGATCGACCGCGCCAAGGGCCTGGCCACCGGCACCGCCGGCTCGGTACTCAGTTTTACTCCGGACCTGAACTCCGCCTGGATGCCCATGATCACCTTCTTCGTCTATATCTCGGTGAACTGGTGGGCTGCCTGGTACCCGGGCTCCGAACCCGGCGGCGGAGGGTTCATCGCCCAGCGGATGTTCTGCGCCAAGGACGAGAAGCATTCCCTCCTCGCCACGCTCTGGTTCAATATCGCTCACTTTTCCATTCGCCCCTGGCCGTGGATTCTGGTGGCCCTGGCTTCGGTGATCCTCTATCCCAATCTGGCCGATCCGGAAACCGGCTATATCCGGGTGATGATCGATTACCTGCCGCCCTCCCTGCGCGGCCTCATGGTGGCAGCCTTCGCGGCGGCCTTCATGTCCACCATCGGCACCCAGCTCAACTGGGGCGCCAGTTACCTGGTGAACGATTTCTACCGCCGCTTCCTCCGCCGTCAGGAGAGCGAAAAGCACTACGTGACCGTGTCGCAGCTAGCCACCGTGCTCCTGACCGTGATCTCCGCCATCATCACCTTCTACATGGATTCCATTACCGGCGCCTGGAAGCTGCTGATCGTGACCGGAGCCGGCACGGGCACCGTCCTGATCCTGCGCTGGTTCTGGTGGCGCATCAACGCCTGGAGCGAAGTCTCGGCGATGGCCGCCGCTTTTGTCGTTTCGGTAGCCTTGCAAACCGCTTTCGGCATCTCCAGCGACGACCCGCGCGGCTTTGCCATCATCATGCTGATCACGGTTTCCATCACCACGGTAGTGTGGTTGTCGGTCACTTACCTGACCGCCCCGGAGCCCACCGAGGTGCTGGTCGCGTTCTACAAACGTGTGCGACCGTCCGCGTTGCTCTGGAAACCCATCGCGCGCCTGGCGCCGGAGATTCCTCCAGCCCACGATCTGAAGTACAATCTCCTCGACTGGATCTGCGGTTGCGTGATGATCTACGGCTCCCTGTTCGGAGTCGGCAAGTTGATCCTCAAGGACTATGGTTTGGGAGTACCGTTCCTGGGGCTGGGCCTGGCGGCTGGAGTGGTCATCTATTGGGACCTCAATCGCAGAGGCTGGAAGACCGTCATCGAATAGAACGTGCCGGTTTGGCCGGTATAACGAGGGTAAGGGTATATGATGCGTTGGGCCTGCTGGATGTTGTGCTGTGCCGCGGTGCTGCCGGGGTATGGTCAGGAAGCCGAAAAACTCGCGCCGTTTTATCCGACTCCCCAGACGATTGTCGAACGAATGCTGCAACTGGGTGGTCTCAAGGCTGCGGAAAAACTATTCGACCTGGGCAGCGGCGACGGCCGCATCGTGATCATGGCAGCCCAGAAATTCCATGCCGAAGCGGTGGGCGTGGAGATCGACAAAGACCTTTACCGCCAGAGCATGGAAAAGATCCGTTCCCTGGGCCTGGATCGCAGCGCGCACATCATCAACGGCGATATTTTCAAGCAAAATTACAGCTCGGCCGATCTGGTGACCGTCTATCTGCTGCCGGCTTCGAATGACAAGGTGACACCGCTGCTCGAAAAGCAGCTTAAGAAAGGCGCACGGATTGTAGCCCATGATTTCGAGTTCCGGTCCTGGACGCCGCTGAAAGTCGAGAACATCGAGGACGACGGCGAAGGACGTAGTCACACGCTCTATCTCTATAAGCGCTAAAGGCCCGAAACCGTTACAATAGGGCTTCAGGTTCAATCAGCTTTGGCACCACGATTCTTTTCTCCCCCGCTCCGATGGGGTAGGCACCTGGCAGCGGGGCGCGTGCTGTTGGTGGCCGCCGCGGTGATCAGTGAGTTCCAGCATCATTCGTGGGCTATTCCTCTGCCGATTGCGCTGGCCTTGTGCCTGTTCATGGCCTACAGCCTTGCCGCCTTGCGTTGGAAGAGATTGCAGGGCGGCTCCTTCGGACTGCTGACCCTCTTCGCCGATACCGTCTTTCTGCTGATCCTGGCTAATCATGGCGCGGCGCTTTCGCTGTGGTTTCCCTCGCTGCTCTACCTGCTGCTGCTGGCCGAAGGAGTGATCTTCTACAGCGTTCGCGAGGTTACGATTGTCTTCGGCATTTGTACCGTCTTCTGCCTGATCGCGCCGCCGGCCCACTTGGATGTCCTGCTGCGAACCATCGTAGTCGGTGGTGTGCTGGCCATCGCGTTCTCCCTGTACCGCCGCTTCTCCCAGGCACGGGAGACCGAACTGCAGCAGGAGGTCGAAGTGGTGCGGCTGCAAGCCGAGAAAGCCGCCGCCGTGGCGCTCCAGAATGTGGCCCAGGATTTCCACGACGGCCCGCTGCAAAGTTACATCAGCCTGCAGATGCGGCTCGATATCCTGCGCAAGCTGCTGGAGCGCGATTACGCCTCCGGCATGGAGGAACTGCGCCAGTTGCAGGACCTGGCTCTCTCGCAGGTGCGCGAATTGCGCTCCTTTATTCGGGGCCTGCGGGGGCCGGTCGAATCGGACAGCACCACCCTGATCGTTGCCGCCCGGCGTGCCGCGGAGAGCTTCCAGAAGGACAGCGGTATTCCCGTTACCTTTGTGGGAACTGACGGCGCTTCGGATGTCTCCCTGGGGATCTCCCCGGAAGTGGCCTCGGAACTGCTGCAAATGCTGCGCGAGGCCCTGCACAACGTACAGAAACATGCCGGCGCCACACGCGTGGCCATCGGTGTAGAGCGGGTCGGCAAGGTGCTGGAGATTTCCGTGGACGACAATGGCCACGGTTTCCGTTTCAGCGGGACCTACAACCTGGATGAGCTCGACATGCTGCGTCTTGGGCCGGCCAGCATCAAACGGCGCGCCCGTGCGCTGAACGTGGATCTGGTTCTCGAATCGCGGCCCGGACGAGGGGCCGGCCTGAAGCTGCGAGTTCCCGTCCCATGAAAGCCGGTCTGCCCGGCCTGGCCCTGGCCATGAGCCTCACTCTGCTCTTCTGTAGTTGCGGAGGCTATGCGGACTTCACTTTGCCTGTTCCGGCCGCATCTCCCACGGCAACCACCTTCACCCTGAACTTCGAGCCGAATCCGGTCCTCGCCCATGGCTCCGCCGGAGAATGGGACTCGCACGATGCCTTGAATCCTTCCGTCGTCCGGCATGCCGGCCTGTTCTATAACTTCTATTCCGGATTTGACGGCGCCACCTGGCGCACTGGACTGGCCACCTCCACCGACGGCCGGAGCTGGCAGAAGGCCGGCACCATCCTGGCTCCGGATCCGGCTACCTGGGAAGGCAGCTACATCGCCGCCAACGGCTCGGCGTTGTTTCGCGGCGGCGAGTTCCTCTACTGGTATCAGGCCGGCCCTCGGGAATCCCCGCGGCTGGGCCTGGCACGCTCCCCGGATGGCCGCCGCTGGACCAGGCTGCCTGCACCGGTGCTGCCGGTCGGTCCGCGCGGAAGCTGGGATGAGCGCGGCGTGGCCGACCCTTACGTCCTCTACGTCAGGAATGCCTACTACCTCTTCTATCTGGGCCAGGATCGAGCGCGCCGCCAGCGGCTGGGCGTAGCCCGTTCCACCGACGGCGTCCATTGGGACAAGCTCCGCGCCAACCCCATACTGGAACTGGGCGGCATCGGAGCGTTTGACGAAAACGGATTGGGTGAGCCCGCCGTCTGGATCGGCCAGGGCTACTACTGGATGTTGTACACCGGACGCGACTACCAGGAACGGCGCAGGCTGGGCCTGGCTCGCTCGCGCGACGGCGTCTCCTGGCAAAAATTGCCCGCGGTGTTCGCCGGCCGGGAGCCCTGGAACAGCCAGGTGCTCTGCGACCCGTCCATCGAGGCGTTGGGAGATAAGCTGGCCGTCTGGTTCGGCGGCGGCGATGTGCCGTCGCCCGACGAAAACCTGCATGGACAGATCGGAATCGGAGTGCTGGAGCCGGTGGGTGCTACGCTGGGAAGGTGAGGGTCGGAATCACCTGTTATCCCACGTATGGCGGAAGCGGCATCGTCGCCACGGAGCTGGGGCTCGAACTGGCCAATCGCGGGCACGAGGTGCACTTCATCAGCTATGCCAACCCGATTCGCCTGGACCCGGATGTGCCGCGGATTCACTATCACGAAGTCGAGGTAACCAACTATCCGCTGTTTCAATATCCTCCCTATAGCCTGGCCCTTGCCTCGCGCATGGTAGAGGTGGCGGAGTCTTACGAGCTCGACCTGCTGCACGTCCATTACGCCATTCCGCACTCGATCTCCGCGCTTCTGGCGCAGCAGATGATGGCCGCCAGCCGCCGCCTCCCGTTCATCACCACCCTGCACGGAACCGATATCACGTTGGTCGGCGCGGAGCCGTCGTACTTTCCGATCACCAAATTCTCCATTGAGAAATCGGACGGCGTGACCTCCATCAGCGAGTATCTGCGCCAGCGCACGGTGGATGTCTTTGGCGTGCAAAACGAAATCCGGGTCATTCCGAACTTCGTGAACTGCAGCCTCTACCGGCCGGATCCGGCCCGCTGCAACGCCGCCTTCTACTCTCCGGAAGGCGAGAAACTGCTGATCCATGTCTCCAACTTCCGGCCCGTCAAACGTGTGCTCGACGCCGTCCGCGTGCTGGCCGAGGTGGTGAAGACCGTGCCGGCGCATCTGCTGATGGTTGGCGACGGGCCGGATCGCGGTCCGGCCGAGCACCTGGCGCGTGAGTTGAAAGTGGATCGCCGGGTCTCCTTCCTGGGCAAACAGAACCACGTGGAGCGCCTGTTCCCGCTGGCTCACGTCCTGTTGCTGCCCAGTGAATTGGAGTCTTTCGGACTGGCCGCCCTGGAAGGCATGGCCTGCGGCGTCCCGCCGGTAGCCACCCGCGTGGGCGGAGTGCCGGAGTTGGTCACTCATGGCGTGGACGGATACCTGGAGCCGGTGGGAGACATCGCTGCTCAGGCTGCGCGAGTAGCCGCGCTGCTCACCGACGACGATCTGCACCACAAAATGGCCCAGGCCGCCCGCCGTACGGCGCAGGACCGCTTCTGCACCGACCGCATCATCCCCCTCTACGAGAGCTACTACGAAGAAGTAGTCAGCGGCCGTGTAGCGCCCGCTTCAGTGGGCTGCGTCGCCACTCCTGGCGACGCTTCCTGCGGCAGCTAGCGCCTGACCGTGAAGTCCCCTCCCTTGCGGTCGCGGTTCAGTGGCGGAACAGAACCGCGCGCGCAGCAAGCGGACGAACAGAACCGCCCGGTCGGAGTGCCAGCCTACTTCTTTCCCCGCCGCTCGAAGCCCTCGGTCAGCGTTCCCTCCCACGCCGGGTCGTACTGGGACATGTATTTCGCGGGCAGCTTATCCCAGTCGTCTCTGGTCAGGCCGTTCAGATCCCACACCACGCGGCCGTTGCGCAGGGTCACTTCCGCCACCAGCTTGCGGTTGCCCCGCAGGCGCGCGCCATAAACATCCGTGAACCCGAAATTGCCTTCCGCAACGCTCAGTACGGCGACATCGGCGGGCGCCCCTACATCGAGATTCCCCAGTTGCTCGCGATGAATCTCGCGGGCCGGATTCCACGTGGAGCGAACGATGACGTCATCGAGCGACATGCCCATCGCCAGGAACTTGGACATCACGTTGAGCATATCTTTCATACCCGCATTCATGCTGTTGATGTGCAGATCGGTCGAGATGGAGTCTGGCGTGAAGCCCTGGTGAACGGCCGGCCATGCCTGGCGGAACAGAAAACTGCCGCCGCCATGACCCACGTCAAAGATCACCCCGCGCTTGCGGGCCTGAAACAGGTAAGACTGCACCTTCCCCCCATCATCCAGCATGGGTACCGTACCCAGGTACATGTGCGTGGAGATATCGCCGGGGCGCAACTTGGTGAGCACCAGTTCCTGATAGGGACGCGTCGGCTGGAACTGGCCGAAGTCCACCATCACCGGAATATGCGCGGCCGTTCCTGCCTCTACGGCTCGCTCCACGGCCACCCAGTCCGGACCCGCATAGTGCGCGGTCTTGACCCCGACCACGATATCCTTGTGCTGGAGCGCCTGGTTGGCCGTGGCCTTGGCGTCCATATCCGCGACGTTCTGCTCGATCTTCCCTCCGCCCATGCCGGTACCGACGATGTTCAGCATAGCCAGCACCCTCGTCTTGGAACGGTCGATCACACGGTCTTTGAAGTCGGGGAAGCTGCGCCATCCCGAACCGCCCGCGTCTACCACCGTGGTGACTCCCGCGCGAAATGTAAAGCCATCCGGATAGACGCTGTTGTCTCCGGAGTAAGCGCCGCGCTGCCCCGTACCGGCATACACGTGAACATGGATATCGATAAGGCCCGGAGTCACATAGAGGCCCGAGACGTTCACCACCTTATGAGCTTTCGACGCGGGGATGTCGGCTGCCACCGCGGCGATCTTTCCG
>CAZMRK010000640.1:0-9188 GCA_964568355.1 uncultured Solibacteraceae bacterium | reverse complement strand
ACCGGCGAAGAGCTGAACCAGTCCCTCGAAAAGGCCGGCCGCGTAGGCGATTTCTTCGAACTGGCCGAATTGATGTGCCTGGACGCCTTCGAACGCAACGAGTCCTGCGGAGGGCACTTCCGCGAAGAGTACCAGACGCCGGAAGGAGAGGCCAGGCGCGACGACGAGCACTATTCTTACGTCGCGGCCTGGGAATTCAGGGGTGTGGGCGCCGAGCCGGTGCTGCACAAAGAATCGCTCGAGTTTGAGTACGTCCACCCCAGTCAGCGGAGCTACAAATAATGAATCTCATTCTCCACATCTGGCGGCAGCGGAACGCGAGCGAGCAGGGCCGCATGGTGCGTTACGAGGTGCGTAACGTCAACCACGAGATGTCCTTCCTGGAAATGCTCGACGTGCTGAACGAGGACCTCATCGCCAAGGGAGAGGATCCGGTGGCGTTCGACCACGATTGCCGCGAGGGCATCTGCGGCATGTGCGGCATCATGATCAACGGCGTGGCCCACGGGCCGCTGCCGGCCACCACGACCTGCCAGTTGCACATGCGTCATTTCAAGGATGGCGACGAGCTGACCCTGGAGCCGTGGCGCTCCAAGGCTTTCCCGGTGATCAAAGACCTGGTCGTGGACCGCACGGCATTCGACCGCATCATCGCCGCGGGCGGGTTCATTTCCGTCTCCTCGGGCAACGCTCCGGAAGCCAACGCCCTTCCCGTCCCCAAAGACGCCGCCGAGCGCTCCATGGACGCGGCCCAGTGCATCGGCTGCGGCGCCTGCGTGGCCATGTGCCCCAACGGCGCCGCCGCACTGTTCACCGGCGCCAAAATCGCCCACCTCGGCACGCTGCCGCAAGGCCAGCCCGAACGCTATCGCCGGGCGATCGCCATGGTGGCCCAGGCCACGGCCGAAGGCTTCGGCGCCTGTACGAACATGGGCGAATGCGAGGCAGTCTGTCCCAAGGGAATCAAACTGGACGTCATCGCCCGCATGAACCTCGACTTCGTCAAAGCCAAATGGATTGAGCGGTAGAGACACGAATGGCCGGACAGACCTGATTGCCTGTCCGGCCGATGCTATTGCACAGGGCCCGCGGCGGACTGCGGCTCCAGCCTGATCTCTCCAAACGCCGATTCGTACTGCGTCACATTCTGCTGTAGGACGTTCAGCAGCGCCTTGGCTTGCTGGGGGCTCAGGTAAACCCCCTGGAAATTATGGATCGCCACGCTCTCCGGGCTGGTCTGGTTCACCAGGCCGAACAGGAGGAAGAAATCCCACAGGTTGACGCGAACCTGCACACTATTGGCATAACCCTCGCGATAGTCGGCTGCGTTAACGAGCTGGATCTTGGGTGCTGGAGGCTGATTCATATATAGAGTCATCGTGAACTACCCGGCTGTCCCCGTCAACAGGCCAGCCCCACCCGTAGCGCCCGCTTCAGCGGGCCGCGTCGACTTCAGTCGACGCCTTCAGTTCGCTACAATAAGGGCACCCGAAGCCGGAAGGAGATTCCGTCGTGCGATTATCTGAAATTTGCGTCAATCGACCTGTGTTCGCCTTCATGCTGGTGATGTTCCTGGTAGTTCTGGGCATTTTTTCATTCTTCCGCCTGGGTGTGGACCTGTTTCCGCGTACCGACCCCGCCACCGTCTACGTGCGGGTCCAACTGCCGGGCGCCTCCCCCGAGGAGGTTAATTCCCAGGTGATCATGCCCCTCGAAGAAGCCGTAGCTTCGGTCAGCGGCATCGACGAGATGCGCGCCCTGGTAACCGAAGGCAGCGCGAACCTGATCGTTACATTCGTCCTGGAGCGCGACATCGACCAGGCGGTCAACGACGTCCGCGAAAAGGTCAGCGGAGCCGTGCGCAACCTGCCCCCGAACATCCTGCCGCCCGTGGTGCAGAAAGCCGACCCGGATTCCGACCCGGTCATCACCATGGTGGTCTCCGGCCAGCGCTCGACGCGCGAACTGACCGAGATCGCCGACAAACAGGTTCGCCGCTCGCTGGAAACGGTGGATGGAGTGGCCGCCGTGGATATCACCGGCGGTACCCTGCGCCAGATCAACGTGATGCTCAACCTGGACAAGCTCTCCGGCTACAACCTCACCGCCCAGGATGTGGAAAACGCGCTGCGCAGCGAGAACATCGAAACACCGGGCGGACGCATCGTGCGCGGTCCCAGCGAGGTTGGGGTGCGCACCCTGGGCCGGGTGGAGCACGTGGCGCAATTCGACGAAATCATCGTCAAGAATGTAGGCGGCGCCCCCATTCGCATCCGCGACATCGGCCATACCGAGGATGGCACCGTCGAGAAGCGCTCCTTTGCCGTCTATCGGGGCAAGCCGGCCGTGGTCCTGGATGTCCGCCGGCAGACCGGCACGAACACCGTGCAGGTGGTGGAGAACATACAGAAACGGCTCGTGACCCTTGCGCACGAACTGCCCGCCGGCGTCCGCATCGACGAAGTCAAAAATCAGGCCAGCTATATCAAGGCTTCCGTGGCCTCCCTCGAAGAGCACCTGGTGCTCGGCAGTCTGTTCGCTTCCCTGATCGTCTGGCTGTTTATCCGCAACTGGCGCACCGTTCTGATCAGTTCTATCGCCATTCCCACCTCCATCATCACCACCTTCACCCTGCTCAAGGCCATGGATTTCACCCTGAACTCGATGACCTTACTCGGCTTGACACTGGCCGTGGGCATTGTGATCGATGACGCAATCATCGTCCTGGAAAACATCTACCGCTACATCGACGAAAAAGGAGTGCCGCCCATGCTGGCGGCGGTCCAGGCCACCCGGGAGATCTCCCTGGCCGTCTTTGCCACCACCATCTCCCTGGTGATCATCTTCGTGCCCATCGCCTTCATGACCGGGTACGCGCGGCGCTTCGTCAACCAGTTCGGGTGGACCATGGCCATGTCGATCATGGTCTCCATGCTGGTGGCCTTCACCCTCACGCCTTCTCTGAGCGCGCGCATTCTGAAAAAGGGCACCAACCGGAAATCCCCCGAGGCCGAAGACGGCCGGCGTCACGGCATCTTTGACCGTGCCTATGTCGTGGTGCTGGAGTGGGCTTTAGGGCACCGCTGGGTGGTTGTTCTGATCTGCCTGGCGACTTTCGGTTCCACCTTCGTCATCAACCGCTACGTCGGCCGCGACTGGATGCCGCAGGAGGATCAGAACGAGCTCTCACTCAACTTCGAATTGCCGGAGGGAACCTCGATCGAGGCCACCCAGCAGTTTACCGTCGATATGGCTCAGCGCATCGGCAAGATCCCCGGCGTCACCGCGGTTCTGCCGCAGAGTTCCTCCGGCTTCATCAGCCGCGTGAATCAGTCTTTCGTTACCATCCTGCTGGCGGAACGTAGCCAGCGCGGCGACATCAATGAGATGGCCTCCCACGTTCGGGCCGTGATCAAAGACTATGGCTTCTCCCGCCCGCGTATCAATTTTCCGAACGCGCTCGGCGGGCGCGACTCCTTCTCGCCGATTCGGGGCATGCTGCTCGGCCCCGATATCCAGAAGCTCGCCGACCTGGCCAAGCAGATCACGATGGAACTGGTACAGAACGAGGCGTTGGTCGATGTGAAGGCCAACATCAATCTCAACGATCCCGAGATGCAGGTGGCCATCGACCGGAGCCGCGCTTCGGACCTCGGCGTCCGCGTCTCCGACATCGCCGGCGCCGTGCGGCTGATGATGTCCGGCGAAGACGAGATCTCCACCTACAAGGAAGACGCCGAGCAATATCCGGTGACCATCCGCCTGCGCCCGGAGGAGCGCGACAATCCCAACTCTCTCAGCCGTCTGCTGGTTCCCTCGGCGCGGCTGGGGCTGATCCGCCTCGACTCGGTGGCAAGTTTAAAGCGCGGCTTCGGCCCGAGCCGGATCGACCGGTTCAACCGCCAGTTCTCCGTCGGCATCTACGGCAACGTGGCGCCCGGCCATTCGCTCAATGAGGCAGCCATCGCCACCCAGGCCACGGTGGACCGCATCGGTCTTCCGGCGGGCTACCAGCTCCGCTTCTCCGGGCAGGTCAAAGTGCTCGAAGAGACCACCGCGAATATGATCCTGGCCATCTCGCTGGCCTCCGTCTTCATGTACATGGTGCTGGCCGCGCAGTTCGAGAGCCTGGTGCATCCCTTCATCATCATGTGGACCCTGCCGCTCTCCATTCCGTTCGCGCTCCTCTCGCTGACCGTCACGGGCCGCTCTCTGAACCTGTTCAGCGCCCTCGGCGTGCTGCTCCTGCTCGGAATCGTGAAAAAGAACGGCATTCTCCAGATCGATTACATGAACCACCTGCGGGAACGGGGACTGCCTTTGCGGGAGGCCATCCTGGAAGCCAACCGCATCCGCCTGCGGCCCATTCTGATGACCACCTTCTCGATCGTAGCGGGCCTGATTCCCACGGCCCTGGGCATCGGAGCAGGCGCATCTCAGCGCTCCGCCATCGCCGTCACCATCATCGGAGGACAAACCCTCTGCCTCCTGCTGACGCTGCTGGTGGTGCCGGTGGGCTACTCGCTGGTGGAAGAAGCCCGCCTCCTGCTCGCCCGCCGCCGTCCTGTAGCCGACGCCACCCCAGCCATGGGAGACTGAGCCGCCGCTGGATCTTGACGCAAGCATCGCTCACGTGGGGATTTGAGGGCACAATATGTGCTTGACAACATATGTACTGAAAGTAATATCATGAAAATGAATTGGGTTGTCCAGATCGGCGATGAGTTCAGGCCGGAGTTCTTGGCGCTTCAGGAAGACGTACAAACCGAAATCCTGGCCTTGTCCCGTTTGCTGCAACAATTCGGTCCACAACTGGGACGACCGCGGGTGGACACATTGAAAGGGTCCCGTCACCGCAACATGAAGGAGTTGCGGTTCGACGTGGCTGATAGCGCATGGAGGGTGGCCTTTGCTTTCGATGCGAAAAGGAAGGCGATTCTGCTAGTCGCAGGAGACAAATCGGGAATGAGCAAAAAGCGATTCTATCGTGAACTGATCCGCAAGGCGGATGATCGTTTCGATGCTCATCTGGCTCGCCTCAGGAAAGAGAAATGACGATGCCTACGAACGTGGATGAAATCATTAGAGCACTGCCCCCCACACAACGCAAGAAGGTGGAAGCCCGTGCGGCCCAGTTGATCGCGGAAGAGATGACTCTGCGCGAGTTGCGGCATGCACGCAAGCTTACGCAGGTTCGGATGGCTAAGGCCCTCGGGGTTTCCCAGGACAGTGTCTCCCGGCTCGAAAAGCGCAGCGACCTCCTCCTGTCGACACTGCGAAAGACGGTCGAGGCCTTGGGGGGAAACCTATCGCTCATTGCAGAGTTCCCCGACCGGGCACCTGTCGTTCTGTCCGGCATTTCCGGCGAGGGCGCTGGACCTAAGCATCGCAGGCGACAACTTCCGACAATAGCCATCAAGAGCTAATTGCGAGCGCGATATTTCCTCTCAATCTTTCTTTACAAAATAGTGATAAAAACTCACAACTTTCGTACCCCTTCGTGCGTCCGATCTAGTGAGGTTCGGGAAATGACCAAACCGATTGCTGAGAGGGACAAATACCTGACCGGGCAAGTGCATTGCCCGATTTGCACTCACACGGTGCCGGCGAACATGGAGACGGCCGGGAAGAGGGTCCGGGTAGTACCAGGACAGCGTTGCGCCCGCTGCTCGGCATCCCTCGATGTCGCGGTGATCGTACAATTACCTGAGGCGGCGTAACGCTGTTGTGTTACAACGCTATATCTGCGATAGTGAAGTCAGACTGGGAGCCCTTATGAGACGGAGAACACAACCCAAGGTCGAGCCGGTCGTGCCGGCCGAGATGCTCGAGCAGGCCAAGCGCTCGGTGTCCGCCGATAAGCTTAAGAAGGTGGTGAAGTGCGTGGTCTGTGGAGCCGAAACCAGCGGTCATTCCAATGAACCGCTTTGCTGGGTTTGCCGACGTCTCAAGACCAGCGCATGGCGCGACATCGAACAGCAGATGCCCGCTCAGGAATAAATCGTTCAGGAATTGGTCTCGATCGTCTGCGCGACCTCTTCCCATTCCGCGAGTAAGTTTTCCAGATCGGTGCGCCGGGCCTGAAGGAGTTCCGTCAGGCGGACGGTTTCTTCGGCGCTCTTGAAGTTAGCGAGAGCGGCTTCATAATCGGAGATTTCCGCCTCCAGCCGGGAAACCTCTTCTTCGATCGCACCCTGTCTTTCTTTCATCTGCCGCAACTTGATCGGATTTAGGCGCTTTTCGGAAGGCACCTTTTTCGTTGCTGCTTCTTCCACAGGCGCGTCGGCAGCGGCGGCGGGGCTCCCCGCATCTGTGCCCGGCTCCTGCCCCTGTTTGCGCCAGAGATAGTCCTCATAATTTCCCGGAAAGACCTGCACCGTTCCATCTGCCACCTCGAACACCCGCGTAGCCAGATTGTCGATGAAATAGCGATCGTGGGAAACGAAGACGACCGTGCCGGTGAACTCCTTTAGCGCGGTCAGCAGAACATCCTTGGCGCGCATATCCAGGTGGTTGGTCGGTTCGTCGAGCAGCAGGAAGTTGGACGGCATCATGAGCATGCGCGCCAGCGCGTAGCGGTTCCGCTCTCCGCCGGAAAGCACGCCGATGGTTTTGAAGACATCGTCCTCGGAAAATAGGAAGCAGCCCAGGATGGAGCGCAGCTCCGTATTGGTGGCTCGCGGAGCCACCTCCGCCAGGTCGTCCACCAGGCGCGCGGAAGCGTCCAGCTCTTTGTACTGGTCCTGGGCGAAGTAGTCCGGCTGGGCATTGTGGCCCAGGCGGTACTCTCCCGTGGTCACCGCCTCGGCCCCCGCCAGGATCTTGATCAGCGTGGACTTGCCGGCGCCGTTCACACCCACCAGCGCCACCCGGTCGCCGCGTTCGATCACGAAATTAGACCCGGCAAATACCTGATGATCGCCGTAACTCTTGGAGACGTTTTCAAACTCTGCGACGATGCGTCCGCTCGGTTTTGGCTGCGGGAAGCGGAAGTGAATCGCCTTTTCTTCCGGCGCCAGTTCGATGCGCTCGATCTTCTCCAGTTCCTTGATCCGGCTCTGTACCTGCTTGGCCTTGGTGGCCTGATACCGAAAACGGTTGATAAAGGCCTCAAGCTGCTTGATCCGGTCCTGCTGGTTGGCCCAGGCGGCCTCTAGCTGCGTGCGCCGCTCGGTTTTCTGCTGCTCGTACCGCGAGTACCCGCCGGTGTAGAAGTGAATGCCCTTATTCCACAGCTCCGCAACCTTGCGGACCGTGACGTCCAGGAAATAGCGGTCGTGGGAGACCAGGACAAAGGCATTCGGGTAGGCAGAGAGATAACCTTCCAGCCAGTTCCGGGCCTCCAGATCCAGGTGGTTCGTGGGCTCGTCGAGCAGCAGAAGATTGGGCTTTTGCAGCAGCAGCTTGGCCAGGGCGATGCGCATCTGCCAGCCGCCCGAGAATTCCTCGGTATGGCGCTTCCAGTCCTGCTGGCTGAATCCCAGGCCGGAGAGCACGGCTCCCACCTGCGCCTCGATCGCAAAGCCGTCGCGGGTGCGGAATTCCCCCTCAATCCGATGGAAACGCTCGGCTACCTGGGCATAGGCCGCGCTGGCCGGATCCAGTTCCGCCATCTTGCGGGCCAGGTCTTCCTGTTCCTGGGCCAAACCCAACAGCTCCGCGAAGACGGTCATGCACTCCGCGAAAACCGTGCGGCCGGATAGCGAAAGGCCCTCCTGGGGCAGGTATCCGACCGAGACGCCCTTCATCAGGCTGATGGACCCGCCATCCAGGCCATCCATTCCAGCCAATATTTTGAGCAGGGTGGATTTGCCGGTTCCGTTGGCGCCGACAATGCCGACGCGGTCGTTGGGCGTGACCAGCCAATCTACGTTTTCGAAAAGTATCTTGGGGCCGAATCGCTTGGTTGCCCCGGTCAATTGAATCATGCGGCAGGCTTTGCGGTGATAAATACCATTCTAGCCGCACCGGCGAGCACCACGCAGCCGCCGATCAGCTTGAGTTCGAACAGCCACACCGCCGCCGTACCGGGTGGAGGAATCAGCGAGACCAGGATCGAAAGCGCCGTCACCGCCAGCCCGGAAAACGAACTGCGGCGTAGTCCGCTCCTCCAGGCCGCGCCGAAGAGGTACAGGAAGGGGATAAAGTACGTAATCACCGTCATATCCACCAGCAACTGGTAGGCGATCCGCAGATCCTCTCCGGCCTGCAAAGCCAGCAGGAATACCGTACAGACCACGCCTTGGATCAGGATGGCCCAGTGTGGAGTTTTCCAACGGGGATGCACTTCCGCAAAGACAGGAGGAAGATAGCGATCCACGCCCAGAACCAGGGGAATCCGGGCGCCGGCGCCCAGCCAGGCCGCCAATTGCCCGGCCACCCCCGCCAGCACCAGCACCGCCAGCAGTCCGGCCAACCAGGGCAGGCCCAGGCGCGCCGCGGCAGCCGTTCCCGCCTCCACCAGTCCGGTCAGGATGCTGATCCGCTCCGGCGGCATCAGAACCAGCAGCGAAATAGTGCCCAGAATGTAGAAGGCGGCGATGGAGACGCCGGAGATCCACGCGGCGCGCGGTACCGTTCGCGCCGGCTCGCGGATTTCGCCTCCCAGCACCGCGCCTAACTCCAGCCCGCCGAAGGCGAAAGCTATCTGCGACCAGAAGTTCAGGCTGCCAAACTCCCACCTCGGCGCCAGATGGAGCGGAGTGGCCGAACCGCCATGGAGCCACGCCGCCGCGCCAAAGCCGATCATGATCGCGCCAGCAGCATAGGTAGCCAGGCCGCCCAGGTTATTCACCCATTTCCCGACGGAGAGGCCAACGAGATTGGTAATCAAACAGATCCAGAGGATGGCTAGGGAGGCGCCGACGACGGTGAGCTTGTGCTGGGAGATACCCAGGGAATAGCCCGCCATGGCTACCCCGGCCAGCAGCAGGTTGGGGAAATAGAAAAGATTGCTCAGCCAGTAACACCAGCCGCACAGAAAGCCGTGCCACTCCCCGAAGGCCTGCCGGGTCCAGATGTAGATGCCGCCCTCCTCCGGAAACCGCGCGGACAGCCGTGCTACCGCCAGGGCGGAAGGAACGAAAAAGAGGAAGGCGGCGGCCAGCCACAGCGTGATCGAACTGGGGCCGGTCTGTGCCGCGGCCACCAGCCAGCGGATCCCGATGACCGCCGCCAGATTGAACAGC
>CAZMRK010000639.1:0-3019 GCA_964568355.1 uncultured Solibacteraceae bacterium | reverse complement strand
TCCGATCCCGGCTGCAACTGCGATACTCCGGTAAACCCGAACGCGGACATGGTGGCGGAATTCAAGGTCATGACCTCGAATTTCGGCGCGGAAAATCAAAAGGGACCGGCATTCATCAGCTCCGTGGCGAAATCCGGCGGGCGGGATTTCCACGGCTCGGCATTTCTCTATGTCCGGCACTATGCCCTGAACTCCAACGACGCTCTGTTCAATGCCAGCGGCCAGACCCGGCCGGAGAACAAGTATTTTTATCCCGGCGGCACCCTGAGCGGCCCGGTGCTGCTTCCGGGAACCAAGTTCAACAAATCCCGGAATAAACTTTTCTTCTTCACCGGCTACCAGTATTTTTACCAGGTGCTGGACACCGGACTGCTGCGCGCCACCGTGCCGACCGCCAACATGCTGACCGGCAACTTTTCACCCAGCGAAGTGGCCAAGCTCGGAAACATCACCGCTTCGGGCGGCCCTCCGGGACAGGTGACGCAGTTTCCGGGCGGCATCATTCCGGCCTCGCGGCTGGACCCCAACATGGTCGCGCTGTCCAAGCTCTATCCGACGCCGAACGCCGACCCGAACATTACCGGCGGCTACAACTACGTCCAGGCGCAGACCTTCAACCAGAACAATGTGCAGTGGATGTCGCGCGTGGATTACAACATCAGCGACTACACCAAGCTGTTCGTGCGCTACAATCTTCAGCGCGAGACGCAGCAGTTTCCGGTAGGCCTGTGGTGGCGGCAGACCGACCAGGTTCCATATCCCAGTCCGATCGAGGGCAAGAACCGGTCCGATTCCGTGACCGCATCGTTGACGCATGTTTTCAGCCCGTCGATGACCAACGAGTTCGTCTTCGGCTACACCTTCATCGGGTTCCCCAACGTCTTCGCGGATCCTTCCAAGGTGGACCGCAGCAAAGTCGGCTATAGCTACCAGGGGCTATATAAGAATGGAGTGGCCCAGATTCCGTCGTTCGGCACCAGCGGAGCCGGCGAAGCCGCTCTGGTCTTCAATCCCGGCGGATTCGAGGCGGGCGGCGCCTCCTCCGGCCTCTACGCCAACAAGTACATGCCCAGCTTCAGCGATAACCTGACTAAGGTATGGGGTACACACACGCTGAAGGCAGGATTCTTCTGGGAGTGGATCCGGAACACGCAACCGGCCAACAACAACACCAACGGCTTCCTCCAGGTGGCGGTGAGCAACATCAATACGCTCGGCAACGGCTATGCCGATCTGCTCACCGGCAACCTGAGCCAGTACCAGGAAACCTCGTTTAACCGCGTCAACGATATCGCCTATTCCACCTACGAGGGCTTCGTGCAGGATTCCTGGAAGGTCACCAGGCGGCTGACCCTGGAGCTGGGCTTACGGATGTCTCACTTCACCCCCTGGTACGACCGCCTGGGATTCGGCTACTCGATCTTCGACTATTCGAAATACAACTCCAGTTGCGCGCCGACCGATTACTGCGGATTCCTGTGGAATAAGCGCGATCCGAGCGTACCGATGGGAGGGTTCCCCACCCGGGCGATTTTCTGGCAGCCGCGATTTGGCCTGGCCTTCGATATCTTCGGCAACGGCACCACCGTGTTGCGCGGCGGCTGGGGGCGGTTCTACTACCATTCAGGCCAGTTCACGAGCGGGCTGGACGTCTCAGCGGGCGTAAAGACCGTGTCGCTCTCGCCCAGCAATTTCAACGGCGCTCCGCTAATGGCCAGGGATCTGGACACGCTCAACTTCAGCAGCCAGGCGCTGTCGCCGGCGGCGGTCGACAGCAAAGACGACAAGCAGCCCTATACGGACAGCTACAGCTTTACGGTGGCCCGGCGGCTGCCCTGGTCCAGCCTGCTCGAAGTTGCCTATGTCGGCAACCAGACTCACGATTGGTCCAACAGCACCGGGGCAGGCAGCAATATCAATCTGGTGCCTGTGGGCGCCATGTTGAACCAGGGAGCCGATCCGAACACGCTCAATGCAGACACTTTCCGCCCACTGCGCGGCTTCTCCAACCTGTTCCTGGCGACCAACAATGTCTACTACAACTACAATTCCCTGCAAGCTACCTGGACCCGCACCAGGGGGAAGTACAGCGTCAGCGTAAACTACACCTTCGGTAAAGCGATGGGAATTGTCAATCCGGCCCTGGACCAGTTCAATCTCAACAACAACTATGGAGTGGCGCCCGGCAATCGCACTCACATCTTCAACGCCGCGTATTCGTTCGAGCTGGGCAACCCGGTGCGCGGCCGGCTCGCGGGTGGTTTTGTGAACGGCTGGCAGATCTCCGGCATCACTCAGATCCAGAGCGGCGGCAAACTGGCCGCCAACAGCACCAACAACAATTTCAATTTCGCCAACGGGCTGAACCAGGCCAAGATTCCCGGCACGAACTACAACATCAGCAATGTCTCGATCCTGGGCACAAACAATATCCAGCTCAATCCGATCCTGACCTGCGATCCGAGGGCCAATCTCGGGCCGCACCAGTATCTGAACCCGAACTGCTTTGCGGCACCCACCCAGATCGGACAGAATGGCCCGAGCGTCCTGCCGGCGATCTACGGCCCCGCATTTTTCAACTCGGACCTGGGGCTGTTCAAGAATTTCCCGTTCAGCGAATCGAAGAAGCTGCAGTTCCGCATCGACGCCTATAACTTCCTGAATCACCCGCTATGGTCGTTCAACGGCAACAACCTGAACCTGGGCTTCGACCCGGTCACGCTGAAGGTGAATACGCCGCTATTCGGCACGGTCACCCAGAAGCAGGGGAACCGCGTGGTGCAACTGGTGGTCAAATTCTATTTTTGAGCTTTCAGATTTCAGCTTTTTAGCTTTCCGCTCCCGGCAGTCAGCGTTGCGGAAAAACGGCAGTTCGCAACCGCTCCCTTATAGTTACTCCGAAAGGAGTTTTAAAAGGGGTAGGTTTTCCACAGCCGCCGCAGGGGCGAGTTGTGAAAAAAAGCTCATTCGGTTGCCGTCGGCGACGGTCGGTGGCAAGTTGGGAAGGAGCAGGCATCCC
>CAZMRK010000638.1:0-2595 GCA_964568355.1 uncultured Solibacteraceae bacterium | reverse complement strand
GCAATGATGTCGGTGTGCACGTGCTCGGCCAGGTGGAAGCGGATCGCGATTCCCCGCGGACCGCTATTCTGCGGGTCATTGTCGGCCACCTGTGGAAAGCCCGCGAAGTCCGAGAAACGCACGGTGACGGGAGTGGACTCCCTTTGTATGTGGGGAGCGCGGGTTAGCGATTTCGCTTCCGCCGACGGGGTGAACGTCCCGGACAGCAAAATGCCCTTGGCGTGTGCCGGACGAAACCCGGCATGATATCCGTTCAGGTCGTCAAAGGCCTGTAACGTGGCTTGGCTGAGTGCGGTTAAGTGATCAGTGGGCGATGCCATAGTGATTTTCCGAGCATCCCGTAAGATGTGGCGGGACGCCGCCGGGATTCACCGGGCTTGTTTATTTTGGCTCCCACGGATCGTAGGTACCGACCGTCCAGAGGTACCCCTCCGGATCGAGGCAGGCGAATCCTCTGCCGCCATAGGGCTTGTCTTCGATGGCGAACACGATTTTCGCGCCCGAGGCCTGAGCGCGGGCATAGACGGCATCGGCGTCGGCCACAACCAGGTTCAGGCTGTGCGTGCCCACGCCGCCTGTATCGGCGGGCTGCCTGAGGAGGCGGTGATACGCATCATCTTTCACGGATCCCAGCATCACCATGCCGCCGCCGAGCGTGAGTTCGGCGTGCAGGATGGTATTGTCCGAACCCGGATAGACCGCGTGCTTCTCGAATCCAAACACGCGGCATAACCATTCGATGGCTTCCGGCGCGTTGCGGTAGCTCAGGCTGGGAACCACCGAGCTGTGAGTGTGGGTTTGCTCCGGCATACCCCAAGCTTCGCAGAAGCCGGCTATCCTATCGGTCCGGAGTTCCGGCGGGAGGGTGGTTTTCGCACAACCGGGCCTACAGCAACCGGAAGGACACCTCGATCTGGGCGATTACCGCCACCGGCTTGCCGTCCTTGTGACCGGGCCGGAATCGCCACTTTCGTACCGCCTCGATGGCGCGCTCGTCCAAGCCCATGCCCAGGCTGCGGATGACGCGCAGATCCACCGGCTGGCCTTTCGCATCCACGATCGCAACCAGGATGACGGTGCCCTGGTATTTGGCCTTACGGGCCTCGTCCGAGTACTCCGGCTCCACCTTGTAGACGAGTATCGGGGCGCTCACGCCGCCGCCAATGCGAAAAACGCCACCTCCCATTCCTCCGCCCGAGCCGGCTCCTACACCCGGCCCCGATCCCGCGCCCACGCCACCGCCGGAGCCCGAACCGATCCCGCCGCCCGATCCCGGGCCGTTCGAAAGGGGCCCCACCTTCGCCAGAGGATCTCCGTAGTTGCTCATGGCCACCTGCGGCAGGGGCAGATCCGGCGGAGCCACGATCGACGGGTCCATGGTCAGGCGGGGATTGAGATTGTTCGGCACGGCCATGGGGGGAGTAAACTGCTTCAGCGAGGCCTTCGGAAGACGGCCCTTGGACGCCGGTATCGGGGAGCGGTCTCCTCCGCCTCCTCCACCTTGCATCGTCTTTTGCTGAGGGCGGTATTCCGCGATCTCCGCCGGATCGTAGAGCAGGATGGTCTGCCGCGCCGCTCGCTGTACGCTCTGATTGGTGGCCGCCGTAAACAACAGCGCCACACCCACCGTCTGCGCTCCGAGCGACAGGCACCAGGCCTTCTTCTGCCCCCGGTAAAGCCCCCAGATCTCGCTGCCCAGCAACGGCTCGTATGCCGCCGCCCGGACCGGGACCTCGCCGCGGCTCACCGCATCGCTCCAGTTGCGGATCGTGCCGCGAAATCGGGCCAGGGACGCCTGCAGATGCTCCAGGTCCTCCCGGCAGGCCAGGCACTCCCGCGCGTGCAGCACCTTTTCCGGACGGGCACTGCCGGCCAGATATTCGGAAATCTCTCGCGAAGACAGGTGTGGGTTCATCTTCTTTTCTCCATCCTGGCCCGTACCGCTTCCAGGGCCCGAAACAGGTGTGTTTTGACGGTGCCTTCTTTCATGCCGGTGACCGCCGCGATCTCGATCAAGTCCATATCTTCCACAAAGCGCAGCAGGAAGACGGTGCGCTGGCGCTCGGAAAGGCCGCCGGCGGCGCGCCAGATGGCCGCGACCTCTTCTTTCACCAGGACGGCGGCTTCCGGCGAGAGGTGCTGGTCCGGCACCCAGTCGCCCAGGTCCACGAGATCGGCGCCCGGGTCGAGCGACCTCCTCCAGAACTTCAGCCGGCTGCTGCTTTCGTGGTTGCGCACCAGGTTGGCGGCAATCTGCATGAGCCAGGTCCCGGCGGCGGCCGCGCCGCGAAACTGCCCGCGCGCCTGGTACGCCCGTACAAAGCACTCCTGCGCCAGGTTTTCCGCGGATTCGCGGTCGCGCAGGCTGGCCAGCAAAAAACGGAAGATCCGGGGCCGGTGCTGCCGCACCAGGGCATCGAAGTCTTCGAGTTCCCCGGCACAGCCGCCCGCCGGTTCGATCGCCTCCGTGTGGGGCAGGGCCTTTTCCATCCGTAGGTGTAGACAGAAACTGCGGCGCGCGGGTTTACACGCGGAGAAGAAAAATCGGGTCGTACTGTAAACGAATAGCGGTGCGTTTGTGGGATCCGGACTCAA
>CAZMRK010000637.1:0-12154 GCA_964568355.1 uncultured Solibacteraceae bacterium | reverse complement strand
CGGCACGCAATCGGCTCGCCCCTTGGCCACCAAGCTCTGGCAGGTGGCGAAGTATAAGCAACGCTATCGCGAAATCTACCAGCAGCTCGTAAACTCCGTACTGATTCCGGACACACTGGTTGCGCGCATGAACACACTGCGCAATATGATCCGCCCCTGGGTTAGCGCCGATACGCAAAAGCTGGTGACCATGGATCAGTTCGAGCAGGCCATGACGGCGGACACGAGCGGATCGATGGGCAACGGCGGTGGACAAAACGGCCTGCCCTCCAATCCGGGCGGCGGAAACGGAAGCGGTCTGCCGGGAGGAGGCGGGTTCCCCGGCGGCGCACCTGGCGCGGGTGGGCAGCTTGGGCAGGGTACCATGGGGTCCATTCCGGGACTGCAGCCGTTCATCGAAGGCCGGATCATTGCCGTGAAAGCCCTGCTGGCAGACAAGACGCCTCCGACCATAACGGCCGCGCCGGTGTCGCTGCTGTTCGCGCAGGCCACTGGGGGAGCCGCCCCGGCGGGCCAGACGATCGCGCTAGGGTATTCGGACAGCACCCTGACGGGGAGCTATGCGGCGACTACTTCGGCCGACTGGCTGAGGGTCAGCCCCGCCAGTGGATCCTTGCCGGCAACGCTAACCGTAACAGTCAATGGCGGCTCCCTGGCCAGCGGCACCTATACGGGAACCGTCACGGTCAAGACTTCCGGCGTCACCAACAGCCCGCTCAGCATTCCCGTGACCCTGGTTGTGGCTCCGTCCGCGTCACTGGTCACCAACCCTTCGTCGCTCAGTTTCACGTCGTCTGCTTCCGCGAGCAACGATGTCAATCTGCCAGGGAACGCGACGACCACGCAAACTTTTGTCGTGGCCTCGACAGGCGCGGCGGCCAATTTTACCGCCAATATCGCTGATGCCACATGCACGGATTTTCTCTCGGCGACGCCGCTTAGCGGCACGACGCCTGCCACGATTTCAGTCGCCATTCATACAACCGGGCTCAGCGCCGGTACCTGTACGGGAACGATTCACCTGGCCGCGGCCGGACTCAGTTCAGCGGCAGTGCAGGTGACCCTGACGGTGACGAACTCGCAGGCATTCGAGCCTGGCTCGATTTCCGCAATCGTCAATGCAGCCAGTTATGCTACTGGAGCGGTCGCTCCAGGGGAAATCATCACCGTCTATGGGTCCAACTTCGGCGCAATCGGATTTGGCGGCAACGGCGGCAACGGCATCGTGCAGGGTTCTTACAGTGGCAATCAACTCTCCACGACCCTCAATGGCCTCCAATTGACATTTGACGGCATAGCGGCACCGCTTCTGTACCTCCAGAATGGACAACTCGGCGCCGTGGTGCCCTTCGAGGTGGCAGGAAAGACGCAGACCAGCGTGCAGATCTCCATGCGCGGCCAGCAGTCGACGGCTTTTCAGCAAACCGTCACGACAGCGGCGCCGGGCATCTTTACGGCTGATGCCAGCGGGGCGGGACAGGCCAGCGCGGCAAACCAGAACGGTGCGGCCAACAGTTCGAGCGCCCCAGCGGCGAGGGGTTCCACGGTATCTGTATACTTAACGGGCGCCGGCCAATTGGATCCCGCTGGAACCACCGGCGCCCAGGCTTCGGCCAGCGCGGCTCAGAAAATCGCCGGCGCGGTGACCGCCACGATCGACGGGCAACCTGCGACTGTCTCCTACGCCGGCGCCGTTCCCAATTCCATACAGGGTATGTATCGCATCGATCTGGTGGTACCGCAGGCGGCCGCGTCCGGCAGTGTGCCGGTCGTGATCGCCGTCGACGGAGTAGCGTCGCAGTCCAAAGCGACTCTGGCAATCGAATAAGCCGGCTCCCGCGCCGTTGTGCAGTTGCTTCTGCTTCACAGGGGTGGCAAATCCACCCCTTTCTTCTTTTCCTCATCTCGCCAAATACCTTCAGGGAACGAACCCGAGGCAGGTTTCGTATACTTTGACCTAGGGGAGGCAGGTCGGAATTCGCTGCGGCGACGGCGCGCCCTCCTCTATCGTTATGAGGCGAACCGAGTCTTCAACTGTACCAGCAGGATGGCTGTAAATCTTACCCACATCCGCGCTATCTTGCGGCCCGGGCCGCCGGCAAGTTCCGAAGCAGGCATCTGCGATGAGACCATTCCCCTTACTGCCCCCATCTCTGTGTGTTTTGTTACTTCTGTCGCCGCCTATGGCCGCACAGAACGCCATCGATATCCAACCTGCCACCGGTGGACTGGGCTTTCTCACGCGTCCTTATCAGGCCGGAAACGTTCCGGGCATCCGGTTGGAGAATTCACCGCGCCTGGTCTCGCTGATCCGCGCGGGCAACCTCTATCTTTCCGTCGAAGACGTGGTCGCGCTGGCGATCGAGAATAACATCGACGTGGAGGTACAGCGCTACGGCCCGCTGCTGGCCAAAGAAGTACTGCGGCGCGCCCGGGCCGGCGGCGCCCTGCGCAGCGTCGGACTGCCTGTCGCAGCGGGGCCGCAAAGCGTCAGCCTGCAAGGCGTCAGTTCGGCCAGCAGCGCTTCCACCCTGAGCGCCGGCACCGGTGTCAGCTCGGGCGGCGGAATCGTCACGCAATTGGGGCCGGCCATTCCCACACTCGATCCGACGATCATCGGCTTTGTCAATTTCCAGCATTCCACGACGCCGCAAAGCAACACTGTGCTGACCGGGACCACCGCGCTGATCCAGACGTCCCGCACTTACCAGGCGCAGTATACACAGAACTGGGATTTCGGATTGAACGCCCAAGTGGCGTACTCCAGTCAATATGTGAAGGTAAACAGCCAGCTTTTCAACCTGAATCCTTACACCTTTGGCTCGCTCGATCTTCAGGTGACCCAGAACCTTCTGCAAGGCTTCGGCTCGGCGGTGAATGGCCGCAATATCCGCGTTCAGAAGAACAACGTCAAAGTGAGCGATCTGCAGTTTCAGCAACAGTTGATTGCGACCGTCTCCGCGGCCCTCAATCTTTACTGGGACCTGGTCAGTTTCCATGAAGACGCGCGGGCCCGCCGCCAGGGGGTGGCCACGGCTCAGCAACTGTTGGAGGACAACCAGAAGCAGGTCAAAGCTGGATCGCTGGCGGAGATCGAAGTCACCCGCGCCGAGGCCCAGCTCTATGCCGCCCGGCAGGACCTGGTGATCTCCGAGACCAATCTTCAGCAGCAGGAAACCATCCTGAAGAACGCGCTCACCCGCAATGGCGTGGCCAGCGCCGGTTTGAGCAATGTGCACGTGATTCCGCTCGACCGGATTCAGGTTCCCGACCGGGACGAGATCCGGCCGCTCGAAGACCTGATCCAGGAGGCGCTGAAGCATCGCGTGGAAATGGCTCAGGCACACCTCAATCTGGAGAGCAATGAGCTGAACCTGGTGGGCATCAAGAACTCTCTCAAGCCGACTCTGCAAGCTTTTGGCGAGCTGACCAACAACGCCATGACCGGCGAGCTGACCGCTATCGGCGCGTTGCAGCCGGGCGTGGCCTACCTGGCCGGAGGCTATGGCAACCTGCTGGCGCAGATTGCCCGCAGAAACTATCCCAGCTACTCGGCCGGCCTTTCGCTGAATATCCCGTTGCGCAATCGAGCGGCTCAGGCCGACTACGCCACCAGCATGTTGGAACTGCGCCAAAACCAGCTAAACCTGCGGAAGAACGTCAACCAGATTCGCGTCGATGTACAAAACGCAGTGCTCGGTTTGCAGCAGGCCCGCGTGCGATATGAAGCGGCGGTGCAGTCGCGAATCCTGCAGGAACGCACACTGACCGCCGACCAGCGCAGATATCAACTGGGCGCGGCCACTGCCTTCCAGGTGGTGCAGGATCAGCGGGACCTCGCTACAGCGCGCAGCACCGAGGTGCAGAGCATGGCCAATTACACCCATGCCCGCATCGCTTTCGATCAGGCAATGGGCAACACGCTTGAAGCCAACCATATTGTGGTCGGTGAAGCGTTGCGGGGGCATCTTTCCCGGCCCTCGGCACTTCCGGCCGATTTGCCCAAGGGGGATCGCCCATGACCGCTCGCAGCCACTTTTCGAACCGGCTTCGCACCGGGGCAGCCGTAGGATTATTGGTGATTCTGCCCGGCTCGCTCGCCCAGGCGCAACAGGAAACGATCGCCCCGGTGCGTTCCGACGCACCAGCCATCGTGCGCTCCTATGTGGCCCCGGATGTGCCGCCGGTACGACTGGCGAACTCTCCCCGGCTGCGCGAACTGGTTCGTGCCGGGACACTTTATCTCACGGCGCAGGATGCGATCGCGCTGGCGCTCGAAAACAACATCGACCTCGAGGTAGCCCGGTACGGCCCGGTGACGGCGGGCTGGCGGGTCACCCGCTCCGAAGCGGGCGGGGCTCTGCCCGGTGTTCCGAGTAATGCTTCGCAAGCCGGTTCGGTGGCCGCCGGACAGGGCGTGACGGGCAGCCAGGCCGCCGCGGGCGTCCGCATCGCCGGCGCAGGCGGCAACAATGCCCCCACCACCAACGCGAGCATCTCCCAGGTCGGACCGGTGACGCAAACCCTGGATCCTTCCATTCAGGAAGCAAGCACTTTCAGCCACACATCCACTCCGCAGCCGAATATCGTGCAGAGCATTACGCCGGTGCTGATATCGGATACCCGTGCGCATTCGTTCAGCTACCAGCAGGGCTTCCTCACCGGCGGTGCCATCAATGTCACTTACACGGGCAACTACCTGCGGGAGAACTCGCCTACCGATGTCCTGAACCCCTCCACCGCGCCGAGGCTTCAGGTCGCATTTCAACACAACCTGCTGCGAGGCTTTGGCGTGGCCGTCAATGCGCGCACCATCACCGTAGCGAAAATGAATCGCGAGACCTCTGATCTGACCTTCCAGGCGCAGGTCATCGACGTGGTGACCACCGTGCTGAATGCATATTACGGGCTGGCCTCGGCCCATCAGGATGTTCGTGCGAAGCGGGCGGCATTCGAAACGGCACAGACCTTTTTCACCAACGTGAAAGAACAGGTGAAGCTGGGTGCCGTGGCGCCTCCGGACCTGGACACGGCGGAGACTCAGGTGGTTACCAGCCGCCAGGCCCTGGCCGACTCTGAAACCACCGTCGAACAACAGGAAATCCGGCTGAAAAATCTGCTCAGCCGCGACGGCACGGCCGATCCAGTGCTCCGCTCGGTACGGATCCTGCCGATCGACCCTATCGTGATGCCTCAGAAAGACGATCTGGCGCCGCTCGATGAGATGGTTCGCCAGGCTCTCGCCAACCGCAGCGATCTGGCCGTGGAGAAAGCCAATACCGCAGCCGCAACGGTTTCGGCAATTGGCACGAAGAACGGTGTCCGCCCGGACCTGGTGGTCTTCGGCGCGGAGAGCCATGCCGGCCTGTCGGGAGCGGAGCGGACGGTTACCAGCCAGGGCGCCAGCGAAACAGCCGATCCATTTTTTAGCGGCGGGATCGGCAATGCGCTCGGCCAGATATTCCGCCGCAACTTCCCTACTGAACGCATCGGCGCATTCTACGGGGCGCAGATTCACAACTGGCAGGCTCAGGCGGACTATTCGATCGATCAACTGCAGCTTCGCCAGTCGCAGCTCACCACGCGAAAGGATCTGAACCAGGTCGAAGTAGATGTGCTCAATGGCGTAGTTTCCTTACAGCAGGCCCGGGCCCGCTACGAAGCTGCCGAGCGCAATCGCGTGCTGCAGGAGGAACTGCTAGCCGCCGAGCAGAAGCGCTTCGCGCTGGGTACTTCCACGCCGTATAACGTGATCCAGCAGCAGCGCGATATGGTCAATGCCCAATCCAGCGAAGTAGCGGCACTGGCGGCATATGCCACTGCGCGCATCTCGCTCGATCGCACGCTCGGCGCGACTCTCACCGCCAACCACATCTCGCTCACCGAGGCCCGTGAGGGCCGGGTCGCGCGCCCTTCTGCGATCCGCGAGCCGGCGCCAGCGAAGCCCTGAGACGCGTCAGCGGACAACCGCCGACTTCTCCGCGGATTCGACTTTCACATCGACATTCCGCGGATCGGGGCCTAGCCAGGTGCGCACGCCAGCCTGGTTCTCGACAAGGATGCGGCCGTGCACGTCGCGTACGCCAAACTGGCCGGTCTCGTCATATGCCTGAAGCGCCGGGCGCGCCACATGGTCGTAAACCCGGCAGTTGAGGAACTCGACTCCGCCCAGCCGCCTGGTGATCTCCGGACGCCGCGTTACCAGGTAGACGGGCACGCGCGGTCCGCCATAGTCGATTACGGGTGATACCCAGGCATTCCGCCAACTGCAATTCCGAAACCGCACCAGCACGCTGTCGGCGGACTTATCGTAGACCTTGGCGCCTTCTCTCCCGGTATTCTCGCTGTGACAGTTGACAAATTCCACGAGCCCCTTTGCGCCGCCGTCCACCGCCGCGCCCACGGCCATGCCGGCGAAACCGCCCGCGTCCATCCGTGCCACCTCTTCCGGCGACTCGCCGGCAGTGTGCCCCATGCGCGAAATGCAATTCTCGAAGCGAATCGAGACCGGCGCGCTGGTCGCATTCAAGGGGTGCAGGTGCACCAGAATTCCATGGCCGTGATTGTTTTCGAAAATGCAGTTGCGAATCACGCAGTTCACCAGGCGCTGCTTGGGAGCATCCGGCTCCAGGTCGATGCCCGCTTCCGGCGCGGTTCCGCGTGTGTCGGAGAAGGTGCAGTTCTCCACCAGCAGGTTGACCGCGCTGATCACGCTGATCCCCTGGCGGTGATTGTCATGCGCGACGCAGTTACGGATAGTGACGTCCTCGCTCCAATCCAACTGCGAGCCTCCGTCGACATAAAGTCCGTCCCCGCCCGTGCTTTCCACACGCAGCCCTTCGATCAGCACGCGCCGGCAGCCATGCAGCGCGATCCCCATGCGCCACTCCGCCTTCTCATAGGAACTGCTCTGGTAATCTTTCTTGCGCATGCGCAGAGTGGCGCCGTATCCGCGCATGGTCAAATCGGAAACATCCGTGGCGGTGAACAGGCTGTCGCCCTTGCCGCGAAACTCGCCCTTCTTCGCCAAGACGAGGACGCCAGGCTCGAACAGGATCTCCTGTTGTCCGCGCAGCCTCACCGGACGAATGATCCACGGACTGCCGAGAAACGGAACCACTACCGTTTTTGCTTTAGAATCGATGGCCGCCTGGAGCGCGGCCGTGGAGTCTTCCGGATCGAATCCCCACCATGCGGCGTTCGCCGTCGTCCGTTTTCCAGAAAGCACGTCGGCGATCGCCTGCTCGTCCCGCCCGTGGACTCCAGCCCAGAGCGTCGCTGTCAGAATTCCCAATAACGCGATTCGAAAATACACCTGTTCTATATCTCACATCACGGCATAAAAAGAAAAGGGCGGTCGTCCTGAAGCAGGACAAGCCGCCCTTTCGTCAAACGATGCCGGCCTGGACTACCACATCAGCTTCAGGCCGAACTGGATCTGCCGCGGCGAGTTGGACGTGGAGCTGACCAACCCGAAACTCGGCGAAGAAAAGTCTGCCGTCGGAGCGCCGAACACCACCCGGTTGAATGGATTCGACATTTCCAGACGGAATTGCAGGTTAAACCGCTCGAAAATCTGAGTATCCTTGATGGCCGCGAACGACTCGGAAATGAATCCGGGCTGCCGCGTCGAGAGGTATACCGGCGCGTTGCCGAACTGCAGCGGTCCAGGCAGCGAGAATGCCGCCTTGTTGAGATAGGCATCGGCGTTGGGATCAAAATCGCCGCTGTAGGTCGCGCGAATCGGCTGCCCGGTCAGGTTCGGCCGGAGGCCGCCGTTGAAGATCGGCAGGGTATTGGTGGTATAGATCGGAATCGGATAGCCGCTCGAATAGGAGGCCACGCTTCCCACCGACCATCCACCCAAAGCCTTATCCAGGAATCCGCGCAGGGCCACCGGCCTGCCGCGCCCGATGGGCAGTTCGTAGTTGAAGCTGAACACCACGATGTGCGGCTGGTCGGTTGTATAGAGGAACTTCTCCCGCTGGAAATAGTTCTGCTGGACCACGGCGCTGTTCCCACTCGTAAAGCCGATTCCGTTCGACAGGTATTTGGAGAAGGTGTAAGCGAACGTGCCGGTCAGCCCCTTGGAAAAACGCTTGTCCACTTTGAGCTGGAAGGAATTGTAGCTGGAGTTGGCATACGGAGCCGCCACGGTGCTGACGCCCTGGTACTGCGGATAGGCACGCAGGGCCTGCGCTACGGTTGCACGAGCCCCGTAGAGTTGGGCGAAGCCGGCGAAGGGCTCCCTGAACCCGGCCGCCTGTGCTGCCGGTGAATTGATGTTCGAGCGCAGCAGCGCATCGCCCAGGCCATAGTAGGTGGGGTTCACCTGGTTGAGTTGCAGCGCGTCATACATGTGCCGCGTGGTGTTACCCACATAGGCCGCACTCACCATCAGGTTTTGCGTGAACTGGTGCTCCAGAGTGAGGTTGTACTGCTGGGCATACGGAATGGTGCCTCCCGTAGCGCGGTCTACTACCTGTGCGTTCTGCCCATTGGCCACGGTCGGCGAGATGAGCGGCGGCCGGTTGAAGTTCTGCGGGAATCCGTTGTCCCAATAGAAGGCCGGCGTCACGCCGCTATCGGCGCTGGCGAAAGTCGGCGTGATCGAAAAGCCGGTTTGCGGAATGCCCACACCTTCGTTGATGTACTCCTTATAGAAGATGCCGTAACCGCCGCGCAGCACGGTGTTCTTCGCAAAGGTCCAGGCGAAGCCGATTCGCGGAGCGAAGTTCTTGTAGTGGATATCGAAGAAGCGATTGAAGCCGCTCCGGCCATCGCCGCTTCCGCCGAACACATATGCGCCGGGAAGATTGCCGGCGCCCGGGTTCGAAGCCGACGGGTCCATGTAGGAGACTCGTCCCAGCGGATCAGAGGTGGGCACCTGCACTTCCCAGCGCAACCCCATATTCAACATGAACGTCGGCGTGATTTTAAAGCTGTCGTCGACATATACGCCGTAATACTTATATCGGCCGCCGGGCAGCGAAGAGCGGAAATAGGAGTTGCCACTATCCACCGCGCCGAGTAGGAAGCTGGCAAACGCATTGCCGCTATTGGCCACTCCCGGCAGTCCGGTTTCCAACTGGCTGAAGTTGAACGTGCCGCCACCGTTGCCGAAGTTCCGGTAATTGTCACGATGCGCCTGGACCTCGACGCCCATCTTCACCGTGTGACGCCCCTTGATCCACGTCAGGTTATCCAAAATCGAAAGCGTGGTGAAATAGTTATCCGAGGCAATGTCGTCCCCATAGCGCGTGTAGCCCTGCTGGAACTGCACGGTCGGGAACAGATCGAATTGCACACCGGTCAGACCCAGCTTGCCGCCATCCGGTTGCGTCCAACCCTGGTTATAACCAACCGAAAAGTTGGGATTGCGGAACCGCGACAAACCCGCTCCGATGTGGTTCAACAACGTCGAGCTAATGTTCCAGTCGTAATTGAGACGGATCAGGCGCGTGGTCACCCGCTGAATGTTGTAGTTGGCGAGTGCCGTTGTGCTGCCCACTGGAATCAGCCGTGAAGGCGCGGGGCTCTTCTCCGCCGGACGATCAGTCATGTTGAACATACCGCTCAGGTGGTGATTGGTGTGAATCACCTGGTCGATTTTGAAGCCAAGGCTGCGCTGATCGGACCATGGGCTGCCCAGCGGCGCGGGGCTATTATTCACAATGCCCGGCAGCGTCGGGAGCGGCTGATACGCGATCATCTTGGAACTGATCTGGCTGAACTGCGATTTAGGAATGACATTGTTGGGGAAAGGCATGCGCGTCACCTTGCCGGAGGCATCGGTGGCAGTGGTACTCGGATCATAGAGGGGGCCGCCCCACTCGCCAAAATCACCCTGCAGCATACGCGCGGTCGGAAGCGTGTTCAATCCGGTCAACTGGCCGCCGCGAATATAGAACTGGTCGAACGAGAAGAACCAGAAGGTCTTGTTCGCACCGTTGTAGATCTTGGGAAAGATCACCGGAGCTCCGGCCGTGAAACCCCATTCGTTCTGGTTACGGAAGGCCTTGGTCGGGCTGAAGAATCCGCGCGCATCGAAGTGGTTGTTATCGTTGAACTCGAACATGTTTCCGTGGAACTGGTTGGTTCCACTCTTCATGGTGTAACTGGTAACACCGGCAAGCGCGTGGGAGTATTCCGCGGAGTAGTTATTCAGAATCAGTTTGAATTCGGCGATGGCGTCGACCGAGGGATTCACCTCAGCATCGTTGGCAAGGTCGCCGCGCGAGAGGGCGATTCCGTCAAAGTATACCTGGTCGTTGAACGATCCACCGCCTCCCACGTGCTTTTCCCAGGTATTACCTGAGACTCCCGGAGAAAGAAAGATAAAGGAAGATGGGTTACGGATACCGCCGCCGAGGGTTAGCGGCAGGTCAAGGAAACGCTTTTCATCGAGGACCGTACCGACGTCGGTCGATTCGGTTTGAATCATCGCCGCCGAGGCCGCGACTTCCACCGTCTGGCCGACATCGCCGATTTGGAGGGCCACATCGACCTTGGCCTGCTGGTTCACTTGCACCACAATTCCAGTCAAGTCTTGGGAGCGAAACCCCTGCGCTTTGACACGCAGGGTATAAGTGCCGACCGGGAGGTTCAGGAATGCGTAGGTGCCATTCTCTCTTGTAGTGCTATTAAACGTAACATTTGTGTTAACGTTGACGATTGATACTGCGACATTAGGCACCACGGCGCCAGTCGGGTCCGTGATTGTGCCGACGATGGATCCACGGTCGGCCTGCGCGAACAACGCAACGGCACACACAAACAATAACAGAATCGATAGATATTTTTTCATGTCCCCTCGTTCTGGCAGGCAGCGCCGCCAGCCAATGCACTAGGGGCAGTTTATGTTTTTTCGCGGATTGGTGTCAACTGCCACATTGCTTTACTAGCGGCACCGATGGATAGGGACGCGATAAATGTGTGAAAAAGAAAACGACCGGAGACGGGCTCCGGTCGCGAGTGGCAGATCAGGTTGAATTTGGGTGAATCCGAGGCAAAGGTCAGGCGTGACTGAGGATGTGTTCCCCTTTGGCAAACTGCCCCAGCTTGAGGTCATCCTTTCTGGTTCCCTCCACCCATCGCCGCAAAATGGCGTTGGCACGCGTACTCATCACCGCCTCGCCGGAAGCACGCGCCTGCGTGCGAAACTCATACTTTTCGATTGTCGTTACGACATGACAATCGTCGCTCCGCAGCACCCTGCCAAAAGCGACCAGCTTCATTCGGCAGGAGTTATCCAGCAGAGCAGGCCAACTGATCGACACCTCCAGAAAGGAACCGGACTGCAGTTCGTGGTCGCACACGAAGGCGACGCCTCCACTGCTGATGTTCACCGTCCTGCCGACCCCCGAATCGACGATTTGGTCGTCATCAAGAACGCGGTAGCGAACTTCTCTTTCGATAAAAAACCGTCGCTTCGTTCTTCTCTCCGATTGATTTGGCCCAGACATGATTTTTGCTCTTCCTCCGTTGTGGGAGCTTCTTTTGTCCGTCTGCTGCCGCGCGCGGTTCCGTTCCACCACCCGAACCGCAGCCACAGCGGACTTCGCGGTCATGCAACAAGGTGCCGCATTGTGATCACCATCCACCGGGATGGCACTCTCTATATGTGACGGGACACGCCGAACCGTTTCACCCCGCCATCCGGTACTCCCCATTTGCTCCACCGAGTACCAGATCATAGTAGAGTATACCGTTTTTAGGGACTATTTCGTTATCTATTTCCCGGCTTTTCCTACTGGCGACACTGGCACGAGCGATCCGCCCGGCCGAAAATTTCTGCCAAATTCGAGTGATCCCCATCGAAATTTGGTGGCAATTCGATGAATTTTCGCTGTCCAGCGGGCTGACGGGGGAAGGCGGCTCCAGCCATAGCTCCCAGGCAGCCCTAGATAGCTTCCACGAGGCCGCGGAAATGCCGCTGGTGTTCCCGTTGGCGAAGAGGTCGCGGAAATAGGCGCAGCAGCTCCAGTGCTCAGCGCGGCCGCGACTGTTTCAATGAGGCCGTGACACTGAGATCGCGGAAATACAAATGCCCGAATGTCCAACGTTGGACGTCCGCGGCCTTCAATGAGGCCGCGACACTGAGGTCGCGGAAATATGGACAGATGACAGTGGGGCCACAAGTTACCCTATGCTT
>CAZMRK010000636.1:0-4464 GCA_964568355.1 uncultured Solibacteraceae bacterium | reverse complement strand
GGTTTCCGGATCCCCCATCTGAAGGTCTACGACCTGGTGCTGCTGCGCCTGGAGAAGTAGCGTACTATTCACCGGGAGCAGGTGGAAACCACAGTTCCAGTACCGCTATGCGGATGGTTCTCCTTGTCTTGTGTAGTCTCATGTCCTACGATGGGGCGAAACAGGAGTTGGTTCGATGCGACAATCTGCAAGGGTAAATGTAATACTCCGCACCTTTCTGGTGCTCGTCTTTCCGGCGTCTGCTCTGCTGGCGGACTTCAGTATGGAACAGACGTCTCAGATCACCGGCGGGGCTGTCGCCGGCATGATGAAGGTAGCCGGCGTGTTTTCCCGCCAGGCGCGCGAGCCCATCCACACCACCGTCGCGGTCCAGGGAGACCGCATGGTGCACCTCTCGCAGGATCACGCCCAGATCATCGATCTCGGCAAGGAGACCATCACCAGGGTCGACTTCCAGAAGAAGACGTACTCGGTGATGACCTTTGCCCAGATGAAGCAGATGCTCGATCAGATGTCGCAGAAAATGCGGGAAAAGCAGGGCGAAGGCGCCGATGTGCAGTTCAAGGTTTCGGTCAATGCGACCGGCCAGACCAAACAGATCGGCGGCTTTGACGCCAAAGAGACCATCCTCAAAATGGAGATGGAGGGCACCGACCAGAAGTCGGGCCAGACCGGCGCGATGACCGTCATCTCCGATATGTGGCTGGCGCCCCGCGTGGCCGGCTATCAGGAAGTGGTCGACTTCCAGAAACGGATGGCCCAGAAGCTCAACTGGACTCCCGGCGGCAATATGTTCATGGCCCGCCCCGATATGGCCAAGGCTATGGCGGAGCTTTATAAGCAGTCCGGCAGCCTGGAGGGGATCCCGGTCTATCAGGTGGTGAAGATGGGAGTCTCCGGAAATGCGGCCTCCGGAGCCAACGCCGGTGCCGCCCCGCCGCCTTCCAACCCTCCCCAGCAGCAGGCGGAAAAGCCTTCCGTGGGCTCCGCCGTGGGAAGCGCCCTCGGAGGACGCTTTGGACGTTTCGGTGGTTTTGGTAAGAAGAAAAAGGCAGAACCGCAGGAGCAGACCGCCTCTTCCGAACAGCCGCAATCGGCACCCGCGCAGCCTCAGGGCGATGTCTCCGGCGCGCTGCTGGAGATGACCATGGAGACTACCAACTTTTCTTCCGCTCCCGTGGATTCGGCCAAATTCGAAGTGCCCGCCGGCTATAAACAGATCGAGCCGGACGAGCGCAGAATGGCGCGTTGATCGGTCGGGGGGCCGCGTGGAAGTGGCCGGAAATTGCGCGGACCCTCAGAGCCGTTCCCGCCATTTGCGCGCAGCAGCGGCAATCGCGCCGGTGCCGGCTCCAATCAAACAGCGGATATTTACCCCCGCAATAACCCTGTAACCCGCTGTGCATTAGCCGAAAATCCCTCGCCTAATCTGGGGCCGGCTCCCAGTATTTCGAAGAAAATCGTCCGTCCTGCTGATGTAATTTTATTAACCGATACACCGCAGGCGCCCCTTTACATTCTTGACAATTGTCTGGTCGTGCTCTACTATCAGTTTCAGATTAACAGCTCTTGAAATACTTTAGGGGCGGAGCAACGGAGACGCCAGGCCTATGTCATAGCACCGGATCGTAGCCAGTTGTGTAATTTGGTTTATTCCTCCCGCCATCCGCCACAATCCATTGGGGATATTTATGCACAATCTCAGTCGATTTGTGTCTCTATTTTTCCTTGTTTGCGGCTTTTTATTCGCACAGGACTTCCGCGCCACACTGATCGGGCAGGTAACGGACCCGACCGGCGCAGCGGTTCCGAGCGCCACGGTGAAGGCCATCAATCTCGCAACCAACCAGGCCACCGAAGGAAAGACCACAAGCGAAGGATTCTTCACGATTCCGTACCTTAACCCTGGTACCTACAATGTGGAAGTTACGGCCCATGGCTTCAGTGTTCTCCGCAATGAGGGCATTGAGCTTCGCACGGCCGATAAAAAGGAGTTGAAGCTCCAGTTAACCGTTGGTGGAGTGACCCAGGAGATCACCGTCAGTGCCGAACAGGACACCATCGAAACCGCAACTGCCTCGCGCGGCCTCAACTTCGACCCGATCAAAACCCAGCAGTATCCGCTCAACGGGCGTCAGACGTATATGCTGATGTCCCTGACTCCCGGTGTGATCTTCACGCAGGAGGAATTCGGCGCGTCCGGCTTTTCCGGTACGCGCGGCTGGGACGTGAACAATTCCTACAAAATCAACGGCGGCCGTCCGGGAGAGAGCCAGTTCCTGCTCAACGGCGCGCCCATCAGCGACAAGGACGGCAACTGGCAGCTCGCTCCCAACGTGGAAGCGGTCCAGGAATTCAAGGTGATGACCAACACCTATGATGCGCAGTTTGGCAAGTTCACCGGCGGCATCGTCAACACGACCCTGAAATCGGGAGGGAACGACTGGCACGGCGATGTCTTCGAGTTCTGGCGCAATTCCGTCCTCGACGCGAACACCACGCAGAACAACCAGGCCGCAAAAGGCAAAGGCAAGCACAACCAGCATCAGTTCGGCGGCGTGGTTGGCGGGCCGATCCGCAAGAACAAGGACTTTGTATTCGGCAGCTTTGAAGGCTGGCGGGAAGTGGTTCCGTTCAACGTCGTGAGCAATACGGTTCCCATGGCGCTACGCGACGGACAGCACTTCAGCGACTTCGGCTACCAGATCTACGATCCTTTGACCACTCACGCCTGCGGCGCGCCTTCGGAACCCTGCGGCACATCGATGTACTGGCGCAATCCGTTTCCGGGCAACGTAATCCCCCAGAGCCGCATCAACCCGATCGGCGCGAAGATCCTCAGCTACTACCCCGCGCCCAACACCGGAGATCCAAATGCGCTGAGCCAGAACTACGTCGGCGCTCAGAACACGGGCCGCTACCGCTATGATCAGCCGATGGCCCGGTGGGACCACGTGATCGGCGACAACGACCGGTTCTATGCATTGTTTACCTTCCAGCACGGCTGGGAGTATCGCAACGGCAGCGGGTTCCCTCCGCCGGCGGTCCAGGGAGATATCTACAGCCAGCGGACAGACCAGAACTATATTGCGGACTGGACCCACATTCTCGGGCCCAGCGCCGTGCTGGACGTGCGCGGCTCCTTCAGCCGTTTCACCTCCAAGTTCCCGCGCAGCGACCAGTTCGGCTTCACCGCCCAAGATCTCGGCATGGCGGGGATGGTGAATTCCCCCAACGCCGCGAACCTTCCCCCGCGGGTTACCGTCCAGAATTTCACTCAGGTGTTCAACAACTCCGTGGAGTGGAACTCTTACAATCAGTGGAATTTCCAGCCGAGCATCACCTGGACTAAGAACAAGCACAGTTTCCACTTCGGCTTCGAATACAACTACACCATGAAGGCCAACGGCGACACCGGTTACGGCGCCGGGACCTTCAATTTCGACCAGTTCTGGACGCAGCGGGCCAGCGCCGTGAATACGGGCTTCTCCGACGGTAGTTCGGTGGCCGCGCTGCTGCTCGGCTTGCCCAACAATACCGGCGACGACGCCACGCGGGTCGAATATCGCGACACGTTTTATCGCACCCGTCCTTACTATGCCTTCTATGTGCAGGATGACTGGAAGGTAGCTTCGAACCTGACCCTGAACCTTGGCCTTCGCTATGACATCCAGGTTCCCTTCCTGGAACGCTACAATCGCTTGAACTCCGGCTTCGCCGCCACCACTGTCAATCCGTTGAGCGATCAGGTGATCGCCAGGTGGAAAGAACTGAAGGCGAGCTACGACGCCACTCACACCGACAAATACCCGGACGCCCCCTCCGCGCTGTACGGCGGGCTGATGTTCCCGGGTAAAGACGGCCAGCCGCGCAGGCCGTACGATACCGACTGGACCGCCATCGCGCCGCGCATCGGCGTCGCCTGGCAGTTCGCTCCCAAGACGGTGCTGCGCGCCGGCTTCGGCGTCTTCTACCGCTCTCAGACGCAGGAAAATACGACCACCGGGTTCAGCCAGAATACGAACTACGTGCGGTCGCTCGACGGCCTTACGCCTTCGGCATGCAGCGGCGGATCGATCGACTGCTCGACCGGGCCATACTCGCTTGCGCAGCCGTTCCCGCAGGGCCTGCTGCCTGTGGCCGGATCTTCGCTGGGCCTGCTCACCAATGTGGGAAATGGCATTGGCTTTGACAGCCGCAAGGTTCCCATGCCCCGCAGCTACCAGTATTCATTTGGTTTCGAACGGCAGTTACCGTGGGGCATGATCGGCGAACTCTCCTACACGGGCAATCAGGAGGTGCATGAGACCTATTCCTATCAGATGGGCAACGTGCCCTATCCGGATTTCCTGCGCGGCCAGGCGGATCCGTCCTATCTGGACCGCCAGCTTCCCAGTCCGTACTACGGAATTCTGCCCTCCACCACCGGTTACGGCAGCAGTCCGACAACCTCCGCTTACAATC